>JAOTUY010000032.1 GCA_029863625.1 Acidimicrobiia bacterium
CACAATGCCATCCATGCAACGCGCCCCCCATGCCGTGTCTCGCAGACTCGACACGCGGCATCTGATGGCATGGTTCCTCGTCGGCGTGCTGGTTGCCGTGTTTCTCCAGTGGCTGCAGGTGCGGGCCTTGGACGGCGACTGGACCGGCCTGGTGAACACCGGCGAGGCTTCAGCGCTGCGACCCCTCATCGAAGCCGAACTCGGTCCGGTGGCAACTGTCGAGCAAGCCGGACACGATGGGCAGTTCTCATACTTGATCGCGGTGGACCCGCTGGGTCGCGGATCGGCTCCCGATCTGTTCGACCACGGCGCCTACCGATACCGGCGCATTCTGCTCTCTGCCCTGGCGGGTGGTTTCGGTTGGTTGGGCGGGCAAGCAGCTCTGGTGGGACTCATGGTGTGGACGGCAGTGGGGATGGGTTTGGCGACCGCAGGGATGGCCGACCTGGGAGCCTCCCTGGGGACTCGTCCGTGGGTTGTCGCCGGCGTGCTGGCCAATCCCGGGGTCTGGCTGTCGGTTCAGCTCCTCACCCCGGATGTCCTCGCCCTCGGGCTGGCCCTGAGCGGTGTGGCGTTGTGGCGCCGCGGACTTCGCGTCCCGGGAGCGATGGCACTCGCACTCGCTGCCCTCGCTAAGGACCAATACGTGTTGGTGGCGGCCGGTCTGGCCGGCTCGGAGTGGTTTCGGGCCCATCGCCGGGAATCGGCTCTCCTCGTGGTCGGGGCAGCGACACCCCTGGTGATCTGGTCGCTTTGGCTGACGGCCACGATGGGCGAAGGGCTCACCCCGCGCGGCAACTTCTCCGTCCCGCTGGTCGGTATCTTCGGCTCAGCCACCGGATGGGCGGAGACCAGTGCGAAGGATCTCACCTTTTCGCTCATCGCCATCGGTGGTTTGGTACTGGCAGCTCTCGTCCCGTTTTTCTCACGATCTTCCCTTCTGCGTTGGCTCACCTGGCCCTGGGTAATCCTGGCGGTGATCTCCTCCGGATGGGTGTGGAACCTGGGCAACAACTCGCTGCGGGTCTTCGCTCCCCTCCTCACACTGGCGGTGCTGGGTTCTGGCATGCGGGCCGTTTCGGTATCCCAAGCCGACGGGCCGGCATGACACGCTCCGCGGAGACCCTGCCGCGCCCCTCCCTGAGCCGGCTGGCCGGATGGTTTCTCGTTGGTGTGCTGGTGGCCGGCTTCGCCCTGTGGAGCCAGCTGCGCACCGTTGACGGTGATTTGTCGTTCATCCTCAGGGTCGGCACTGAGTCCGACACCCGCCCGCTCATCGAAAAGGAGCTTGGCTCCATCCCGTTAACCGAGGGACTCGGCCACGACGGCCAATACTCGTATTTGATCGCCCGTGATCCGCTCGGGCTGGACAGCCTCCCCGACCTGGCGGACGACGGCGCATACCGGTACCGACGGGCGCTGTATGGATGGCTGGCAGGAGGATTCGGTTTGCTTCCGCCGCAGGGGGTTCTGGTGGGGCTGGCGGCCTTTACGGTGATTGGATTCGGAGTCGCGACCGCGGCGACCGCCGATGTCGCGTCGCTGCTCGGCGCCCGATGGTGGGCGGTGCTGGGCGTCCTCGGCAACCTCGGGCTCTGGCTATCGGTGCAATTGGCTACCGCCGACTCCCTAGCCATAGCGCTGGCGATGCTGGCGGTGAGCCTGGCAATCCGGCGCCGGACCCGATGGGCCGTACTGGCTCTAGCTGCGGCCGCTCTCACTAAAGACGCCTACCTGTTGTTCGCCGTTGGCTTGGCCGGATGGATGTTCTTCGAGGGCGAAGGTCGCCGGGCAATCGCCGTGGCCCTGGCACCCGCCGTTCCTCTGGGACTCTGGGTCGGTTGGTTGTCCTGGCAAGTTGGCAACGGCCTTTCCGCCAAGAACAACTTCTCGTGGCCGCTGGTCGGAATGGTGGAGTCGTTCACAGAGTGGGAGAGCACAGGCGACCTTGTGCAGGCAATGGTGGCATTGGCGGCATTGGTCGGGGGGCTGATCGTGGTCGTGCTGATCCGCCATAGGTTGATCGCTTGGTTGACCGTCCCGTGGATCGTGGTGGCACTGGTTTCCTCGGTTGTGGTCTGGGGTGACGGGAACAACGCAGTCCGCGCTTTCGCTCCCCTGTGGCTATTTGTGTGGCTGGGAGCCGGTTGGTGGGTGCAGACCAGATCGTCAACGGCCGCGGCTGAGGCGCCGCAATGACTCAACATCGCGTGGAATGGTCACCCTCATTCGCAAAATGGGCCATCGTCGCAGCGGTCGCCGCAATTCTGTCGGCACTCGTTCCGTTGACATTCGATGAGGCCATATGGGTGTGGGCAGGTCGAGAGATATTCGCGGGAGGGATCCCATACCGCGAAGTCGTCGATCACAAAACGATCATCGTCTTCGCGCTAGAAGGTCTCCTCGACCTCGCGCCCGGTCCTTTCGAGCTTGCCCGGGCCGTCGCGGTGGGCATCACCATTGCGGTAATTGGCGCAATGGCCCGCGGTGTCTTCCGTGGCATGGGTGGAGACGATCGCGTCGCATTGAGAATCGGACTTGTTACTGCGGCAGTCGCCTTCATCCAGACTCGACTGGTTTCGACTGTTGAACTGTGGGCGACGGCAGCCATGCTCGGAGCCCTTCTGGCCGTGACGAACAAGAGGTACCGACTCGCCGCTGTGGTGACCTGTCTCGGCGCCTGTATTGACATTCGGGCGCTTTTACTCACCCCGGTCGTTGTCATCTTTGCCGCCGAACAGGGTGGACGATCAGCATTGAGGAAGTTCGTCATGGTCCTTGCACCTCTGCTTCTTGTCGCCATCACAGCTGTTCTCGCTTTCCCGGACATTCGCTTCGGTGTTGTTGAGTTGGCAATGGAATCCAGGTCGACCCAGTTCTACCCGTTTGATCAAGCGATGGTAGGGCTACGGGCCCTCATTCTCCCTGCTGTCCTGATCCCCATCATCGTCGGCGTCAACCGCAACGCGCTCGGGTCGGCCTTCCGCAGAAGTGGTGCACTCTTTCTCATTGCAGCTATCGCCATTGCGGTCGTTTCCCGACTTCCGATCGTCCGCTACTGGCTGTATGTCGTGCCGGCGATTCCCCTCATCGCCCACCAACTTCAGAAGCCCGACACCGCCACCAGCGAGGAGGACCGTCTTCCACGGGTGGTGATTGTCGCCCTCGCTGCCCTGGCGCTGCTGCCAGGCATCTTCCGGATAGTTGACGAGACCATGGTGATTACCCGCGAGCCCCTCGAGAGATTCGACAACGTTGTCCTTCAGCTCGAAAGCGGCTTGGCCCCCGGGCAGTCGTTCATCCACTACCCGGACAAACCGTACCTCCCCGCCTATCTCCCCGAGAGGTTCACGGCGCCGTCTGTCGTGATGCACTATTACGTACGCGACACGAGGCGCAGAGAACTGGCCCTTACGCAGCTCCAAACTTCCATCGACGCAGCCTCCGTGGTCGTCGAGGAAGGCCAACTCGAATTGGAGCCGGAAGCCATCTCGCCTGCGGAACGGAAGGTGGTGGAGATCTTCCGTGCAAAGCTCAGTGACTTCCCGTGTACCCAGGTCATTGGGCCCATCACTCTGCACTGGCGAAGCAACGCATGCCCGACGGATCGAATCCCCTAGCCCAGAACCTCGCGGAGGAACTTACCTGTGTAGCTCTCCGGGACCGCAGCCACCTGTTCGGGTGTCCCCTGAGCGATGATCCGGCCGCCTTCCTCGCCCCCTTCGGGTCCAAGATCGATGACCCAATCGGCCGTTTTGATCACATCGAGGTTGTGTTCGATCACGACCACCGTGTTGCCGGAATCGACCAGCCGCTGCAGAACCCCCAGCAGCTTTCGGATGTCCTCGAAATGGAGGCCCGTGGTCGGTTCATCGAGGATGTAGAACGTTCGCCCGGTCGATCGTTTGCCCAACTCGGAGGCCAGTTTGACCCGCTGCGCCTCTCCCCCGGAAAGCGTCGGAGCAGGCTGGCCCAGGCGTACGTAACCCAACCCGACGTCATAGATGGTTTGTAATACCCGGACGATCCTGGGCTGGTTCTCGAAGAAGGTGAGGGCTTCCTCAATCGACATGTTCAGCACATCGGAGATGGTGTGACCCTTCCAGAGAATCTCCAGAGTCTCCCGGTTATACCGCTTGCTTTTGCAGACTTCACATGGCACGTAGACATCGGGCAGGAAGTGCATCTCAATCTTGATGGTTCCGTCCCCCTTGCAGGCTTCGCAGCGGCCGCCCTTGACGTTGAACGAGAACCGGCCGGGTTTGTAGCCGCGAGTACGGGCATCGGGAGTCGAGGCGAAAAGGGTCCGGACATGATCGAAGACCTTGGTGTATGTGGCCGGGTTCGAACGCGGCGTGCGACCTATCGGCGACTGGTCGATGTTGATGACCTTGTCGATGTGCTCGACGCCGACCACCTTCTTGTGTCGTCCCGGCACCTCGCGCGACCGGTACAGAGAATGGTGGAGCGACTTGGAAAGGATCTCTTGCACCAGGGATGACTTCCCGGACCCGGACACGCCGGTGACGGTGACGAACAGCCCGAGCGGGAACTGGACGTCGATCTCCTTGAGGTTGTTCTCGGTTGCTCCCATCACTTCAATGTTGCCGCCGTTGGCACTGCGCCGCAGGGCCGGAGTGGGGATCGAGCGCCGTCCGGCCAGGTAGTCGCCCGTGAGGGAGGCCGGCTCGGCCAGTAGCTCGGCGAGAGTCCCTTCGACGACGATCCGGCCGCCGTGCTCCCCTGCACCCGGGCCGATGTCGAGGACATAGTCGGCCGTGCGGATTGTTTCTTCGTCGTGCTCTACGACGATCAACGTGTTACCGAGGTCCCGGAGTCGCAGCAACGTCTCGATGAGCCGCTGGTTGTCGCGTTGATGAAGGCCGATAGACGGCTCGTCGAGGATGTACAGCACCCCGACCAACCCCGAGCCGATCTGGGTGGCGAGACGGATCCGCTGCGCCTCTCCCCCGGCCAGGCTGGCGGCGCCGCGGGCCAGGCTCAGATAATCGAGCCCCACATCGAGGAGAAACTGGAGCCGGGCCAGGATCTCTTTGAGTACCCGCTCACCGATCTTGCGGTCGCGATCAGACAGTTTGAGACCCGCCAGGACGGCGGCCGCTTTGCCGAGCGGCAGCGCGGAGATCTCATGGATGTTCCGATCGTTGATCGTGACGGCCAGCGAGGTGGGGTTGAGGCGGGCTCCGCCACACGCGTCGCAGGGAACCTCCCGCATGTATTCCTGGTAGTACTCCCGGGCCGAGTCGGAAGCGGCATTCTCATGACGACGGCTGAGAAACGGTACCGCCCCCTCGAAGGTCGCCATGTACTGGCGTTTCCGTCCGAATCGGTTGATATATGAAACCTTGACCTGTTGATCGCCCATCCCGTACAGGAGGATTTCCGTTTGTTCCGACGACAGATCCTGGAAAGGAGTCCCGGTCGAGAAGCCCACATTTTCGGCAACTCCTTCGAGAACCCGCTGGTAGTACCGGCTCCTTGTTCCCGACCAGGGCAGGATGGCGCCCTCGTCTATCGAGAGCTCGTGGTTGGGGACGATCAGGTCGGGGTCAACCTGATAGCGGGTCCCGATACCCGAACATTCGGTGCAGGCTCCGTACGGGCTGTTGAAGGAGAAATTGCGAGGCTGCAGCTCTTCAAAGGAGAGGCCGCAGTTGCTGCAGGCGAGATGTTGACTGAAGGTGAGCGTCGGCCCGTCCACGATCTCGACGACCGCCACTCCCTCGGCCAGATGGAGAGCCGTCTCCAGTGAGTCGGTGAGCCGCCGTTCGATTCCCTCCTTGCGGACCAACCGGTCGACCACTACTTCGATCGTGTGCTGGTAGTACCGATCGAGCTTGATCTCTTCGGTGAGTTCTTGCACCCGACCATCGATGCGGGCCCGGGCAAACCCCTCGCGGGCCAATTCTTTGAGCAGGGCCTCATACTCGCCCTTACGGCCTCGAACCACCGGGGCCAGGACTTGAAAGCGGGTCTCCTCGGCCAGTTCGAGGATCTGATCGACGATTTGCTGGGGGGTTTGCCGGGCAACCGGCTCGCCGCAGTTCGGGCAGTGGGGTGTGCCGATACGGGCGAAGAGCAGCCGCAGGTAGTCGTGGATCTCCGTGACCGTCCCCACGGTGGATCGGGGGTTGCGGCTGGCGGTCTTCTGATCGATAGAGATGGCAGGCGAGAGCCCCTCGATGAAGTCCACGTCGGGTTTGTCCATCTGCCCGAGGAACTGGCGAGCGTAGGCGGAGAGGCTTTCGACATACCGACGCTGGCCCTCGGCGTAGATCGTGTCGAACGCCAGCGACGACTTCCCGGACCCGGAGATACCGGTAAACACGATCAATTGGTCGCGCGGCAGCTCGAGCGAAAGGTTCTTCAGGTTGTGCTCGCGGGCGCCGCGAATAACGATGCGATCAGTGGACATGTGTGCGTCAGACCTCGGAGTGGTGAGTGTAGTTGGGGGGTGTGACAAGAAGATTTGAGGCGGGGAGGCGGCTAGCCCACGGGTTTGGCCCCGAGCGACCGAGAAACGCCCACAGCTCCCACCACCATCACCGGAACGGCTATCTGCATTGCCCAGTTGAGGTTCGACAACTGGGCTTCGGTCAACTGGATCGTGACGACCGCAGCAATGGAGACGATCCCGCCGATCACCAACCAGGTGTCTCTCAGGTCTTTGCGCTGGGTGGCCAGGATCACCGCGGGAATCAGGAGAAGCGTCCAGTCGTAGACAACGACCCGGGGGCTGATCAACAGGGTCAGGATTACCGACAAAGCGAAGAGCCCGGCCAGGTCAGAGCGATGATCTCTCCAGTACGACCAGAACCACGCTAGGCCCAGAATCGCCGCCACGATCGTCAAGCCGTACACAAGCGAATCGCGTCCCGGAACCAAGAGGGAGAAGAAACCGTACGGGCTCAAAGTGCTGCGCAGGAAACCGGCACTGCGGAAACCGACTAGTGACGGGAGGTCCGCCAGGTAGGCCTCGGTGGCACCGGGCCACAGCAGCCACCCGGCGATGGCGACCGACGCGGCCGTCACTCCAGCCGATACCCATGCAATGCGATACCGGCGCCAGTCGATGGTCCACCAAAAAGCCACACCCAATGCCAGCTGAGGTTTGAAAACAAGCAAGCCGAGAGCAATCCCCGCCAACCGATGGTTGCCTTTCTGGAGCAGCGCGAAACAGGCTGCCAGCAACAGCAGGCTTACGAAGCTGTTCTGTCCAAGCCGGAATCCCACGAACACCGGGTAAAACAGCAGCGCCACCAACGTGATCAGTGCCCATCGACGAGCACCTGCCAGCCGGAGACCTAGACCGAGAGCCACCAAGCCGATCCCCGTCCAAATGGCGAAGCCGGTTCGATACTGAACGTTCCCGAGCGGTGCGAACAGCGCGGCGAAGAAAGGCGGGTTCACAAATAGTCCAGATGGATCCGGGTCTTCTTCGCCGGTCGTTGCGGCCAGAGCCTCGAGGAAACCGCCTTCGTCATAGAGGTCCGCTTGGTGATCAGAGGCCAGCAATCGCCCTCCGGTGTGGAAGATCGCGTAGTCGATACCCACCGGATTCCCGTTGGGATCTGAAACGCCCCCGGAATCAACTAGGCCGACCATCCACAGGACCCAGGCCGCCAGGACGGCCGCCATGCTGCCTAAGAGCAGAACCAACGCGAATCGCCGCAAGGCGGCCGGCCGGCTACTCATGCAAGGACTCGGTTCGGGCCGTCTGGCGCCGAATGGCCCAAACGAGCACGATGGTCGTAAATAGCGGAGCGACAGCACGGGTGTTGTCGTAGTAATTGAACCAAACGGCTCCCCGCAGGAAGATCGCCACGACGGCAAGACCGATGCCGATCAGTGCGATCAGGTCACGGCGGGCCAGGATCTGTCGAATTGCCACGACTACCACCGCCAACACCAGTACCCCTACGACCAGCCGAAGACCGGGGAGTTGGAGCCACACCCGGATCGCCTCGCCCAACCCGACCAACGGAAGGCCAATCTCATTCGACTCCAGCGTCGATAGGGGCACGTCCAATTGCCGGCGAACCCACCATCCCCACGATCCGAGCACCAGCAGCGGCGCGGCCAACATCGCGACCGCCCTCGAGCGTTCTCGGGACCAGAAGTAGATAGCCATGCCTACGACCGGGAGATACATGACCTCGCGAGCCAGGACCGCTCCACAGAGGGCCAGCCCCGCTCCGATCCATCTCCGCCGTAGTGACGCGTGGATCGCAACCATCACCAATGCCCAGGCAACGACTCCCGACCCATCGAACGCCAACTCGAAGAGGATTCCCGGGTTCAGAGCAAAAGCCAGACCGAACCATCGACTGGCTCCGGCCGACTGAGCGACTGCTGCGGTTGCCCAGGTTCCCACTCCCATTGCCAGCACGTTGATGAGCAGCATTAACCAGAGGATTCCGTCCTCCCCCAGCCCGGCTCCGAGGCTTGCTATCAGTGGGTACAACATGCGCTGGGATCGGTACGTCGGCCGTTCCATCAATGCGGCATTTTCGGAGGGTGCGAGCAGCCATGGATCGTGGGCCTGCACGAAAAAGTACTTTCCGTCGTGTCCGGTTCCGTCCGTCAGCGGGATGTCGCCCAGCCGTTCCTCCACATAAGGCCGCAGTGGCGCTTCGACTCCCACCATGAGCGGGCCGGCCGGGTCCCAACGGTGTATGGCCAACGTGACGCACATCGCCAGCAGACCGATGAGGATTCCTACTGCGCCCACTCGAACAGCTTTGGGTTTGTTCTCGCCGCCCGTCGATGCCGAATCATTTGCCATGGGAGTTCGCTCCGAGCTCAGCCGAATCCCTCGTGAAGAGAACGAGCACGAATGTCGTGAAGACGGGGGCGATGGCCCTCGTGATGTCGAAGTAGTTGAGCCACACCTGCCGGGTGAGCAGGGGTGCCATCAGCACAAAGCCGAGGGTCGAATACGAGACAGCCGAGGGCCGGCGCACCGCCTGCATGACGACTACCAGCAGCAGAACGATCACGACCGCCCCGAAGAGAAGATTGCGGCCGGGTTCCTCGATCCAGGGAGAGATCGCCCGGCTCAGGCCCACGAATGGCAAGCCGATTTCCTCGGATTGGGAAGTCAGAAGAGGAACACCCAGCTGCAAACGCACCCACAAGGCCCACCCGATCGCTGCCAGAGCCGGCCAGGCGACCATTCCAAAGGCTCGCATCCGATTGTCTTTCCACAAGCGAACAGCCAAGCCCAGGCCAACCAGGATCATGGCTTCCCGAGCGAGAACCGCTCCGACGATCGCCACCACCGCCCCCGAGTACTTACCTTCGATCAAGAGCCAGATGCCCAGTACCGCCAACGCCCAGCCCAGCGCCCCGGTTCCATCGATGATCAGCTCGAAGATGACCCCGGGATTGAGAGCGAAGGCCAGTCCCAACCACGGACTTGCCCCCAGCGAAACGGCTAAGCGGGAGGTTGCCCAGGTGCCCAGCGCGATGGCGAAGAGGTTGACAAAGATGAGCCCCCACACCACCGCCCATCCGGTCAGGAGTCCCCCCGCGGAGGACAGCAGCGGATACAGCATGCGCTGGGTCCAGTAGACGGGCCGGTCGATCAGGTCGGCGTTCCCAGCAGGCTCGAGCAGCAGAGGATCGTGAGCCTGGATGAAGTAGTACTTGCCGTCGTGGCCCAGGGGTGCGACCGGGCGTACATGGTCGAGCCGCTCCTCGACGTAGGAGATGATGTCCGGGTTGTCCTCCCCCACCCGTAACAACGCAGACGCGTCCCATTCGATCGACGAGAGCAGCGAGATGATGATGAGCAAGCCTGCGGCAGTGCCCAAAAGGGCCGCTATTAGCGGAACGCGGCGGCCTTGACCAGCCCGCGAGGAGTTGGTCATGTCTCCTTCCCGACAACATGGCACCGCGCAACCATCGACGGAACCTCCAATCTGCACTCCTGCGGGATCGGCGCCAGCCTACTTGGGCGAGAGCTCGTCCTCCGGCACCTAGTTGGCCACCACCACAAGAGCCTGAAGGAGACCCGAATCCGTGCCGAAACTCTCTAATGTTCCAGCTCACGACACTGCCAAACAGGAACTGATGACTGACGCCGTCCTCGAGACACCCGGTGCCGAAGTCCCTGAACCGACGGGCTTCGCTCGGCTCGGCCGATCGAACTTCGTTCTATTCCTGGCCTGGTTTGCGCTGATTCTTTTACTCAAATGGCCGACATTGACGCAACCCCCCGTCTGGGATGGATCGATGAGCGTCTTCCCGGCCGCGATCACCCTCGCCGAGAACGACTTCGACCTTGGCTATTTGCTCGAACAACCCGGCTACGCCGACGGAGGACCTAACGTCCACAGCGTCTCACTGGTCACCTGGCTCACGGCGGGAATCATCTGGTTGTTGGGCGACACCTCGGCGCTGTTCCCCCTCATACATCTCGTTCATTTCGCCGTTGCGGCAGCGACCATGGCGGGCCTATACCGTTTTGCGAAGCCTCTGCTGGGCAACGTAATGAGCGCAACCGCGTTGGTCGCCGTTCTCCTCTTCCCCCTCGTTCTGACTCAGGCTGGATACATGTACTTGGAATTTCCCATGCTGGCGGCTACCACCTTCGCTCTGCTTTCCTGGACTGGCGGCCGTTTGGCACAAACAACCTTCTGGTCCGTTGCGGCCGTACTCATCAAAGGCGCCGGCATCATCGTCCCGGCAGCGATCGCTGGGATGGCCCTTTTCGATCCGCGCCCAACCCACCGAGATCGGCGATCCGGCCTTGTCGTCCTTCTGTTGTCGACCACAGTTCTTGCCGTGGCGATGTGGGTAACTCCTGGCGGCAGCGGTGCTACCGACCTCCGTGACCACTTGGCGGTGATGATTCAGTACCTGAGGCAGGTCCCGGACCTCCTGATCCTCATGGTTGGATACCTCGCTGCCACCGTACTCCTGGCACCCTGGCGTCCGAAACCCGGCGGAGATCGGTCCGTGGAACCGGTCCGCGACGATGAGCAGAATCGACTACTGAGTGTTGCGTTCCTTTTCGCTGCATTCTTTGGTTTCTATCTTTTAGTCCCAGTAGTTCTGGGAATCGCAGCTCCGATTCTTCCTCGCTACTACGTGCAAGTCTTCCCCTTCGCAATCGTCGGCTTGTTGGCTGCCCTCCGACTAAAGCTCGACGACCGGGTATTGGTTCTTCTTCTACTGCTGATGATGGTGTGGTCCGGAATCAATCGAAATGGCGACATGTACGCCGACAACAACATAAATAGCTTTGCTCTCATCGAGCGCTCCGGCGCCTACACCGACCTCCTCGACCTGCAGATAATGGGCATCCGGGCTCTCCAGGATCTACCCGGTAGCATCCCTGTGTTCTACGATCAGCCGGCCCATTACAAACTCGGGTACCCGCTGATGGGCTATGCGGAGGAAGGGCTGGCGAACGGCCACAGCATTCGCCACGAACTTCCTTTCCGCAACGGCCGTTTGGAGGACTTCCCGCCAGAGTTCTATATGCTTTACGAGTCCGGGTTGCTGGACCTGGGGCGGGAGATCATCCGGTCGATCTGGGAACAGGCGGAGTCGGATCCGAATCGCGAGGTAGTGGTCGATGTGATCTGTTCGGCCGCGTTCTGCAGCGGCATCATCCATGTCATGCCGGCAACCGTGCCATGATCAAAAACTTGTCGAAGCTGTTTCTGCTCAGATCAGGGGTTTCGCGTGACTGAAATCGGACCCATACCATTCAATCGGCCAGCCCCAGTCGGTAACGAACTGACCTACCTGCGAAACGCTGTTGAGTCGGGCCACATGTCAGCCGGAGGCCCTTTCACTGAGCGGGCCTCTTCTCTCCTGGCCCTTGAAACCCACGCCTTTGAAGTTCTCCTCACCACCTCGTGTACGGACGCACTAGAGATGTCGGCCCTGCTGCTGGATCTGCAACCCGGTGATACCGTGATCGTCCCATCCTTCACTTTCGTCACCAGCGCCCTCGCTTTTGTGCGTGCCGGTGCCCAAATCATTTTCGCCGACATCGAGCCGTTGACATTGGGAATCGACCCAGCGCATGTGGCCGAACTCATGGACGAGAGCGTGCGAGCCGTTGTGGCGGTACACTACGCAGGCGTTGGCTGTGATCTGGAAGGACTCCAGGCTGTCCTCGCCGACTGGGACGGCGTCGCGCTCATCGAAGACAACGCCCACGGTTTGTTTGGTTCATACCGCGGATCTCCGCTTGGGAGCTTCGGACGATTCTCCACACTGAGCTTCCACGAGACCAAGAACATCACTTGTGGAGAAGGCGGAGCGTTGTTGATCAACGACCCGGCCGACATCGAGCGTGCCCACATTCTGTACCACAAAGGCACCAACCGCCGTTCATTCATGCTCGGCGAGGTCGACAAATACTCGTGGCAAGACGTCGGGTCTTCCTTCGGGCTCTCAGACGTCTTGGCGGCCATCCTGCTCGGACAGTTGGAACAACGAGAGCCCATCATGCGCGGCCGTCAGGAGCTCTTCGACCGCTATCTCTCTCTTCTGGAACCGCATGCTGGGCGGCTCGGCTTCGCCCTGCCGGTAGTTCCCCATGACCGCGCACAGGCTTACCACATGCTCTACACGTTGTTGCCGGACCAACCTACGCGGGATCGAGTGCTCGCCGAGCTACGCAGCCAGGGCGTGGGCGCTACGTTTCATTACGTTCCGCTTCACAGTTCGGCCGGCGGGCGAAAATTCGCCAAGAGGCAAACGGAGTGCCCGGTGACGGAGGACGTTGCCGGTCGCCTGCTTCGGCTCCCATTCCATCTGTCGCTCTCGCCAGATGACGCAGAACGAATCACGACGGCACTCATCAACGCCCTGGGAAGATGAATTCCCGGCGTCACGTCTCAGGTCCGGGCTCACCGAATGTCCGACGAACCCCCCAACGTGGTGGACGTCGCACTTCACCCATAATCAGCATCAGGTACTCGCCAACCACCCCCAAGCCAAACAGGATGGCACCCCCGAAGAAGGCCGTTGCCGCAAGGGATGAAGCCCAACCCGGTGGTGAGTCGACGCCCACAGCCCATCGGATCACCAACCCAAGGGCCAGTATCGCGGCACCGAGCGACGCCGCCAGCCCCATCCGTGCGAGCAGCTTGAGTGGAAGGGTCGATCCGAGCAGCAGATTGTTGACAACAATCGCCATCCCGTCACGCACCGTGTAACCCGATCCGGCTGTTGACCGCTCCTTATGACCAACTCGCACATTGTGCACTCTCCGAGTCGCCTGCAAAAGGAGTGGTCCTAGAACGGGGGTTCGAGTCTCATGCTGTACCAGCGCTTCCACAGCGGGTCGACGAAGCAGCCGAAACGAAGTGTGACGAAAACCTTTGGGTGTCCCCCAAATGGTCCGATCAACCACCTGATGAAGCCACGAACCGAGATTCCGGAGGGGACTGTCGTCGCGGGGCCAGGTCCCGACAACGGCGTCCCAGTCGGGATGTTCCAAGAGGGCATCCAGCAGCTTCGGAAGCTCTTCTGGAGGCTGCTGAAGATCGTCGTCCATCGTGGCGACCAGGTCTCCGCGAGCCATTGTCAATCCGCAGAGCGTGGCGGCTGCCTGTCCATGGTTCCGCAACAAGTCCACACCCCTCAACTCCGGGTGAAGTGAAGCCAGGTCCGTGAGCACCTCCCACGTCTTGTCCGGTGAAGCGTCATTGACAATGATCACCTCATGCCGCAGCCGCAGGTCCGCCGCAACCTCCGCCAGGCGGGAAACGAGGGCGCGGATGGAGTCCTCGCCGCCGTATGTTGGGATGACAATGCTCAAATCGACTTTGCTCACAGGTATTCCGAATCGCGGGCGCCCAGCATAGGTGACACTCCAGATCGGACCAAGCATGCGATCATCACCAATAAACACTCCGAGAGGCGACCCGAACTGTGACTAACACGGCCCCTCGGCTGATGATTCTCGGCGCTGGGATCTTCCAGCTTGCCGGTATTCGGCGCGCGGCTGACCTGGGCTGTGAGGTCATCACGGTCGACTATCTGCCTGACAACATTGGTCATCGGTTCTCAAACGAGTCTGTTGATGCCAGCACAACTGACGTTGACGCGGTTCTTGATGCTGCGCGGCGGATGAACATCGACGGCATCGTTACCTTCAGCTCCGATGTGGCAACCCGAACAGCGGCCCTGGTGGGCCACCACCTCGGCCTACCGGGACCAAGCGTATCCACCGTGGACATCATGTCGAACAAGAGCCAGTTCCGTCGGTTCCAGGCCGAACGGGCTCTCCCTTCTCCTCTCTCGACAACCATCAATGATCTTGGAGATGTGGAGCGGCTCACCCAGAATTGGACCGAACCAGCCATAGTGAAGCCCGTCGATTCTTCAGGATCGCGCGGCGTGCACCTCGTCACTGCCCCGTTGGAATGGCAAGCCGCTGTCGAGGCTGCGCTGACCCATTCGCGAACCGGTCAAGCCGTCGTCGAAAGCGTCGTTGAGGGGACCGAAGTGGGCGGAGATGCCTTCTTCCTGGACGGCGAGATGATCTCCGGCGTGGTGACTTCCAAGTATCTGGAGGGGTTTCTAGTGGCAGGTCATAGCCTTCCATCCCACATACCCAGTCGAGATCAGAAGCGGGTTCTCGACGCAGTGAGCAAAACATGCCGAGAGCTTGGGTACATCGACGGTCCGGTCAACTTCGACGTGATGATTCAGCAACAGCGAGTGGTTGTACTGGAGTTGTCGCCACGGACCGGCGGCAACGGGATACCGGACCTGATCGAGTATGCCACCGGGTTTGACGAGTATGCAGCCACGGTACATCAGGCATTGGGCAGACCGGTGAACCTTGAAAAGAACTCCGAACAACGTGGTTGCGGCTCTGCTGTATTCGCTAGTCAGGAAGCAGGAAGACTCGTCGGTCTGGTAGATCCCGACGAGGCGACTCGAACCCACCCTGACCTGCTCGCCGTGTACTCCCGCTACCGAATAGGCGACTCGATCCCGGCACACACCCATGGAGGAACCGCCATGGGGTATGTTCTCTTCTCGTGCGCCTCGCAGACCGAGTATCTGCGAAAAGTTGAGACCTTGCCGGCCATCCTGCAAATGGAAGTAGAGAAATCGTGACCTTCAATCACGCCACGTTGAGCCGCCTTTCCGAGTCGTATGGCGACTCCTTTTTCCTGGTGCATCTCGATCGGTTCGAGAATAACTTTCGCGAGTTTCGGGACGAGCTGAGATCGCACTACCCGTCCACCAATCTCGCCTACTCGTACAAGACCAACTACTTACCGAGGTTCTGCTCGATAGTCGACACACTGGATGGTTACGCGGAAGTCGTCTCACGCATGGAGTACGACCTCGCCCGATCAATCAACGTGAACCCAGACCGCATTATCTTCAACGGGCCCTACAAGACCAGCGAAGACATCCAGACTGCTCTCATCGATGGCGCAACCGTCAACATCGATGGGCCCCGTCAGCTGAGTCTGGTCGAAGAAGTCGGTCCCGACCTGCCAAACGTCGGCCGGGTGGGAGTGCGTGTCACCTTCGACCTCCCCGGCGAGAAACCATCACGCTTTGGATTCCCAACCGAGGAACTCACCCCAGTGTTGAGACGTCTACGACGCATCCCGAATGTGCTGGTGGAGGGCATCCATTGCCACTTCGCGAGTAGCACCCGGGGCACAGCCGTCTACCTGGAGATCACCCGGAGAATGCTTGACCTGGCAGGACGGCACTTCGCGCAAACCCCTCCACAGTTCGTAGACCTCGGCGGCGGGTATTTCTCACCCATGGGCGAACAACTACGCCGTCAATTCTCGGGGCCAGTTCCGACCTACGCGGAATACGCAGAAACCATCGGGAAGGAATTCGCACGGCGGTATCCAGCTGGTGACGGTCCCGAATTGATCCTGGAACCGGGGGTGTCAGTGGCAGCCGATGCTATCGACTTCGTAGCGATGGTCATGGAGGTCCGCTACCTCAACGGAACTCACCAGGCGCTCGTATCGGGAAGCATCCACAACATCAAGCCCACTCTCAACAAACTGAATCTCCCTCTCACCGTTGTCGAACACTCAACCGACACAAGGCCCCCACCGGGACCAATTGATGTTGTTGGATATACCTGCATGGAGCATGACATCCTGTTCTCTGGCTATCCCGGCAGCCTCCAGGAAGGAGACTTCGTTGTGTTCTCTAACACGGGCGCCTACACGAACGTTCTACAACCGCCCTTCATCCGACCTGCACCTCCGATGATCGGCATACAAGAGGGCGCCCCTTTTGAGATTCTCAGGCGTGGCGAGACACTCGAGGATGTCTTGGAAACGTATGCCACCTGACCATCTCTTCATCACTGGGTGTTACCGATCCGGCACAACCCTCATGGAGAAACTGCTCCACCAGCACCGTCAGGTCTCGGTTGCCTCGCAGCCAGCACCCGTGCTCTATTTCCTGGCCAAGGAACGGTTCCTCGCCAGGCGGGGCCTCGTTCGCCGCTATCCGATCGACTCTCTCGTTGGCGAGACGCAATATACAGTCGATGATTTCACCAACTACCTCGAAGGTTTGACTCTCACAGACTCTGACCTCGACGAACTATTCAGCCGGTTGGCGGACTACCGCATGGGTCAATGGACTCCGGAGATCCTCGAACACCGCAGGAGTTTGCACCCAGGCCCCTTCGTCGATGTGCAGAAACAAATCCACGCGCTTGCCGCCGCTCGGCTTGGACAAGGAGGATCTGCGTTGATAGGAGGCAAGGAGATCCTATGCGAGGAGTTTGTTCCTCACTTCTTGGCCCACGGTCACCGGGCCATAATCATCGTGCGAGACCCTCGTGATGTCATCGCATCTCTCGACTACGCCACTCGAGACAATCTCACCGGCAATCATCGCCCCACTTTGTACAGCCTCAGACTCTGGCGAAAGAGCGTCGCCTTCTCAATCGCCCTCAGCCAAGAGCCTCGCTTCATCTCGGTCCGCTTCGAGGACCTGGTCCGGCAGACCCAATCGGTTGTGAATCGCGTGACCGACTTCCTCGGGCTCGAGCACTTTCCTTTCAATGAAGTCGAACGACTAGGCATTCGCACTCAGAGCGGGGATCAATGGAGGGGCAATTCGTCGTTTGAGGACTCCAACGTTATCTCAACGTCCGCAGTGGGCCGATTCGTGGACGTGCTTCCTCGTCTCGTCGTTGAATACGTTGAAGCCCTCACCAGGACCGAGATGCTGCTACTTGGCTACAAACCCGTGACAGATCGGCCGCTCAACGACCAACTCCTCGCTTCGTTCCAGGAATCAGCTGCCGTCCATGAGCGATTTGAAAGCGACTACGCGACGCACCCAGAGCAGGTGCAACAGGAGATACGTCGTCTAGAGATGCTCGAGCAAATCACCCCGGCCGCACCGACCGAGGCGCGAGCAATGTTCATTTTCGAACAAGCGTATGAGCAATTGAGAGCTGCCGTCCGCCTCTGAACGCTTGACTGACCTGTCAGAAGGTGTGGCTTGTTCGCCTTGAGGCGTCACATAGTCGGCCGGAGGTCGCCGTCAGTACCAGAACCGGCGGCATGGCTGAGGGCGGCAACGGCCATGACCGCGAAGGCAACCACTTCCGCGACAACAAAGGCGACTACCACCCGCCCAAGTGGCTCGTTCGACGTCCCTGCCAGAACGACCAGAGCGACGACAATCGCAAGAGCCCATGCCAACAAGATTGTCCGGGTTGCCCCTTGAGCAACTATGACGATAGTAAGGAGAAGCGAGCCGACAGCCAATACCGCCCCAACGCCTACACCGACTAGAGCCGTGGGACTTGGGGCAACATTCGCTCCGAATATCAACTCGATCAGATCCGCACCAACCCAGTGTGCAAACACCGCAACGAATCCCGCCCCAACAAACGTCACACCGATTCCGGTCACTATCAGCCGCCTCATCCGATCGCGCCTACCCGCCGCAACGAGTCCAGCTAGCGGCCCCGTCAAGCGAGGCGCGACCCCAATAGCGACGACGTAGGGGGCGCGGAACAATGCAAGACTGACGAACAATCCCGTCACGGCCTCCGGTTGCCCTCCGATCAGCGCCAGTGCCGCTGGGCCGAATGTCAAAATGACCTGCGAGGCGAGCGTCCCACCCCCCACGCCGGCCAGGAAACCGAGCACCCGAAGCGGCTCCAACCTTGGAGCCCTGGAGCGAAACACGCTTGGCCATCCGAGACCGACCAGAGGGCCTACCACCAAAGTGGTTGCGAATAGAGCCAAGCTGCCGGCCAGGATCACCACCATACCGGCGGCAACGAGGCGGAGGAGGTTCTCCAGAGCAAGCGCCGACGCCAGGGCGTAGAAACGTCCACGCGCGGCAAGGATGCCGCGTACGGCGCCGAAGCCGGCGGAGCCCAGTGCGACGAATATGACGACAATCGGCCATATGGCCCTCGTCTCACCAAAGAACGGCACGCGCCAAATGAAAGCTATGGCGCCTATACCCGCGGCGGCGCCAATGACTCCAACCGCGACTCGCCGGAGAGAGCCCCTCACACCACCTTCGTGGCCATCCAAACGGACTTGCCTGATAATCCAGTGCTGAAGCGGAAAGGCCAACATCGCGGTGGACAATGCCCAAAACGTCCAGATGACCGACACCGGTGCGAAGGCCGCGGCTCCATAGGTTCGGATTCCGAGGGACACGGCCGCATACGCGCTAAGTCCGCTCACCGCGGACCCAACCATAAGGGCGTTAACCTCCGTCGACGGTCTCGCTCTCACGTAAAGTGTGGATCATCTTTTTCGAACGCCAATGTGTGCTCCTGGGCGCTTTCATGACCTTGAACGGCATTAGCAGCCTACCGAGCGACCTGTTGGCCCGCTGTGAGTTCCAACCCCTATCGCATTGGCAATACAGGCCTACGCGTCGGGCATGTCGCTTCGCGCGGGTACGGCCTCTGATACATTCAACCGAGAGCAGGTTTCAGCCGATCACAATAGGCATGACAATGAAAACCGTACTGGTCACAGGCGGGGCTGGGTTCATCGGATCAGCCGTCGTCCGTAGAATCATCAACGCCGGCGACTCCAACGTGGTAAACGTTGACTCGCTCACGTACGCGGCCAACCTCGAATCTCTCGGTTCTGCAGCCGATTCCCCCCGTTACCGCTTCGAATTCGCCGACATCGCCAATGCTGGCCGGTTGGCCGGCCTTTTCGACGAATACCAACCGAGGTCGGTGCTCCATCTCGCTGCCGAGACACACGTTGATCGGTCCATCGAAGGTGCGGCACCATTCATTCATTCCAACGTGGTTGGTACATCCGTGTTGCTCGACGTTGCGCTCGACTTCTGGCGCAAGTTGCCGTCGCGTAAGCAACAACAGTTTCGGTTTGTCCACATTTCCACCGACGAGGTCTACGGGAGCCTCAGTGGAGCAGGGCAGTTCAACGAAAACTCCCGTTACAAGCCGAATTCCCCTTATGCCGCCAGCAAGGCAGCTGCCGATCATCTGGTTCGGGCATGGCACAAGACACACGGTTTCCCGACCGTCACCACCAATTGCTCCAACAACTTCGGGCCTTTCCAGTTTCCCGAGAAGCTCATCCCTCACATGATCATCTCGGCGATTGAGGGAAGGCCGCTCGGCGTCTACGGGGACGGAGCCCAGATCCGGGATTGGCTTCACGTGGAGGATCACGTCAATGCGCTCCTTGCGGTTCTGGAGAGAGGCCGGATCGGTGAGGTGTACACCATTGGTGCACGCAATGAGCAACGCAACATCGATGTGGTCACCAGCATCTGCGCCGTACTCGACCAACTACATCCGCGCGCGGACGGCCGAAGCTACACCGAACAGATCACCTACGTCGTGGACCGGCCCGGACACGACCGACGCTATGCGATAGACCCTTCCAAGATCGAACGAGATCTCGGTTGGAGACCACAACGGGACTGGGTCAGGGGGTTGAAAGAGACTATCGAGTGGTATCTCGAGAACCGTTCCTGGTGGGAGGGCATACGGAGTGGCGCGTATCGGGGCGAGCGGTTGGGGCTGGGAAGATGAATCGCAAAGGAATCGTCCTTGCCGGAGGCCACGGAACCAGGCTGTATCCCCTCACCCTGGTGGTGAGCAAGCAACTCATGCCTGTGTACGACAAACCTATGATCTACTACCCAATCTCCACCCTGATGCTGGCAGGGATACGAGACATCCTCATCATCAGCAACCCCCATGATCGACCACTCTTCGAAGGCCTTCTCGGAGACGGAAACCACTGGGGTCTCAACTTCCAATATGCGGAGCAGTCGCAACCGGGCGGCCTTGCCGAAGCCTTCATCATCGGTCGGAGCTTCATCGGAAGCGCCCGTTCGGCCCTCGTTTTGGGCGACAACATCTTCTATGGACACGGCCTAACCGACGTACTGCACAAGGCTGCCGGCCAGGCGGACGGAGCCACCGTCTTCGCGTACCGGGTGGGGGATCCCGAACGATACGGAGTTGTATCCGTCGATGCGTCAGGACAACCCGTCAGTATCGAAGAAAAGCCGGTTGAACCGAAGTCCCAATATGCCGTCACGGGTTTGTACTTCTACGACAACCAGGTAGTGGATCTAGCCGCCGATCTGAATCCCTCCAAACGCGGGGAACTCGAGATCACCGACATCAACCGTACGTACCTGGAACGGGGTCAATTGACGGTTCAGATGCTGCATCGTGGATTTGCCTGGTTGGATACCGGCACCCCTGGGTCCCTCCAGCAAGCTGCCAGCTTCATCCAAGCTGTCCAGGAGCGGCAAGGACTCCGGGTCTCTTGTCTCGAGGAAATCGCGTTCCGGCGCGGATATATCGATGCGGACCAACTCGCCAAGCTGGCCGAACCAGTGCGCAATAACGAGTACGGTCAATACCTCTTACGTCTGATCGAAGACTAGGACGGAAAAGAGGGCCGGTCTGCTCGGCCCTTCCGTGCCACGGCCAGGATGCTTGAACCGAAAGGCATCGACTTCCCTTGGTCGAGGCGGGCGGCCTCTTGCGCGAGCAGCCATTCGAGCAGGGCACCCTGTGCACCGCCCGGTGTTTGATGCTCACGATTGCTGAATTCCTGGCTTCCGGTTTTCCTGACCTTCACCCGGCCCGCGACCGACCTGAGCAGGAAGATCGGAAGCGGAAGCAGCCAGAACAGAAAGGTGGTGTATTCAACCTGAAAGCCCGTCGCACGAAGGAGACCTACCAGCGAGGAACGGGTGTACCTGCGGAAATGGCCGGCATCGACGTCCTCAGGCGACCATAGCCATTGGAACGCCGGGACGGTGACGTAGAGACGTCCACCGGGTTGCAACGCCGCTCGAATCCTATCGAGGAAGGCAGCGTCGTTTTCGATGTGTTCGACAACATCGAATACCCCAACTGCCGGCAGCGATTGCGGCAGGAAGCCGGCATCCTCGAAGGTCGCTTGAACAACCGGCCGCAACCCGCGGGTGAAACCGTTGCGCGCTCCTACCTCTCCTGGCTCAACCAGCATGGTCTCGAAACCGGCTCGCTCCAGACCCAGCGTCACGAACCCGTTGCCGCCTCCAATATCGACGATGGGACCATTCGGTGGAAAGCGCGCAACGATCGAAGCGACACAAAGGTTTCGATGACGAAACCAGTAGGAACTCGCCTCTACTTCATAGCAAGAGGAATGACCGTGTTCTGGGTACGATACCGAGTCCTGATCGGCCGCCACCCAGTAGCCCGGCTCCAGTTCACGAAGGCCGGTGGCGAGCACGCTCACTTCCATGAGTAGTCGCGTCCAACGCCGTCACCGAAATGGCCTGCCCGGGTGCCTTGTTCCGCCCGGGATCCTCGAACAAGCATGGCGTAAAGGCCGCAAGAGACGGCAATCACGGAGAGCATTCCAGAATAAGGTGGGTGTAAGGAATCCTGAGCAGATCAGTTCTCGTGTGGCTCTCGATCTCCTGGAAACTCCTCTGCGCGAGTTCGATGTATTCGTTCAGGATTCGGATGTGGCCACCTCGATCGAGCGAAACAACGAACCGGCGGTGGGCAGCCTGACCGTCGTGGAACAGCGGATCGAGGGTAACCAGCCTGCCGGTGGGTTTCAGCGCCGAGCTCGCCAGGGCGAACAGTTCCGCTGCGTCACCGTCGTTCAGATGGTGGAGCACACCCAAGGCCATCACCAGGTCGAACTTGCCGGTGACCGTGTCCCTTGAAACTGAAGCATTCACGAAGGTCCCGCGGTTTCCGTGGCGAGCGCGAGCGAGATCGATGTATTCCTCGCTGGAGTCGAATCCGTAGTACTCCACATCGGGAAGGTCATCGAGCACATCGGCGGTGCCACACCCGATATCCAGAACCGAATCGCCCGGCCGCGGTCTGAGGTAGTCCTCGACCAATCCGGCCCGACCTGCTTTGGTCGTGACCAGTCCTCGAAAGGTCTTGTAGACCCACGGCTTGGCGAGAAGGCCTCGCGGGTCGAGTCTGTCGAACATGGCACCTCGGGATTGCGGCGCATCGTAGCGGTGGGCTCGTCCGAACCGGCGCTATCTGCCCGCCTCGGCCAGGTCGCGCATCTCACGGCGCAACTCATTGATCTCGTCACGCAATCGGGCGGCGTACTCGAAACGAAGTTCTTTGGCTGCTTCATGCATCTCTTCCTCGAGGCTCTGAATGAGACGACCGAGATCCTCACCGCCCAGGTCCAACACGGCCCGCTGCTCCACCTCGCGACGACGCCGCTCGGGCGCCGGTGCATCCTGACTCTGCAGCAGTTCGAGGATGTCGGACACCTTTTTTCGGATCGTCTGCGGATCGATGCCGTGCTTTTCGTTGTATCGGAGCTGATGACCCCGCCGGCGGTTGGTCTCGTTGATCGCCCGCTGCATAGAGTCGGTGACGTTGTCGGCGTACATCAACACCTGTCCGTCCACGTTGCGGGCTGCTCGACCGATGATCTGGATGAGGCTGGTCGCCGACCGGAGGAAGCCCTCCTTATCGGCATCGAGGATTGCGACCAGCGATACCTCGGGTAGGTCGAGACCTTCCCGCAGGAGATTGATGCCGACCAGGACGTCAAACTCGCCCAACCGCAGGTCGCGGAGGATCTGGACCCGTTCGAGGGTGTCGATCTCCGAGTGGAGATAACGAGCCCGCACTCCCATCTCCAGGAGATACTCCGTGAGATCCTCAGACATCTTCTTGGTGAGCGTGGTAACCAGAACCCGTTGGTCAACTACCGCCCGTTCGCGTATCTCATGAAGCAGATCGTCGATCTGACCTTTGGTCGGCTTGACGATGACTTCCGGATCGACCAGACCGGTGGGGCGGGCGATCTGCTCGACCACCCTCGCCGAGCGCTCCAGCTCGAACGGACTCGGCGTGGCCGACATGAAGATCACCTGGCCGCTCTTCGCCAACCATTCGTCGAACCGGAGCGGACGGTTGTCGATGGCGGAAGGGAGCCGGAAGCCGTGCTCGACCAACGACTCTTTGCGGCTCAAGTCGCCCGCAAACTGGCCGTGAATCTGCGGGACGGTCACATGACTCTCGTCGAGGACGGTCACGAAGTCATCGGGGAAGTAGTCGAGCAGTGTGTAGGGCGGCTCACCGGGTTGCCGACCGTCGATGTGACGGCTGTAGTTCTCAATCCCCGAACAGAACCCGATCTCTTTCATCATTTCGAGGTCGTATCCGGTGCGCATCCGCAACCGCTGCGCCTCGAGCAGCTTCCCGTTCTCCTCGAACTCGGCCAGTCGCTCTTCGAGTTCTGCTTCGATGCCCACCACGGCCCGCTCCATGCGCTCTTGCGAAGCCACATAGTGTGAGGCCGGGTAGATCCACAGCTCCTGCATTTCCTCGATGACCTCTCCGGTCACCGGGTTCATCCGGAGGATGCGTTGGACCTCGTCGCCCCAATACTCGATCCGGGCGACCGTTTCCTCATAAGCCGGAAAGACCTCGAGTGTGTCTCCCTTGACTCGAAACTTCCCGCGGGTGAGGTTCACCTCATTGCGTTCGTACTGGATGTCTACCAGCCTGCGCATAGCCTCCCCGAGCGGGTACTCAACACCTTTGATCAACCGCAGGACCCTGCCGGCATACTCATCGGGCGTTCCCAGCCCGTAGATCGCCGAAACGCTGGCGACGATGATCACGTCATCCCGGAAGAGCAGGGCGCTGGTAGCCGCGTGGCGAAGCCGGTCGATCTCGTCGTTGACCGTTGCGTCCTTTTCGATGTACGTGTCCGACTGGGCCATGTAGGCCTCGGGTTGGTAGTAGTCGTAGTAGCTAACGAAGTACTCGACCCGATTCTCAGGGAAGAACTGCCTGAATTCGTTGGCGAGTTGCGCAGCCAAAGCTTTGTTGGGGGCGAGCACCAGGGTCGGTCGCTGAATCTTCTCAATCGTCCAGGCAATCGTTGCCGACTTACCTGAACCGGTAATGCCAAGCAACGTCTGGAAGCTCTCTCCGGCTTCGATGCCTTCGGCCAGGGCAGATATGGCCGCAGGTTGGTCACCGGCCGGCTGGAAATCGGAGTGAACCTTGAAGGGGGGCATCGGGCCAGTGTACGCGGCGCATGTGACAAGGAAGGCAGCATCCAAGTTGCGGTTCGGTCGGCGCCGAGAGCCCTCATCCGCTACTCCAGGCTGCGAAGTCGAACCCGTCCGGCAATCACTGCAGAGCCCAGAAGCAAAACCGCCCCAGCAATCATCAAGGGCAGCCTTCGATACTCCACGCCGGGGTATCCAAGGCTTGAAAGCGCCACCGGCAACACCGCAAGAGCGATCCAGGCGAAGGCCGGGAGGCGCAGATCCACCTCAGCTTCACTCACGACCAGCCACACAACCGGGGCAAGGGCGAGCCAGTAATGATCCCACACGAACGGAGCCAGGGCCGTGGCCACCCCCACTGGGAAGAGGAGCCAGAGACCTCGCGACAACCGGCGCCTGATCATCGGAATCGCAGACGCTGCTCCGAGATAGACCAAGGTCGCCAATCCAGGACTGAGCGGGGATGTCCAACTGAGGTTCGACGAAATATCCCTGGCCTCAACCGTGTTGCCCGGCAATGCCTCCGTAATCCATACCCACAGTGTGTCGAACCCACCCACGAAGGGAAGAGCGGCCAAGGTAACCACGACGGCCGTCCCGGCCACGAGTGCGAGGTCCTTCATCAGCGAGGTACTTCTCGGTAGAGCCAGAGCGAAGACTGCCAACCATGGTTTCCAAGCGACCAGTAATCCAAGGCCTACTCGGGCGATGGTCCGTAAATCTTTGCCGTCCAGGAGGGCAACAACCAGTAGTCCCAACCCAGCCAAGGCGTTCCCTTGAATCCAAACCGTATCCGTGAAGGTCGGAACCCACACCAACGTTGCAATTGCTACCGGAATCGTCCAAGCCGGTTTCCGCCGCAGAAGGATCAAAATGATTGCAACTGTCAACGCCACGACCGCCAGGGCCCCCAGGCGACGTCCCACCAGCTCAGCGCCGGAACCATAGGTAGCCAAGAGGGCACGCGCCCCGGCCAGCGCAAGCGGTGGGTGGACGACCCATCCGCTCAGCCGGGGTGAACCGGAGAGAGGAAGGTCGGGAGGTCCGTACTGATCGATCAGGTCACCAATCTGCTGATACGGAATCCCGCCTTGCTCAAGCGCCGCCACGCCGAGAAGATCTCTGCCCAGATCGGTGATGCCCACTTTTTGGTACACAATGCCCCGAACAGTGAGGTCCATCAGCGCCGGAATCAGTGCCACGAGGAGCATGACAAGGAAGATGATCAACCCGAATTGAACCACAGCTGAACCAACCAGACCACGCCGGCGCGTCCCCTCGTTCATAGGTAGCCGGAATCCTCGGCCGCAACATAGGGCGACATCCAGCCACGGTCGCAGTGTCGACCCGGTTGGACATCGTTGAGTTTCGCTCGACAAGGTGCGACATGGCAGGCACCGACAGCACTGCCCGACCTGTAAGCATGGCGTCGACAATCTCTGTCGAATCCCGAGCCACCGGCTCCGGGATCTCCGTTTCGTCTCATCTGGAATCCGGCCTGCTGCTTTCGACGATGAAGGCGACACTACCGGGCCCCGGCCTTGGGCAGGTGTCTTGTCCAGGCCGGTGGAATTGCGGCTGGTAGGCTGCCCGGCTGTGTGGTTCAGGCACCTACTGGTCGGCCTTGCTGTGTTGTGCATCGGGTTGTTGGTGCGAGTCGCGATGGTGCAAACGGCCAACCCCGACCTAACCCCAGACGACCTGCACCGGTTCGAGACCACTTTCGGTCTCGACCTTCCCGATTGGTACGCCGGCCAACCCTTCTTTCTCCTTTGGACAAGAGGGGATGGTCAAGCATTCGTCGCTCTCGCCTCGGACCTCGATCTGGACGGTGCCGCCCAAGAGCTCGCCGTGCCGATCTACCGTTATACACGAATAGGATACGCCTGGCTGGGCCGGGTCGCCGCCCTGGGCAGAGTGTCTCTCGTCCCCGTCGGGCTCATGGCTGTGAACGCTCTTGCGCTCCTCGCCCTGGGTGTATTTTCGAGCCAACTCGCCCAAACCCGGGGACGGGTTGCCTACCTCCTGGCGGCCAATCCGGCCGTCTATGTGGGCTTTGCCTCCGATACCGCCGAACCGCTCGGCGTCGTGCTGCTGGTGGCGGCACTGGTGACATCCTCGAAGGCTGTCGGACGATGGTCGTCCGGCTGGCTGGCGGCCGTACGACCGAGCTTGGCGACGGCGCTCCCCGCCCGCCGGCGCGACCTTCCAATAACCCTCATCGGTTTCGGAGTGATCGCTGTGGTCGTCCGGATAATCGGAACCGTTGGTCTGGGAGGCAACTCGTCGATCCCTCCTTCCACCTTGGTTCTTCCAGTGACCGGCTACGTGGAGGCCTGGCGATCTCTGTCCGCGGGCGCGGCAGTCGTCGCCGGGATTCCGCTGGCGGCCGGTCTGACCACCTTCGTGCTAGGCATGGTTCGCGAGAGGGGATGGATGCGGTTGGCGTGGCTCGCCACCGGTTTGCTCGTCCTCACCTTGGGTTCGGCTGTGCTTCGCAGTCCGGTCAACTGGACCAGGGCAGCAGCAGCACTCCCGGTACTGTGGGTGGTGTCCTCCCTCACGAACGAACCCACCCTGGACCCCGCTCAAGCTCCGCCCGCGGAAGCTTGAAGCATCCGGAACAGGCCGTCGATGTTGGCGACGAGCTGATCCCAATTCCCGGAATTGTCTACGACGTGTCGGCGGATGCGACCCACTTGTTCCGTTCTGGTTGCGCAGCCATCCGACGGGATGCATCGTCTGCAGCCGTACCGCAGCCGGTCGATCTCATCGTTGAGGTGGCATCCTTTTCGATATACGTGTCCGACTGAGCCATGTATGCCCCAGGCAGGTAGTAGTCGTAGTGGCTGACCAAGTAATCGACTCGATTCGCGGGCAAGAATTGCCGGAACTCGTTGGCCAGTTGGGGGCGAGTTCTTTGTTCGGTGCAAGCACCAGTGTCCGTCGTTGGATCTTCTCGATCGTCCAGGCGATCGTCGCTGATTCCCTCGAGCCGGTGATTCCCAGCAGGGTCTGGAGCTCCCCGTTCTCGATTCCCCGGGCAGGCGCCTCCTTGGTTTTCGGTTGGTCGCCGGCCGGTTGAAGTCAGAGTGGACACGAAATGGGGGCACCTGGCCAATGTACGTGGCAGGTGTGACAAGAGCGCAGGCGCTCCGATCGCCGGTTGTCGGCCTGCCGGCTGATACGCTCGTCGGCATTGTGCGTCGCCGGATGATCATCCTCGCCCTCATGACCGTGCTGGCCGGCCTCGGCTTCCGATCAGTTCTCACTGCCCGGACCGACCTCGGTCCCGCCGACCTGGAGCGGTTTGAGTCACGGAGCGGTGTCGACCTACCCGATGCCTACGGGAAAACGCCCTTCTTTCTCTTGTGGACCCGGGGCGACGGCCAGGCCTATGTGACACTGGCCGCCGACCTTGATTTGGATGGGCCCGCCCAGCACTTGCTGCTCCCGTCCTATCGCTACACGCGCGTCGGGTATGCGTGGCTCGGTCGGATTGTGGCGCTCGGCCGCGTCGCCTGGGTCCCCGTTGGGCTCATGCTCGTCAACTTGACGGCCTTGGCCGCAATCGGCGCCCTGACGGGTCGCCTGGTTCACCGCTTTGGTGAACGGGCCTACCTCGTTCTTCTCAACCCGGGGTTGTACGTAGGATTCGCCACCGACACAGCCGAACCGCTCGGTTTGCTACTGCTGATGGTGGCGGTGGTCACCGGTTCCGTTTTGCTGACCGGGGTGGCGAGCTTTGCCCTAGGGACAGTTCGGCCGAGCTTCGGCATTGGATTGCCGGCCCGAGGCCGAAACCTTGGAGTTCTCATCGGATCGGTCGCCGGCGGCGCGCTGCTCATCAGATTGATCGCGCTGCTCGCCATCCAGGACAACACCACACCAATTGAGACCCTGGGTCTCCCATTCGCCGGCTATTGGGAGATCATCTCCACCGAGCCCCAGACTGAGGCGGTCGGGGCCGCCCTGCTCCTGTTCGCCGCGCTCACCACCGCCTTCGTCGGCGGGTTCCGAAGGAGCGGAGCGGTCCGGATTGCCTGGTTGGCGAACGCCGTTCTCATGCTCTGCCTTGGTCCGTTCGTGCTCAACGACCCCTTCAACTGGACCCGGGCAGCAGCCGTACTGCCCGTCCTGTGGGCCCTGCCCATTCAGAGTGGGCGCGCCAGCGCGCCTCAGCCGGCCTGAAACTCCCGCCCGGAGGTCAACTCGCCCCACAGGGCATCAACCTGTGCTTCCAAGGCCTCGGGATCCGCAGAATTGTCGATGACGATGTCTGCGGACGTCACCCACGTGTCCCGGGCCGGTTGGGCCGCCATGCGCCGGTCGGCGTCTTCTTGGTCCATGCCGCGGCCGCGAAGTCGGTTCGTCCTCGATTCGGAGTCGGCGTCCACGACCACTCGAATCCAGCCGGGTCCCATGAAGTCGGCCAGGAGCGGTACCTCGACAACGACAACTTGCTCCGTAGCCTCTTCAACTCTCCGGGCGATACCACTGCGGATCGCAGCGTGGGTGAATCCTTCGAGTCGCTCGAGGTCGGCGGCACTCCGAAAAACGATGTCGGCCAGGCGCCTACGGTCGATGACCCCATCGACAACCACCGAAGGCCAAGTCTCCACCACGTGTGCAAAGGCTTCTCCTTCCGACTCGAGCACTTCATGGCCAACGCGATCCGCATCGATCACCAACGCCCCCCGGGCGCGCAACAGGTCTCCAACTGAGCTCTTCCCGGCGCCGATGGCGCCGGTGAGCAAGACTCGTACTTGCCGGTCGAACACGATGAATGACTGTACTCTGATAGTCGATGCCCGACCGCAAGAACCCATGGGAATCACGATTTCACAAGGTTCTGCTGGCCTTGCTCTGGGTGGCGCTCGCCCTTGGTGTCTTCATTTCATTCTGGCAAGCGCGCAAAGAAGCGGCCTTGCTCGGCGGGGAGGCGATCGGGGCTGACGCCATCGGCGCAGCGATGGCCGCCAGCGTCTACGTGCTGGGATCTCAAATCCTGCCGCGTGCCAACCTGCGCATCACGTGGATCCGCGAGCTCACGTCGCTCGTCGGAATCACCCTGGTGATGATGGCAGTGAGTCTGAGCGGTGGGCTCAACAGCCCATTTCTTCTGCTCTCTCTCACGCCGATCATGCTGGCGGGTGTCTTTGGAGGCTTCCGCAGTGGCCTGGCGGCGGCCGGGTTGGCTGCCGGGGTGCTGGTGATTATCTCCGTGGGTGTCGGTGAAGATTTCGATCTCCCGCTCTTCTTTCAGTGGGCGAGCCTGTACCTGCTCATCGGGTTGACCTTCGGTCAAGCTCGACGCCTGTTGCTCGAAGAGGGGGAGCGTGCCGACGCTCTGGCCGCTGAATCGGCCGAGGTGTCGCAGCGGCTCGAACGTCTCGAACGTGCCAATACGCTGCTGACCCGGTTCACGGAGATCGCCGACACGGCCGAATTGAACCCTGTGACCGTCGGTCACGAGGCGTTAGAAAGTCTGTCGGAAGTCACATCATTCCATGCGGCCGTCGTCGCACTGGCCGGTGACGACGGCCCGGTAGTGGTCGCCCGGCGGGGAAACGAGGAGCCCAACGACCATCGCTCGATAATTCCCCTGTCTGTGGGCAGCCGGGACGTCGGCATGGTTGTCTTGATCTCCGCCGCGGAGCTATCGCCGACCGAATACCAGGCAACGGCCGAGTCGCTCCAACCGGTTGCGCTCGCGTTCTCGAACATCCTGCTGCTCCAGGACATCGCCAGACGAGCCATCCGGGAGGAACGGGCCCGGTTGGCTCGCGACCTGCACGATGACATTGGCCCCTCTCTGGCGTCGTTGGGTTTGGCCCTCGACCTTGCGTTGCTCCAGCACCCGGCCGATCCCGACCTGGCCGAACATCTGCGAGAACTCCGAACATCAGTCGGAGGCATGGTCGAAGACGTGCGAAGCACGGTGGCCGACCTCCGCATGTCCGAGCAACCGAGCGTAACCGAGGTGATGAAGAGCCTGAGTGCCTCGGTTACGGATCGAGACCCGGAAATCGACGTCCGGCTGACCGAACGCAGACCTCCCAGACCATCGATTGCCCCGGATGTCATTGCCATCGTCACCGAAGCGATCCGCAATGCGGTACGGCATTCCGGCAGCCGGATTGTTACCGTGCATGGGACGGTCGACTTTGATGAAGGAACCATCACCGTGCACGATGAAGGAAAGGGCTTTCGCCGAGACCGGGTACCGGAAGGGCACTTCGGTTTGATGGGAATGGAAGAAAGGGCCGAGCGGATCGGTGCTGCACTGAACATCACCAGCACCCGTGGCGGAACGGCCGTGACTGTGACCTGGGGGCCAGATTGATCGAAGTACTCATTGCCGACGACCACACATTGTTTGCCGAGGGAGTCAGCCAGGCATTGGCAGCCATCCCCGATCTCCACGTTGCCGGGACGGCCTCCGGAGGTATGGAATTGGTTGAAATGGCCAAGAAAACCCGCGCCGATGTTCTCCTCATCGACCTGGAAATGCCGGACCTCTCCGGTTTCGAAGTCCTCGAAAAGCTCAAAGGATCGCTGCCCGCCATCATCGTTACCATGCACGCCGACGCCCACCGACGCTCCCAGGCCGTGGAAGCCGGCGCGCGAGGCTTCTTGTCAAAATCAACCCCCCTTCCCGAACTGGCTGCCGCGGTCCGAGCCGTGTCGGCCGGCGAAAACCTCACCTCTTTGACCACCACTCTCCGTGAGATTCTTGATAATTACATGGAGCCGACCCTCGACCCCGGCGCCGCATCTCTGACCGCTCGCGAACGAGAGCTGCTGACGCTGCTCGGCGAAGGCGTCAGTGCTACCGAGGAACTGGCTGAACGCCTGTATATATCACCAAAAACTGTCAAGAATCATCTCGCGTCCATCTACGAGAAGCTCAGTATCAGCGACCGAACCCAAGCCGCCGTTGAAGCCATCCGCCTGGGATTGGTCCCCAACCGGTAGAACCGGCCTGAGGGAAATAGGCCGCTCGACCTATAGTAAAACGAGCGCTCTGCGTGGTAGCTTGCTGCAGGTAGTGACCCGAGCCTGTAGGAGGGTTCTTGTGTTGACAGTCATGAGTGAGTTGGCGGCCCGTTGGGAGTCCTTCAAGGACGAGCGCGGTGCCAGCATGGTTGAGTACGCGCTTTTGGTCGTGTTGATCGCGATCATCGCGATTCTGGCGATCACCTTCGCCGGTAATCAGGTCTCCGAGACCTTCAGCGAAATCGGCAGCGCCCTCAACCAGTAGAAAATCGGAAGGCGATGCGATGGGCTGGGAGCCACTTGGTGCGCTTGTTAGGAGCAGATTCCAGAGCGAGCGAGCCGCCGGATTGGTCGAGTGGGGATTACTCGTAGTCCTCATCGCAGTGGTAGCCCTGGTTGCGGTGCAGTTTGCAGGCATTCAGAACTCGGAACTGTGGAGTGAGATAGCAAGCTCCGTACGAAGCTAACCCATTGAGCGCCTTGGAGATAGCGGTGGGGGACCCGAAAGGGTCCCCCACCCTCTTTGTGTCCACCCCGGTCTGACACGTCTTCCTGTCGCTTGATTCTTGTGACACGCGGGTTGGGACCATGCTCCCCCGGCAAGGGTCCAATCACGAGCGAACCCGAGGGTTCGGGGCTAGGGACTGGATCGAGCGCGGCACCTACCGGGAATCGATGTTGCGGACGGCCCAACCGTTCTCGATCAGCTGCGGGAAAAGACCGTCCACCGATCATCGGTGAAGTCGACCCGCCAGCCCTCGGCGGTGAGCACGTTGGCGAGTCCTGCGTCAGTAGCCACCAGGGCCTGCTCGATGTCATACTGCTCAAAGACCGATTTCCACACCGGCGTTCCCCGGCGGGTGTTGACGAATTCCCCAAAGAAGTCGGCGCCATACAGCTCGGCCCGGTCATCGACGAACACCGGTAGCCGGTCGACATAGATCAGGTAACCCCCGGTACGGTCATCGTGCCACACAGGATCGGTCCGAAGATAACCAGCCGCCTCGACCGGAAAACGGTTTGTGTCCACTCCTTCGAACCCTCTCAGGGCAAGAAGCGGCAGCACCATCAAAGCGGCGGCAAGAACCAGGTTGACCAGCGCCGGACCGCGGGTGACGATCATCTCCCCCCTCCTTGCTGAGGGCCACACGGAAGCTGCAAAAGGCACGAGTACGATGGCGGCCGGCATGATCGCTCGCGCTGAGGTGAGCCCAAACACAAGAAACGGGACAACGACCCACAGTTCCCGCACCTTGATTCGACCCGAGGCGGCAGCAACGATCACAGCGGCAATGATCAGCACATAGGGGGCCACGGCGATCGACAGCAGGTCCGGGGTGGCCCATTCCGAAATGAAGCTGAGCGCCTCCCGATTCGACAGAAACGAACTCAGCATGGCCCAGACGCCCAGGCCGTGGGCAGTGAGACTAACTGCGATGAGCGACACCAGGATCCGGCCGACCGCTCTCCGCCAGGCTATCCGCCGCCGGAGCGCATCCAGCAGCAACAGGCCGAGCCCCAGCACAAAGGAACCGTGCACCCCGGCCCACACCCACAGAATCAGCGGAGCCGCCCACTCTGCCTCCGCCTCGAGCGTCACCACCAAAAGGGCCAACAGAACAAATGAAAGAATGACCGGCCTCGGCACCAGATTGGGGAGACCGAGCCATAGGAGGGCAAACAGCGCCAGCGCCACCGGTAACGGATCGGACACACGCCGAAAGGCAGCCAACCCAACCAGGGCAAGAACCAACCCACCACATATGATCAGCAACCACGGCACCCAATCGAGCCCGACCGCGCCTTGCTCCAGCGTGCCATACAAGAGATCGGCCAGCCACGATTGTGTACGCCAGGGCTTCCCCACCATGGTGTAAGAGAACGGATCAACCGTGAGCACCTTGCCGGCCGCCAGCTGAAGATCGCCGGCGCGAACGTGCCAGAGGAACGAGTTGTCTCGAATGGGGCGCGAAGCGCCGACAACGACCCCTATCCAGGGGGTCAGCAACAAGAGATGCCTTACCGTGAGCCGTCGCCAGATGGGCGGGAGGGGCTCTCCAATGGCGGCGGACACGCCGACCGCCTTACATTTCGGTGAACGTGTTGTAGATCTGGATCGCAGCAGGGCCCAACAGCACAATGAAGAGGGCCGGGAAGATACAGAACACCAGCGGGAACACCATCTTTACAGGGGCAGCAAACGCCTTCTCCTGGGCACGCTGGCGACGCTGAATACGCATCTCATCGGCCTGTACCCGGAGCACCTGGGCGATCGCCACACCGAAGGCTTCAGCTTGCATCATGGCCAACAGGAACGAGCGAAGCTCGTCCAGGTCGGTGCGGTCGGTGAGGTGCCGCATTGCGTCGCGGCGGCTGACACCCACCCGCGTCTCCTGCAACATGCGGAAGAACTCCTCGGAGAGCGGACCGGGCACCGTCCCGACAACACGGGCCATGGCGGAATCAAACCCGAGGCCGGCCTCGACGCTGATCACCAGCAGGTCCAGGACGTCGGGAAGCGCCCTTTGCATGGAGAGACGCCGATCGTCAACCTTGCGGGTCAGCCACACATCGGCTCCGAAGAACCCCAGGATGCCCAGCAGACCGAACGACAGGACTTTCATCCGGAACTCCAGATCGGCCTGCAGGAAGAACCACAAGATGATGGCACCGATCGAGGTCAAGAGCTTGATGACCGCCCACGAGTTAGCGTCCAGATTTCCGGGACTGCCGGCCAGAACGATTCGCCTTTGCGTCTTCTTCAACCAACCCACCGGAGTAAACCGCGCCAGAACCCGACCGACGGCTAGGAACACCGGAGCGATGGCCCGCTCGGCGACCGGCTTCTTGAGCGTCTCGTCGCGGATGAGCTCGACCGAACCGTATACGGCGAGACGCTCGGTAGCGGCCTTGCGAGCCCGGACGATACCGAAGCCGACCCAGAGCACAAGCCCGGTCATCGCCACAAACACCGACCCAACAGCAAAGAGTTTGGGATCCATTTAGACCTCTATATCCACGATTTTCTTGAGCCAATACACGCCTGCACCCATCAAACCCAGCCCGACGGCTATGGCAATAAGCCCGGCCGTCTCAGTGAAGAGTGGTTCGAGATAGCTGCGATTAGTACTGAAGAGAAACGCGAAGAGCACAATGGGCAACAGTGCGAGCACAATCGCCGACAAGCGACCTTCTGCTGTGAGGGCCCTGATCTCACCCTTGAGTCGGTTCCGCTGACGCATGGTATCGGCCACGGTTTGCAGGACCTCGGCGAGGTTACCGCCGACCTCCCGCTGAATCTCGATCGCCATGACCGCCCATTTGAAATCTTCGGAACGCATCCGGTCGGCAATCGCCTGCATGGTGTCAACGACGGGTCGTCCGAGGCGCGATTCGGCAATCGAACGCCCGAACTCTCTCCCGGTGGGTTGCGGAGCCTCCGCTGCCACTGCCTCAACCGCCTGTAACAGTGAGTAACCGGCCCGAAGAGACGTCGACAAAAGCGTGAGCGTATCCGGAAGCTGCCGCTCGAATATCCGCTTTTCCCGCGTTCCGGCAAACTGGATGGCCGCCGCAACGATCATCAACACGAAGAGGAACCCGACCCCGGCCGCGATCCAGCTTCTCATGAACAAGCCGGCCAGGATACCGGCAATGACACTGAGTCCGAGTCCGGCCGCCACTGCCTCACCGCCCCGGAGCGGAATGTTCGCTTGCTCGAGGACCGCATTGATACCACTCAGCAGACCCCGCCGTTGGGCGGCCTCTTCCGCCGATGCAGCGAAGCGACTCAAGCCCGGAATCCTCGCCAGGAATCCCTTCTTTTTCTCCTCAGGCGCGGCAGTTCGGCCCCGCCCGTAAGCCTGGAGGCGCTGACGGAAAGCCGAGGCTGCGTCTTCGTCGCCGGGACCGGCCAGGATGAAGATGAAGAGCACGATTCCCATACCCACCGCCAGGGTT
>JAOTUY010000079.1 GCA_029863625.1 Acidimicrobiia bacterium
GAACCATATACGACGCTCGCTCAGCGATCGCTGTACCAATCTCTACGGGGCGAGATCCGCCGAGCGTTTGGAGAAGCTCGTGCTGCGCTCGAGTGGCTGCCTGAGGAATCCCGAGGCGAAGTCGAGCAGGTCACCCGCCTCGAACAAGAACTGATCGAACGGGTGCGCAGACTGACCTCGGTCAAGTTCGATGCCAAACGCATCCGCCTGCACGGGGACTATCGGCTCGATGAGATACTGGCATCCGGAAACGACTACGCCTTCTTCGATTTCGCAGGCGACACCACCCGACCGATGAGCGAACGAAGGTTGAAACAGTCTCCCCTCAAGGATGTTGCGGATCTGCTTCGCTCCTTCCACTATGCAGCATTAGCAAGCCTGTACGAACAGATCGAGTTCGGCACCATCCCCACCGAGCGGCTTTCCGACCTGGAGCCGTGGGCAACGAGCTGGTATCGCTGGGTGAGCGGAGCCTTTCTGAGCGCGTATCTCGAGGGAATGGCCGGGACCGGCCTGCTCCCTTCCGATGAGACAAGTGCGGCGGCTCTGCTCGATGCCTTTATGTTCGAGAAGGCCGCTCGGGAGTTGACGTGGGAAATCCACAACCGTCCGACCTGGGCACGCATCCCCGCCCGCGGCATACTCGAAAGCCTGGAAGACCGCTGAGAGGCTCCTAGCGGACCCCTCGGTGTTCCTGCCGGAAGGCGAGTAGGGATTCGAGGACGGTAGCCACCTGCGCCTGATCACCAATCTGAAATCGAGCCTTGGTCGCACCATCCCCGACCTTGATCCCCACATCCAACGGCCGAAGCGTCGCAAACGCATCTTCGTCAGTTATGTCGTCTCCGATGAAGACCACGACGTCGGCCGCCCACCGATCCCGAAGGGCAAGCAACGCATCGCCTTTGTTGGCCGTCGATCCGGTGACCTCAACCACCTGTTTACCCTCGAGCACAGTCAGCCCGGCATAATCGAGGCCGATCCGGTGGGCGGCCGCCCGGGCCGCCGGTCGGTGTTCTGCGTCAACTCGCCGGTAATGGAACGCCACTCCGGCCGGCTTCACCTCGAGGTGGGAACCGGGGAAATCGCGACAGAGTCCCGCCAGCCGGACCCGAACTCCGGCGAGATCCTCACGGGCTTGCGCCTCGATGTCCGGCCCGCGACCACTTTGCTCCGCCCCGTGGCTACCGACGAGCTCCACCCCGGGAACACTGCCGGTGAGCCGCTCCAGCACCGCCACTTCGCGTCCGGAGAGCATGGCGACATGTGTGCCCGACAAGGCACCGAGCGAAACCAACGCCGCCAGCGCCCTAGCATCTGGAAAGGCGTGATCAGGATCGGCAACGATCGGGGCAAGCGTCCCGTCGTAGTCGCTGGCGACCAGGACCGTGTCGGACCCCGCCACGACCTTCAATGCCTGCTCTAAGGGCTTCATTGCTGGATGGCCTCGATACAGGCACGCGCCCACCTGAAGACATCATGCCGTTGGACCTGGCGTCGCATCGCCCGCATCCGGGACCGTTCTTCGGCGGGTGGCAGGTGCAGAGCCCGCCACAGAACCTCGGCTACTCCATCTACGTCATAGGGGTTGACGAGTAGAGCCTGACGAAGCTCCTGGGCGGCACCGGCGAACTCGCTCAGCACCAGCACCCCGTTGTCGCTCGGGCGGGAGGCGACGAACTCTTTCGCTACCAGGTTCATACCGTCCCGCAGCGGCGTCACACACATGACGTCGGCCATTCGGTAGTAGGCAACGAGCTCCTCGGGTTCGAGGCTCCCGTACCGGTAATGCACCGGAACGTGATGCAATTCGCCGTGCGCGCCGTTGATCCGACCGACCAGGCCTTCGACCTCGTCTCGCATGGCCGAGTAATCACCAACCTCTTCGCGGCTCGGAACCGCGACCTGCAGGAACAGGACATCCTCGGCCCTTTCCCGGTAACGTCGCAGGAGCGTGTCGTAAGCCCTCAGTCGCACATCGATCCCCTTCGTGTAGTCGAGGCGGTCAACACCCAGAACTACCTTCCGATCGACGCCCAATTCTTGGCGTAGAGCGGCCACCCTCGCTCCGACCGACGGCGATGCGGAGAGGGACGCGTACCCCTCCCAATCGATCGATATGGGAGCGGATATGAGACGTACGCTCCGCTCTCCGGCCCGGAGCCAGCGGGTGGTGCCTTCCCCGCCCAGGAAGCGGCGGACCGCCCGGCCGAAGTTGTGCCTGCCAAGGCGAGTCTGGAAAGCGACCACGTCCGCACCCATCAAACCCTCCAGAATCTCACGACGCCACGGCAATCGGGCGAGGATTTCGACCGGAGGAAATGGAATGTGGAGGAAGAAGCCGATGCGGACGTCCGGCCGCATCTGGCGCAGCATCGCCGGGACCAACTGGAGCTGGTAGTCGTGGATCCAGGCCAGATCCCCCGGCTGGAGCGCATCTGCCGCCTGCTCGGCGAACCGGCGATTCACCGCCACATAAGGGTGCCACCAATGCCGGTGAAACTCGGGCGACCGAATGGCATCGTGATAAAGCGGCCAGATGGTCGCATTGGAGAACCCAAGGTAGAAGTCGTCGATCTCTGACTGAGAGAGCCGGACCGGCCGTTGCTCGATTCCATCGTGCACGAACGGGGCAGGGGCATCATCGGGAACACCCGTCCAGCCGACCCAACTTCCGCCTCGCTCCTGAAGGAAGGGAACAACGGCGCTCACCAAGCCTCCCGGGCTGGTCTCCCAGCCGTCCTCCGTCCTTCGCAACGGCAACCGGTTGGCTACGACGACAATGCGATCGGTCACGATGTGCCTTCCCCGGATCGGATGCTCTATTCGATAGTGGGCGGACGGCGCCTGGCCTTCTTTTCCGACCGGCGGCGTTTGTCCTGGAGGCGCCGTTCCCGAGCTGCCCGGCCGGGTTTGGTGGAACGGCGCTCCGTAGGCTCGCGCATGGACTCTTCCAGCAGGCTAGCCAGACGACGACGTGCAACCTGGCGGTTGCGCCATTGCGACCTGGAATCGGCGACTACCACCCGCACGATGCCGTTTTGGAATCGGGCGGCCAGCCTCTCGACCATGTGAACACGCAGTTCGCCGGGGAATACCCCCGACGATCGCAGGTCAAAACTCAGCTCAACCCGGCTGCTGGCACGGTTGGCATGCTGTCCCCCGGGGCCACCCGATGGATCGAACCTCCACTCGAGTTCCCGGGACGGAAGCCGATATCCATTGACTGTCAGATCGTCCATGACCCCAGCGTACCGGCCCACGGACCACCGGCACGATGATGTCAGTCGGGAAGCCTGAGCCGCGACCGGTCGATCTTGCCAAGACTGGTGCGAGCGATGGATGAAACAAAGTTCCAGCGAGTCGGGACCTTGAATCCTGCCAATCGGCTTCGCAGGAACTGATCGAGGCTCTGGCCGTCGACGCCGGGAGCGACCACGGTGGCGGCAACGACCTGCCCCCAATCCGGATCTTCGACGCCGTGTACCGCCACTTCAACGACTTCGGGGTGATCCTGTATGGCTGCCTCGACCTCCACCGGGTGGACCTTTTCGCCCCCCGTGATGATCGTGTCATCGGCTCTGCCGAGCACTTCCAGATTGTGGTCGGCATCCATGCGACCGAGATCACCGGTGGTGAACCATGTGCCGGGAAGGCGCTCCCGATCGTGCAGATATCCAGGCGAGACGGCGGCGCCGCGAATCTGAATCGAGCCACTGGTAGAAGGCGGAACCTCTTCAGATCGCTCGTCCACGATCCGCACTTCCATCCCCGGAACCGGCTTCACCACTTTGTGGCGGGCCAGAGCTGCCGCCAGCGGTACAGTCGCCACCTGGGAGGCGGCTTCGGTAAGACCGTACGTAGATAACACGGGGACCCGCCCGGCCGCAGCCCTGGCGAGCAGAGAGTCGGGAGCCGGGCCGGCACCCAGCAGCACCGCCCGCAAATCAGGGAAGGGTCCCGGATCGACGTCCATGACCCGCGCCAGCATGGTAGGTACGAGCGAGACGAGGGTTATCCCTCCTTCCCGGAGATGGGTGGCTACGCGGTTGGGCTCAAAGGGGTCAAGCACGACTGCTCCGCCCTGCCGGGCCGAGCGGATCAGAATCGACATACCACCGACGTGATAGAGGGGCATGACCGCCAGCCATACATCCTTGCGACCGTGCTCGAGCACTTCGGCCGAGGCGCCCGCCGCCGCCTCGAGGTTCGCCCAGGTAAGGATCACGCCCTTGGGATTACCACTACTCCCCGACGTGTACACGATCGAGTGGGGTGAATCAGCGTGGGGAGGACCGGCCCTATACGGGACACCATCGGCCACCTCACCGAGGTCAAGGGAGGGAACACCCAGGGCGGGTTGGTCACCATGACCGAGCACGAGCGACACGGCCGCGTCAATAACCTGGTGGGAAGCTTCCCGCTTGGTGAGCCGAGTATTGATCGGCAGCAGCACCGCACCGGCTCGGGGCACGGCCCACATGGCCCGTACTGTGGCGAGGTCGTGCGCACCCCACACTGCGACCCGGGAGCCATCTTTGACCCCGAACTTCACCAGCGCCCCGGCCGCTCGAGCAACTTGCTCGTCGAGTTCGGCAAAAGACACCCGGTGACTATCAGCGACCAAACACAGCCTGGACGGATCTTGTGCTGCTCTCACTGCCAACCAGTCGTGCATCAGGTGGTGTCCTCCGACCGTCACTACAGTAACTGGCGGCCTAGTGAGGGAGAGGCAAGCCATGCCAACGCCTGAGGTTTCCGAGCTGTTCGACGCTTCTGCCTGGAATGTCGTCGAGGGGTTCGACTTCCACGACATCACCTACCACCGGGCCGTCGATCACGGATCAGTGCGAATTGCCTTCGACCGGCCGGAGGTTCGCAATGCCTTTCGTCCGCAAACGGTCGACGAAATGTTCACCGCTCTCGACCACGCTCGGATGAGCAGCGACGTCGGCTGTGTGTTGCTCACGGGAAACGGGCCGTCTCCAAAAGACGGAGGGTGGGCGTTCTGCTCGGGGGGTGATCAGCGGATCCGCGGCGCGGACGGTTACCAGTATGCGGGCGAGCAAGGGATCGATCCCGGCCGCCTCGGCCGACTGCACATCCTCGAGGTTCAGCGTCTCATCCGGTTCATGCCGAAAGTGGTGATCGCCGTGGTACCGGGTTGGGCGGTCGGCGGGGGTCACAGTCTGCACGTTGTGTGCGACCTCACCATCGCCAGCCGCGAGCATGCGATCTTCAAGCAGACGGATGCCGATGTGGCCAGCTTCGACGGCGGTTACGGCTCAGCGCTACTCGCCCGCCAGGTCGGACAGAAGAAAGCACGAGAGATCTTCTTTCTCGGCGCCGATTACTCGGCCGAGCAAGCTGTGGCGATAGGGGCTGTGAACGCAGCCGTCCCCCATGTCGACCTCGAAGAGGTCGCCCTCGAATGGGCCGCGACCATAAACCGAAAGAGCCCAACCGCCGTTCGCATGTTGAAGTACGCCTTCAACCTGCCCGACGACGGGCTCGTCGGGCAACAGCTCTTCGCCGGTGAGGCCACCCGCCTCGCCTACGGAACCGCGGAGGCGGCAGAAGGGCGCGACGCCTTCCTGGAGAAACGGGAACCGAATTGGTCGGATTACCCGTGGCACTTCTGAGCCGGCTGTGAGTCAAGCTCGCCCTTGGTGGATCGCCGCCCGACCTCACACCCTGTGGGCAGCCGTAGTCCCCGTCCTGGTCGGCGGCGGTTTGGCGTGGGAAGACGGTGGCTCAGGCGCCGGGCGGGCATTTCGCGCCGACGCGTTCGGGGCGGCGCTCATCGGTGCCGTGGCTATTCAGGTCGCCGCCAACTTCGTCAACGACATCTTCGACGCCCGCAAGGGTGCCGACACCGAGGAGCGGATCGGACCCACCCGGGTAGTGGCATCAGGTTTGCTGTCCGAACGGACCGTGTGGATCGGAACGGCGCTGGTGGTGGCAGTGGCGGTCGCGGCCGGGGCCTACCTCATCGCCATCGCCGGTTGGGTTGTCGCCGCAATCGGTATCACCTCGCTGGCGGCCATGCTTGGCTACGTCGGGGGACCGAAGCCTTATGGCTACTTCGGCCTGGGTGAGGTGTTCGTTTTCGTGTTCTTCGGCCTGGTCGCCACCGTCGGCGCCCGATACGTCCACAACATGACCGCCCCCCTCGACGCGTGGTTGTTGGCCATTCCAATCGGCTTTCTGGTGACGGCCATCCTGGTGGCCAACAACGTGCGAGATATCGATACGGATCGAGCTACCGGGAAGAACACGCTGGCCGTATACCTGGGAAGAGAACGCACCCGAGCCCTGTTCGCCGGGTTGGTGTGGGGAGCGTTCGTCGCCATCCTGGTTTTCGGGGTATTCGACTGGACCCCGCGGTGGACGCTGCTGGCCATGATGGCGGCCCCGCTCACCATACCAATCGTGCGGACGATCCACAGCCAGACCCAGGGTCCGCCCCTCATCCGGGCATTGAAGGGAGTCGCCAGACTCCACCTCCTGGTCGGTGTCTTGCTGGCGATCGGCGCCGTTCTTGGCTGACGGCAGCCACGAGCAGCTGTGGCTGTGGCGGAAAGGAACGCCACGGAAATCCTGGGTTCCTGAACTTCAGCCGGTCAATGCACGCTCGCCGGCTTTGGGTCGAAGACAGGGCCGGGAGAACGAGTTCGAACCTGCTCCATCCATCAGGATGTCGGTAGGAGAGGTCGCCGGACATCTGCCCGGCCGGCCGGCGCGAGACGGTCAGACCCAGGTCGACCGAGGGTGGCAGACCGAAGATGTCCCGGGCCCGATGGTACGCCTCGAACATCACCTCCCACGCTGAGGCAGGCAGACCGGGACCATCCTCAGGCGTTGTCTGAGCAGATGGGCGATATCAGCACCGACGGCGGCGGGCACCATGCGTCGTCGTGTGCGGTTTGGCTCGCGCATAGCGATCCTCGCCAAACCGATACTCATTCGGTCCGAATAAAGAGACTCCGACCAGATCATGCTCGTTCGTAGAAGAAACCTCTCAGCGCAAGAAAACAACCGACACAAAAGGCTTTACCGACCCAGCTGGCACGCGGCGGTACGTGTCGAAGGGTTCAGCACCGCTCCTCGAAGGCGCGTCCGCGCCCTACGGCAACACCACCTCGAAGTACCCCACCCGTGCGGCCTCGAATCGAGCGTCGTCGGAGCCATCGAAGACCAGCTTGTTTCGTGCGCCGTAGATCTTGAGATACAGCTCTGGTGTCTTCTCCCCTGATTCCAGAAAGTCGCGTTCGTGGTAGGGGCCGATCGAGAAGTCACCGAACTCGTCAACCTTGGTTTCGCCTAGAAGATCATCGAATTTCCGGTCGAGATCGAAGAGGCGGACTCGAACTCCCACCGCCGGTGAGCGGTCGGCGTTGAGCACTCGGCCGTACACCATCCATTCATGTGCAGCCGGCCGAGGTCTCCGACGCTCACGTTCCCCTCGTCGATCGAGGGTGGTGCGCGCGCTGTCGATCGCTCCCATTTGGTCTTTGAGTCGCGTCACCTCAGCGGCATCGGAACCGAGCACCTCCTCCAGTCGAGCGGTCGCCACTGTCAGGCGGGCGAGGCGACTGGCTTTGCGGTGAGCGAGCTTCTCGACAACCGGGCCACGTGCTTTCTGGTTGGCATCCATCAACGTCTGTACAGCCCGCTGGATATCTTCAACAGGGATACGTTCCATCATTGGCCTCCTAGCGTGACGGCGAACGCCGACAGCCCGACTCCGAGCACGCCCTGCAACTGGCCGCAATGGTCTTGCAGGAATATGTCGATGACCACCTGGTTGTCCTCCACCTGGCCGAGCAGGCCAAGCACGGCCAAACAATGACTGGCCTGGTTGCCAGTGGCGTGCGTCAGGAAACCGAACAGGATCCCCGAGTAGGCCGCGTTGAGGAGCGGCTCGAGGAGCGAATTGTCGGCAACACGTAGCAGAGCCCCGAACGCCAAGACGTCCGTGAGGATCAGCCCACCCGGCGCCTCGGCAGCGAACTTGATTATCGAGAATGCCGACGTCATCGAACGAGGCGATGCCGACCGACCAAAGCACGCTTCCGTCCTTGGTGGGGCGGTACGCCACGTGGTTGCCGTGAAAAAGGACCCGCCCGTCGGGTTCGGGTTCTCTCTCCCGCACGGCCAGTGAGTCGACGCCGATCGCCGCCTTCGAAACACGCTCATACATGAACGCCCCACCAAGGCTTCCCAACGGCGCGTCTGCGCTCGGCGCCGGCGCGGCGAGCCGCCCACCGCCGGCGAACAGATCCTGGTTGCCGAGCAGGATCGACTGACCGGCGTCGTAAAGGAACACCGTCTTGGGCAGTAAGGCCGGAGGCAGGCTCCACCAAAGATGCCCGACGCACACGGCTGCAGCGTGTTGCCCCCCGTCACCAGACGATTATCGGCCGCCAGCATCTTACCAACTCCCACCAGGATCAGAGCCTGACCGGCAGGGCTTGAGACGTCATTATCGCGAACCGTCACCGCGGCCTCCAGCCCACCGGCATCGAGCTCAGTGCCAATGATCCCTCCCTGGTAGTACCGGCAGGGTTCGCCGGCGCAAAAAGAAAGCACCGACATGGTGGGAAACGAATCCGACACTTGGTCGAACTCGAACTGGATGACCAAGAACTCGTCCTCGGTCGTGAAGTCCACGGTTTCCAGACCTTCGGACAGGGTGGACGACACGACGACGTTGCCGGCCTCATCAAGCGCACTCGCGGAAACCCGCGAGAGTGCGAAGTAGGTGAGGCACGCGTAGGTGACCGGCTCCGGCATCGTGATGCGGAACGATTGCGGCGCGAGAAACCCGAAAAGGGGGATCACCGAAGTCTGATTGGAGTCCACGAGTTCAAATTCGATGCCGCGGACCACGAGGGGATTGGGACCCTGGACATCGCCACCCGGAACAAAGTCTGCGTGCCGGGGACAACCCGGAACGGCTGAAAAGCGAAGCCGCGTTCGCTCACCTCTGCGGGGTAGCGCCCCTGCCGGCCTCGTCGGGCAAGGTGATCCGGCATCGACTCAACCGAGGCGGCAACCGGCAAGCCAACCATGCCCTCTACCAGGTGGTCATCAGCCGCCTCGCATCCGACCCCGACACCAAACGGTATG
>JAOTUY010000080.1 GCA_029863625.1 Acidimicrobiia bacterium
GCCAACTCGAATCAACCTCTTCGCTCACCTCCGCCAGCCCGTCTCCCAAGTACGCAAAGGTGACCAGCAGATGGTCGGGTTTGATCGAGGCAAAGCGGACCTCGTCGACCGCCACGGCATAGGCCTCGAGCTGGACTCGTGCCGATGGTTGTTGGGATGGTCTGCCCGACTTGAAGTCGACGATCTCCCAGCTGCCCGGTTGTGGTTCGTAGATAGCATCGATGCGACCGTTCACCCTGGCGCCGCCTTCGATCTTCAGATCGAAGGGAACCTCAACGAAACGGGGTCGGAAGGCAGCGAACCGGGACGTCCGGTAGGTCTCAAATGGATCCGCCCCGCGAGATGAGGCGGTCGCCTCGCCGGGCGGTAGGTCGTAGGTGTCGAGGTCGACCTCATCGAGTGGAACCACACCGAGGCTGTGCAGCTCGATGCGCCGGTGAACTTTGACACCTCTTCGGGCCGCGGGTGACGGACGCCGCGGGAGCGGGTCAACATCGGTCCAGAAGTACCTTCGAGGACAGGTGGCGTAGGTGACGAGCCCGGTGACGGAGGTCGTCAGCGGTGAGCTTTCGGGAACTTCCGGCGGATCCGGCAGTCCGTCGAGCACCAATTGCAGTTGTCGGCGCTGATCGACAAAGGCGCCGGTCTCATTCGCGGCTGACGATGCCGGCCAATCGGGGTCGCCGATCGTTCTTCGCAACGCCTCATGCCAACCGCCGGGGAAATGCGGGTCGGGAGCACCGACCGCGTCTTCGATTCGGAGGAAGGCGGGCGGTGAACCTTCGGTTGTCTCTGCATGGCGCAGGTAGGTCCCGGGAACGTTGCGGATGGCCTCAAATAGAGAGCTGGGACGCTTGGCCCGGCCGGTGGTGTACCAAAAGGCACCGGTGACGTAGAGCCGGCGCTTCGCCCTGGTGACTGCAACGTAGGCAGTGCGCCATTCCTGGGAGCGGTGCCGGGCTTCAAGAGCAGCCTTGGTCGCCGGACGGTTGGTTCTCTCATCGAGTCGCAGCTCGAAGGGGAGGACTTTCGGATACCGGGCGGGGTCTTCGAGGCCTCCGTGAGCTGAGCTGGGAAACGTCCCGGCGGCGACGGCCGGGATGAAGACCGTGTTCCATTCGAGCCCTTTGGCCCGGTGTACCGTCAGCATCGAGACGGCGTCCTCGTTGCTGAGTCGGGCCGTGTCGAGTTCCTGGGAGCCGGCATCTTCGTCGAGGAGATCAAGGTAATCGAGGAATGCGTCGAGCGATGGCCGGCCCTCCAGGGGGCTCCACTCCTCGGCCAAATCGAGAAACCGATAGAGATTCAGACGGGCGCTGAGGCGAGCGGCTCCATCCAGGGCCTCAACCTCAGCCCAGGTTCCTGTGCCTTCCAGGATGCGACGGCACAGCTCAACAAGCGTGACCGCCTGGGCCTCCGCCAGGAGGCGGCGGTACAGATCGCGAAAGTCCGTCAAGCGTTGCCGCGCCGTGGCGGTGAGAGATTCGACCTGCTCGAGTTGGTCGACTGCTTCGAGCATGGCCCATCCGGGAGCCGCCTCGTCATCATTGACGTCGTTGTGACGTTGATGTCGCACCCAATTGGCCAGCGGGGCAAGGTCGCCGAGACCAAGGCGGAACCGGGCGCCGAGCAGGATGCGCACTAGGGATGGTGCATCATCAGGCCGCCCGATGAGGCGTAACCAGGCGTGGAGATCGACCACCTCCGGCACTTGCAGGAGACCACCCAGTGCCGCCACTTCGACCGGGATACCCTCATCCTGCAGCGCTTCACGGACGAGATGAATCTGGCGGTTCTTCCGGAACAGGACTCCGATATCTCTCCACGCGGTGCCGTCCTCTTCGTGGAGGCGTCGGACTTCGCCGGCCAACCATCTTGCCTCGTCGACGGCGTTGTGGAACCACGACACCTCCACGTGACCGTGGCGCGACTCAGGAGCGGCCTGCAAGGCATCGATCCCTCCATCAGCGCCGATCTCCTTCTTCACGCGATTGGCGACATCGATGATCTGCTGATCGCACCTGCGGTTGATGCTGAGGGTCAAAGTTGCCGACGGCGTGTTATCCGCGTTGGTGAATTGGCTTGGGAAATCGGCGAAGTTCCCTCGGGAAGCACCCCGCCACTCATAGATGGTCTGGTCCGGATCGCCGACTGCCGTCACAGGAAAGCCTTCGCCAAAGATTCTGAGCAGGAGTTCCCGCTGAGCAGGGTTGGTGTCCTGGTACTCGTCCAGAAGCACAACCCGGTAGCGCTCCCGTATGCGGCCGGCCACGCTGGCGTTACCCACCACCTCATGGGCGAGTGTGATGAGATCTGAGAAATCGACCGCGTTGTAGCGGCGCTTGATCGCCGCATATCGATCGAGAACCTGCGCCATTTCCGCTCGCTGTGCCCAAACCTCGTCCGGTTCTTTTGGCTGTGCCTCGATGAGGCGGGATGGCCTCTGGAGATGATCGCCGAGCCGACCAGCCAGCATGGCCAGGTCGTCGACCCGGCGCCGGGGGAGCCTCACATCCAGATGCCGGTAGGAGCCACCGGCCAGCGCTTCTGTGAGTAATTCACGCTGATACCCGGGCGTGATCAGTTGGGCATTCCGTTCGAAGCCCACCAGCGGCCCGAACTCGGCGAGAATCCCGTGGGCGAACCCGTGATACGTCGTTACTTCGACCTGGCGCCCTAGTTTGGCCAGATCCGGGAGGTGGAGTCGAAGACGATCGCTGAGTTCCTCTGCGGCTTTGTTCGTGAAGGTTATCCCCAGCGCGGCTTCTGGATCGATCTGCTCTCGTTCGATGAGAGCGGCCAGTCGCATTGCCATGGTCGTCGTTTTCCCGGTCCCCGCTCCGGCGGAGACCCTGAGCGGTTGAAGCGGGTAGCCGATCACTTCGTTTTGCTCGCGGGTCGGGATCACGGTGGTCACGAGGAGAACGCCTCCCTTCCTTCGGGCCACTCGGGGCACACGATGCGAACCCGGCATCGGTCGCAATACGGGTTGGGTGTTGCAGTCCATTCTTCAGCCGCGATACCTCTCGCCGCCTCTCGCATCGCCTCTTTCACCCGGGCGAGGTATTGGGTGTCGAAACGACGAACCGTCACGGATCTTGCCTCGGTGTTGGCCGGAAACCACAACTCGGCCTCCTCGACCCGCCCGGATTCAGAGATGTGTTCGTCGGCCCGGAGTGCGAGCAGGTAGAAACCCAACTGCATGGAAATGGAAGCGTCGGCCAAGGTCGGGATTCGGGAGCCCGTCTTGTAGTCGACGACGCGGACCACCCCGTCATCGAGTTCGACCCGGTCTGCCTTGCCTCTCCACAGCACACCGTCGACATCGAGTGTAAGTGGTCGCTCGAGCGCGATCGGGACACCCCGGCTGGGCCAATGGTCATACAGGTAGGTGATGATGTCCACGGCCCGCCGATACCAGGCGGTAGACCATGGTTCACCTTTGAAGTCAGATGGGTCCCACATGGAATCGAGCTCCTCCAGAGCGGCCGAGAGCCCGGCGTTGTTCGTCTTCGCCTGCAGCGCGGCGGCCTCAGCCCGCTCCAGGGTCCCATGGATCAGGGTGCCGAACGTGAGGAAGGGCGTCGAGTCGTCTCCAACGTGCAGTCGCCGCTCGAATACGTAGCGGCGTGGGCAGGTGGCATAGCTCTCCGCCTGGCTTGGCGACAAAGTGAGTGTCTCTGTAACGATCCCATCGTCCGGACCGCGCTCTCGGATTCCTGCGAATACGGTGGGTGATCGGAGTCCAAACTGATTTCCTGCTCCAAGCAAGGACAGGGCTGCCAGCCGGCGAGGCCGACCCTGACCCGGGTCGCGGACAATGCGACGCAACCACGCCTCCGCCTCGAGAGCGGTGACCGGGTTGGTTCTCTCCGGTGGGCGACTGACCGCGTCGGAGATCGAGTCAACACCGGCTACCAGAGGGAGGAAACGACTCGGCATGCCATGTCCCATTTCGAGACCGGAGGAGGTGGCGGTCCAGATCACCCGCCGATAGCCGCGAGTCATGGCGGTGTAGGCCAGGCGCGTCTCTTCTTGCAGACGAAAGGCCCGGTAGTCGATCGGGTCGGCCGGAAGGGAAGGTGAGAGATGTCGGGAACCGAGCAACGACTCGCGGCTTCGGAGATCGGGGAAGACGCCTTCAACTGCATCGGCAATGAAGACGGTGTCAAATTCGAGCCCCTTGGATTGATGGAGGGTCGTCAGGGTGAGATGGTCCTGGCGGGGGGCCCGGTAGCTGAGGAGAGGGCGGGCTTCGAACTCCTCGTCATCTGTGAGGCGCACGTAATCGACGAGCGTGGCGAGCGGGTCACGTTCGTAGAGTCGCCCCAAGACCTGAGCGAGTGAACTCCATGCAGCCCGCTCATCTCGTCGATGAGGATGTTCGACGACCGAAACGAACTGGGGAAGCGTTTCCCAGATGTGCCAGAACCCCTCAACGGCGGGTCTGCGAGTGGCCCATCCGGTCTCTTCGAGGAGGGAAGCCAGGCCCTCTCCATCCTCGAGCCGCGTCGTCAGCACCTCAGCCCACGCAGCACCGCTCCTGAGCCGGTCGCGCTCGATTTCTCTGAGACGTCCCAGCGGTATCGAAAAGAGAGGACCAAGGAGAATTCTGCGGAGCGCTCGCCCGGCTTCGGGCTGCGGCTGTGTGGCTGCTATCACGCAATCGAGGATGAGCCTCACGGCCGGGTGGTCGGCCAATCTCGAGTCCGGCAGGTCGTGGGGGATCCTCCGGCGTTCGAGGACCCTGGATAGCTCGGGGAGAAACCGTCTCTTGCTCCGCACGAAGACCGCCATCTGGGAGAACGGAATCTGTTCTTCCAGGTGGAGGCGGTCGATCTCCTCCGCGATCCACTCGGCCTCCTGGGTCTGCTGGTCGAAGAGGTAGGCATCGACTCGCCCCTCGCCCTGGGCAGGAGTGACCGGGCCGGCCGATCCCGGGAGCGAACCCGCGGTCACCCGTTCGGCCGCCGCAAGGATTGCGGCCGGGACCCGGAACGACGTCGTGAGGGTGATACGCTCGGCCGGTCGGCCGTCGGCGTCGGGGAAGTCGGTGGGAAAGCGAAGGACGTTGGCAAGGTCGGCACCACGGAAGCTATATATGGACTGGTAGGGATCTGCCGATACGGTCAGGTTGTGATGGGATGCGTACAGGCCTCGCAACAGACGTACCTGAGCGTTCGTCGTGTCCTGATACTCATCCACGAGGAGATAGCGGAACTGCGCGCCCACCGCCTCGGCGATGTCTACGTGATCGAGGAGCTCTACTGCTCGGCCGAGCAGAGTCCCGTAGTCGATGCGGTTCCGTTCGAGAAGTAGCTGTTCGTACCGGATGAGGAATTCCGGCAGCCCTTTCCAGTCTGACCGCCGGCGTGCCAGTTCAGCCAGTTGCGGGCCCTTGATCAGTTGCTCCTGGCAGCGGAGGAGAAAGTCGGCTACCTCTTCGGCGAAGCTGTTCGTGGTCAAGAGGCTGCGGAATGGGAGTGGCCAGCTTCTTTCTTCTTCGGTGACGAGCATTTCGTGGATCAGGGCCACCTGCTCGGGCCCCGTCAGCAGCGAAGGCATGTCGGTCCAGCCCAGCGCCTGTTCGGAGTAGCTCTCCAGGAGCCGTGCGGCCAGCGAGTGAAACGTCGAGGCCGGCACGACCGTGTACGAACGGGCCAAACCGCGCCGGACGCGTGACTTGAGATCCGCGACTCCTCGCCTCGAAAAGCTCAACAGGAGGATTTTCTCCGGCGGGATATCGGCGTCTTCGAGCAACCAAAGCGCCCGGCGAACCAAGAACTCTGTCTTGCCGGTTCCCGGCCCACCGACCACGAGTTGGGGTCCATCGGCACGTGCTACGGCAAACTCCCATTCTTTGGGATCGATCCGGTACTCGGTGGTCACCGGCAAGAGCGTAGGCCCTTTCTAAGCGGCTTCGGGCAGGCGGCAGTGGTGCGGTTGGTCGCAGTGAGGACAATCAGCCGGTGACCCGTCGAAGACCAGCTCAACGTCGAGCCCGCCGGTGGCGAGGAGTAAAGCAATCTGTTTTGTTTCCATGCTGCAGAAGTTATCCGAGGGGTGTGACAGAAAACCTTTCCGCGCTATGCCCCCGGCCGGACCGGATGACCGATCGGCCTGGCGGCCACTGCGAGGAGGTGGGGGCTCGCCCCGAGCAGCGCCGGTTCGGATTCGAGGCGGCGCAGGACGCCCAGTAACCGATCACAGGTTTCATCGTCCATGGGTATCTGGCGGGCGTCGGCGATCTCCGCAGTCAACCGCTCGGTGTCGCTTGCCCGGAGGACTGCTTCGACGTGGCGCGGTACCACATCGAACAAGTGAACCCGGTACCCCTGATTGGCCAGCCAGGTGGCATAGACCCCCGGTCCGCCACCGACGTCGACCACTACCGCCGGCGGCGGTTGCGCGGAGCGATTGATGATCTCTGCGGTCCGCAGGAACTCCAAGCGGTTGTCCCTGATCAACCGGTCGGCTTCGTCGTACACCTCGTAATGAGCGACGATCTCAGGATCTAGATCAGCCATCTCTCTGCGGTAACCGACATGACTAGTTCTTCGAGAGCTTGTTCGAAAGGTCCTCCCAGACTGTTTCCACCACGCTGAGTGGTCAATAGGCTCCAACGTAATGGGAGGCATGCAATCACGGGCTAGTGCTCGAGCCATAACCACCGTCGGGATGGGCTTCCTCTTGGTGGTTGGGTTGGTTCTCGGCCCATCCGGCGCCGCCGGCAACACGACGACCATAGCCGGGGCAGTCGATCTGACGATTGCAGTAGTGGCGGTACCGAATCTGGCCACGGCCGGCGCCGTCATTCGGTACGAGAGCCGTATCCGCAATCGAGGGACTCTGGTCGCCGAAGGGGTTGAGGGGGTCTTTGAGATAACTGCCGACAGCGTTGCAGCTAACGCAGGATCGCAATCCTGCACCGCGGTCGGGTCGCGGCGCCTCGAGCAGGACGGATCCACTCAGGATCAACCGTGGACGGTGACCTGTGATCTGGGCACCCTGCCGCCCGGAGCTGAAATCCGGGTTACCCTCTCCGTCACAACCGGGCGTCCCGGCACGCAGATGAGCGTGGTCACAGTCACCAGCGATCTGCCAGACGCTCGGCCATCGGACAATCGGTTGGAATCGCCTCTTTATGTCCTCCCCGAGGCGCCAGGGTTCACCCCGGCCTTTCAGCAACCGGGCCGGTCAAATCCTCTGAGCCGGACTGCGGCTTAAAGAGGGGAATCGCCCAAACCCTTCGATGAAACGGCGTATCTCGATTGCAGCTTCGGTCGATCCCTTCATCCTACGAAGGCTACCGATGGGTTTGACGCGGCCGTCAAATTCCAAGTGAAGGCTGGTGCCGGTGAGCCGTCGCGTCGGGGAGAATGTGGAACACCTCACATCCGAGGATCTCGAGCTGAGGTGCGAGGATAATGCTGCGGTGGCAGTGGTCCGGGTCTCTTTCCGCGCACAACAACACCACCGGACCGGTCTCGTTGAGCGCTACCACTTCGGCGAGCGCCCCCACAAATGAGGCCGGGTCGACCTCAGGCCTCGGGTCCACTTCACCATCGGCGGACATTTGGCCCGATTCGGCCTCGCGTCCCCCGAGTCGATCTCCCATCCACCGATAGCCGAGCCCGGCCGCGGCTGCGTATTCCGCCAAGGCGCTCTTCCTGAAGTCGGGGGCATATTTCGAATAGGGGGCTGAGCGCACGTCTACCAGGGTGGCCACGCCGTGCAACCGCAGGATTCGCTCTATCTCTTGGAACGGGGCGTTGCCATGACCCACCGTGAAGATCCTCGGCTTGGTTTCTGGGTTCATAGGGTGGCCGCCTCGAATCGGTTGTCGCACGCTATCCGCCGTTCAGGCCTCTGAGGTTTGGAGAGCAGGGACGTCTTCCTGTTGCCAGGCCGGGCACACATCTTTGAACGAACACCAGTCGCACAACCGTCCCGGGCGGGGAGGGAATTGATCGCGGTCGATGGCCCGGTCGATGGCTGTCCACAGAGCACGAAGCTGTCGATCCATCGCATCCAATTGCCGGTCTTCGATGGGCATCCGGTACATAGTCGGGCCGTTCAGGTAGAGGAGACGTACCTCAACGGGCGTCCGGCCCAACTGCTTCTTGATGAGCAGCGCGTAGATCTTGAGGGCGAAGAAGGCTGGTGGTGCATATCGTTCGGGTGGCGCTTTGCCCGACTTGTAGTCAGTGATCACGAGGTTGCCGTCGGGGAGCTCGTCGATTCGGTCCAGAATCCCGCGGATGGTGATGCCGCCGAGATCCTCCAACATGTCCAACTCGCGATCGAGGGGAGCCACCATGGTTGGGTCTTCGAGGGTGAAATAGTTGAGCAGCACGGTCAGGCTCTCAATTCCCCAGCGGCGCTCCTCTTCGGCCGATTCGAACAAGCAAGCGAACTCTTCGGACCCGCGCATCTCCGTCCACGCCCCCCGGAAGAGCGCTGCGAGCGCGTCCGGGGTGCGCTGCGGGGCGGGTAGGTCATACAGGCGCTCGAGCGCCAGATGGGCAGTTGTTCCCCTGGCCTGATACACCGTGGTCGGCTCAGGGAGTCTGTCGATCGCCCGGAACTTGAAAAGCTGCGGACAAACCTTGAAATCCGACGCACGGCTCGGAGAAAGCGTTTCCAAGCTCATGGGGCGACTATAGAGCAAAGGAATGACATGAATGGGATTCGCCAAGCGCGCTGGTGTCGGGGTTCGCGAAATCTTCTCAACCGATCGCGAAATCTCCATAGCGATTTTGCTTGAAGTGCCGCGGCGCCTCGACTACTTTTTGTGGTGCCGCTGAGGGGGTAACTCCAAAAGCGGACCGTCAGCAGCTGAGAAGCAGCTGAAGGTCTCCTTCCGGGAGACCGGGTCCTTCGGGATCTTGGAGTTCCGGTAGGAGAGGAAATCCCGAGAGGGTGAAAGCTTCGGCAGACGCTCCCTCGGGGTTTCTCGCGTCCGGGGTGTCTCCCCCCGGTGAGCGAGCCCGAGTCGGATAAGGGGGGACGCTTCCCACCAACCTGAGCGCTGGTTGCTCGAAACCCGAAACCCCCTGCAACTTGGGCTCTTCCGGT
>JAOTUY010000033.1 GCA_029863625.1 Acidimicrobiia bacterium
AGGCGGGCGGCGACGCGGGGGCGGGCGCGGTGGGAGTCGTCGGGGTGGCGGGCGGAGCAGTCGTCGTCGAGGTGGCGGGCGGAGCAGTCGTCGTCGAGGTGGCGGGCGGAGCAGTCGTCGTCGTAGCGCTGTAGTCATATGGGCATAAGGCGGTCGCCGGGAGGGCACCCCCGGACTCCTGCACAAAAACCACCGTTACGTACTCGGCCCCGTTGCCGGCGGTGGCGAATTCGATGCCCACCCGGTTGAAACCGGAATAGAGGTTGTTCTTGCAGTGACCCTCGGACTCCATGAACATCCGGTGGATGTTCGAGACGCTCCACCCGTAGGCGATGTTCTCACCAATCCTGGTCCATGGTCCGGTCACGCCAGCCGACAGGTCGGATCGATGCTGGAAAGTCCCGGTCGAAGCCATCCAGGCGGAATGGTCGGCGGCGATTTGCACCAGATCGTCACGGAGGGTGAGCGGCTGGGTTCCTACCGCGGCCCGTTCCTGATTGATCAGGTCCAGGAGTTGCTGGGCTTCGCTGCTCACTGCTCGAGCCGTCATCGGCTGCGCAGCCGAAGCAAACCCGAAGAGACCCACGACCAGCAGGACAAAGGCCGCTACCCGCGCGCCTGCGGGGCGGCCCTCGATCGAAGCGGTGCCAGCGCGGCAACGGGTGACTGCCATTACCGATAGGCATCGGCAGACTTCCTTAGAGCTTGAGCGTGATGACCGCGGAGAGTGGTCAGCTCCCGGATGCCGTCAAGCCACCCACGAGACGCCCGGCGCCGTCCACGACCGGGATCGGCGACCCATCGAACAAGTCGGCCAAACGCGAGGCTTCTTCGTAACTGTCCCCGACCTCGAGGAATAACGGATCGTCCATGAGTTCGCCGACACTCAGTTCGGGATTGGCTCCTTCCAACGCTCCCTTGTGGATGACCCCGACGAGGTTCCCCTCATCGACTACGGCCGCTACGGCGTGTTCCATCAGCCGCAGGGCATCTCCGACCAGTAGGTGCCTGCTCAGATAGGCAGGCTCCTCCATGTGGTGGTACACACGGGCCGGCGCTTGCTGAACGACGATGGCTCCGGCCGGCGCCCGCTGGCGAAGCCGGACCCCGGTGCCGAAGAATGACCGTTGCAGCCACCATCCACCCGGGGCGCCCAGCACCAGCAGGGCATCGGCGGGCAACGCTTCGATCAGTTCCCGGGCGTCAGCGGTCTCAACCACCCGGTACGGCAAGCCGGGGATCTTCCCGGCGAAGGTTCTAACGATTTGCTCAGCTGCCGGAAAGTCGGCGGGAGTCGGGTAGGCAGAGATCATCTCCGCCTCGACGCCAAGTGTTTCACCAAGACGGAGGGCGATACGGGCGGCCAGAGCAGAATGGGGTCCACTGCTGACCGCCGCTGAGACGCTCCCCACCTTGGCGGGATCGAAGTCGGAGGGGACCGCAACGTTCACGAAGTCGAAACCGACCGGCAAACGGCGGGTGACGAGCAGGTCCGCCCGGGCCTCGACGCACTCGGTTCGGAGGTCGCCTTGCACGCGCGTCGACGACCCGCCGCCGAGCAGATCGGCCAATTCGACGCATCCTTCGCCTCGCGTCCACACCACGCGGAACGGTTTGCCCGGCATCATGCGGCGGCCTTGAAAGGCGGCGACCATAGGTATCCACTTTCGGTTGGTATCGACCCCTGGGTGTCACCATACCTTCAACTTGGGAATCGGACTCAACAGTCGTAGATTCTCGGTGAGGTACCAACATGCAGATCGGTGTTCCAAACCAATCCGGCCCCGCAGAACGGCGCGTAGCCATCACTCCCGATGTGACCACCCGGCTGGCCAAACAGGACTTCTCCGTGGTCGTCGAATCCGGTGCCGGCATGGCGGCCGGCTTTCCCGACCCTCTTTTTGAGGAGGCCGGCGCAGCGATCGCCGACGCGAGGGTCGCGTGGGGTGCCGAACTAGTGGTATGTCTTTCAGGGCCGACGGATGACCAAATAGGATTTCTGCGCCGCGGCGGCATCCTGCTCGGTCTCCTCGAGCCGCTCGACAAGCCCCAACGGATGGAGGCGTTGGCGTCTGCAGGGGTAACGGCGCTGGCTTTCGAGACCCTACCGCGCACCACTCGCGCTCAACCGATGGACGTGCTGTCGTCGCAAGCGACGGCAGCCGGCTACCAGGCGGTGCTGGTGGCCGCGACCGAACAAGGCAAGTTCTTTCCGATGCTCACCACGGCCGCCGGGACCATCCGGCCCACCAAGGCGTTGGTGCTGGGAGCGGGCGTCGCCGGCTTGCAAGCAATCGCCACCGCCAAACGGCTCGGGGCGATCGTGTCTGCGTACGACGTACGTGCGGCCGCCGCAGAACAAGTGGAGAGCCTCGGGGCGCGCTTCGTCCACCTCGAGATTGAGCAGCAGGACGAAACCAAAACCGGCGGGTACGCCCGCGAACTGGAAGCCGACGCACAGCAGCGACTGCTCATGCAACTCGGCGAGCACGTGGCTCGCCACGATGTCGTCATCTCAACGGCTGCCATCCCGGGCCAAAGGGCTCCGATGCTGATCACCCGCGACATGGTCGAGCACATGGCGCCAGGTTCGGTGATCGTCGATCTGGCCGCCACAACCGGAGGGAACTGCGAGTTGAGCAAGGCCGATGAGACGGTAACCCACAACGGAGTCACCATCCTCGCCCCCACCGATCTCGTTTCCGGCGTCGCCACGCACGCCAGCCAGATGTACGCAAGAAACGCGGCGGCCGTGCTCGTGCACCTACTCCAGGAGGATGGCGTCGTCATCGACTTCGAAGATGAGATCACCGCCGGCTTGTGCATCACGCACGAGGGTCGACTAGTGAACGAAAGAGTCAAATCAATGCTGGAAGGAGGTTCGGGCTGATGGCCGATCTCGTTATTCCGATCACTGTGTTCGTCCTCGCCGCATATGTCGGGTTCGAGGTCATCACCAAAGTACCGCCCCAACTCCATACGCCGCTCATGTCAGGCTCTAACGCCATTTCGGGCGTCACCATCATCGGCGCTTTGGTGGTAGCGGCCCGAGGAGACACGACCGTTGCCGCGGTGCTCGGGTTCCTGGCGGTCGCTTTCGCCATGATCAATGTGGTGGGCGGGTTCCTCGTGACGGACCGCATGCTGGAGATGTTCCAAAAGAAAGACAAGCCGTGAACATCACCCTGGCGAGCTTCCTCTATTTGGCCGCCGCGGTCGCCTTCATCATCGGCCTCAAGCGCCTCCAATCGCCCGTAACAGCCCGCCGCGGGAATCAGCTGGCCGGGCTTGGCATGTTGATTGCGATCATCGTCACACTCCTGATCTCGGACATCATCAGCCCATGGATCGTCGTAGCAGGCCTGGTGGTGGGTGGTGCGGTCGGCGGCTTCCTTGCTCGAACGGTCGAGATGACCGCCATGCCCCAGTTGGTGGCAGCATTCAACGGCTTCGGTGGTGGCGCCTCCGCCCTGGTCGCCGCGGCCGAATTCCTCAAGTCGGATGCCCTACCGCTACGAACCGATATCACCATCGTCTTGTCGACCGTCATCGGCGCAGTGACGCTGTCCGGTTCGTTCGTTGCCTACGCCAAGCTGCAAGGCCTGGTCTCCGGCCAACCGGTTGGGTATCCGGGCCAGAAAATCGGGGACCCGGTGCTGGCAGCGATCATCGTTGGATTGAGCGTGTGGGTGGTAGCAGGGGGCAGCGCTTCGGTCTTGTGGTTGCTGGTGCTGGCCGCCCTGATCCTCGGCGTGATACGCGTACTGCCGATCGGTGGCGCCGACATGCCGGTGGTCATCTCGTTCCTCAACGCCTTTTCCGGCTTAGCCGCGTCGATGGCGGGGTTCGTCATCGACTCGAACGCGCTGATCATCAGCGGGGCCCTGGTTGGCGCCTCGGGGCTGATCCTCACCAACATCATGGTCAAGGCTATGAACCGATCTCTGGGCAACGTGCTGTTCGGAGCTTTCGGAGCAGCCGCCATGGAAGGCGGACCGGGAGCTATCGGGGAAAAGCCGGTGCGATCAGCCACTGCCGACGACGTGGCCGTGACCCTGGCGTATGCAGGCTCAGTGATCGTCGTCCCGGGTTACGGGCTGGCCGTCGCCCAGGCCCAGCACAACCTCAAGGAACTGACCAACCTGCTCGAGGAACGGGGGGTCGACGTGCGGTACGCGATCCACCCGGTGGCCGGTCGTATGCCGGGACACATGAACGTGCTCCTGGCGGAGGCGGACGTCGAGTACGAAAAACTCTACGATCTCGACCAGATTCAAGACCAGTTTCCCCGAACCGACGTGGCGTTGATCGTCGGCGCCAACGACGTGGTCAATCCGGGGGCGCGCGACGACGAGACCAGCCCGATTTACGGAATGCCGATCCTCGACGTGGACAAGGCAACGACCGCCATCGTGATCAAGCGCAGTCTCTCTCCCGGCTTCGCCGGCATCGACAACCCGCTGTTCTACCTGGACAACACCATGATGTACTTTGCCGACGCCAAGCGGGCCATGACCGACCTGGTGACGGCGGTGAAGGAGGCCTAGGCCAGGAGGAATTAGCCGCCGATTCGTCGGAGCACCCTGCCAATGCCGACGATCAGTGCGATGCCGAGAACGGCTGTGCTCAACAGCAGCACCGTGAAACCGGTGAAAGAGAACGCAGAGGCGTTGATGGCCGCCAGGCCAGCCAGGCCCCCGAAGAGCAACGGACGGGGCCATCCGGCAGGGCCCCGCAACTGGTCAACCCGGGTGGTCGCCATCCAGAAGAGGACCGCGATCGTCATCACCAAGAAGACCGCCTGAACCGCCGCCAAGCTCCCCCAGAAAGTCAGCAGAACGACTAGCCAGACGATTCCGACACCAAGGCCGACATCACGCACGGCTTGAAGGGCCCGTCCCCGTCCAGACATAGAAAGAAGTTATCAGTTGTCAGTTATCAGTCATCCGTCAAACTGACTACTGACCACCCCCAGGAGCTGCTCCCATGGAATTCCAGGACGTCATCCGCAAGCGCCGCATGGTCCGCAACTACACCGACGACCCAGTGGATTCCACGACCATCGACCGGTTGATCGAGGCAACCCGACGAGCGCCAAGCGCCGGATTCAGCCAAGGTCAGTATCTGGTGGTCGTCACCTCCGCAGAAGGCCGGCAGGGCATCGCTTATCTCTCTGGAGAAGCTGAGTACGTAGCGGCGGGGTTCGCACCGTGGATCTCGAAAGCTCCCGTCCATTTCGTCATTTGCACCAGTGAGGCCGACTATCACCGGCGCTACCGGGAGCCAGACAAAGTCGACCGCCACGGCCGGGAGATCACTTGGCCGGTCCCCTACTGGTGGGTCGATGCCGGGGCATCGATGATGCTGCTCCTCCTGGCTGCGGTCGATGAGGGGTTGGCCGCCGGTTTGCTCGGGGTCCATTCGATCCCCGGTCTGCAAGCCTTGCTGGGGATCCCGGGCGACGTAACGCCCATCGGTGTGGTCACCGTCGGGCATGCCGCGCCCGATCGGAAATCCGGTTCGCTCCAAAGAGGATGGAAACCCCAGGGAGATGTCGTGCACCGCGAGCGTTGGAACGGAGATGAAGTCGGGCCGTCGTAAGATCCGGACATGCCGAACGAACTGTTCCTACCGGTGGGCGCCGGCGCTTTTCAACCCACGGACTTGACCCGGGGACCGTGGAGTCCTCTCTCTCAACATGGCGGTCCGCCCTCGGCCCTCCTGGCCTGTGCCGTCGAATCCACCGAGCCGACTTCGATGTTCGTTGCCCGGTTCACGGTCGAGTTCATTCGGCCGGTACCACTTACTCCGCTCACCCTTGCGAGCCGGGTCACCCGGCCGGGTCGACGGGTGCAGCTGATAGAAGCCACCTTGGCCGCCGCCGGAGAACTCGTGGCGCGAGCCATGGCGCTGCGGATACGCGTCCACGAGGGCGTCGACATCCCGCTCGAAGCTGGTGGCCCGGTAGAAACACTGCCGCCCCCCGATACGGTTGAACCTGTGCGGCTCGTGCCCGTCGACTGGGGGAATTTCGGCGACGCCCTGGAGACCCGACCTCTGGTCGGTGGCTTGATCGAACCGGGCCCGAGTGTCGCCTGGTTCCGCCTGAGGGTGCCGGTGGTGCAAGGCGAGGAGCCCAGTCCTCTGCAGCGTGTGCTGGTCGCCGCAGATTGCGGGAATGGGATCTCGTCGGCCGTTGACATCCAGCGCTACCTTTTCATCAACCCGGACCTCACCGTCTACCAACATCGACCGGCCTCCGGCGAGTGGATCGGACTCGACGCTCTCACCCGCCTCGAAAGGCAGGGAATTGGTCTGGCCGAGGCCGCCCTCTTCGACGAGCGCGGCCGGTTGGGCCGTTCCCTCCAAAGCCTGTACGTCGACGAACGCTGACCCACCAAGGGTTTTGGCGCTCAAAGCCCCGGAATGGCGAGCAACATCGGCGCCAAAACCGGAAAGGAGTCGCGGTAAGGTCGCCTCATGCACGAGCCCATCACTTCAGTGACCAATCCGCTGGTCAAGCGACTCGTCAAGCTCCGCAACCGGCGCGAACGCGACGAGTCCGGCGTCTTTCTCATTGAGGGGTTTCGGGAACTGACCAGGGCAGTGGATTCAGGATTGGTCGTTCGGGAGGTCTACGTTTGCCCGGATCTCTTCCTGGGCGACCATGAAGATGCACTGATCGAACGGGCCGTGGCCGGCGGCGCCGAACGGGTTGTGTTTGGCTCCTCGGCCTTCCGCAAGGTCAGCTACCGCGATCGACCCGAAGGCCTTATCGGGCTGGCCGATCAATTCCCGGCCAGCCTCGATGGTCTCTCGCTGTCGGCAAACCCATTGATCCTGGTGGTCGAGTCGATTGAAAAACCCGGCAATTTGGGAACGATGCTGCGCACCGCTGACGCCGCAGGAGTCGATGCCGTCATCGTTTGCGAACCAACCACCGATCCCTTCAACCCGAACGTCGTTCGGGCCTCACTGGGCTGCCTTTTCCTGGTTCCACTGGCGATCTCATCAACGCCGGAAGCCATAGACTGGCTGGCGGAACGCGGCATCCGGACTTTTTCAGCAACTCCCGCCGCCGTCTTGCCACACTGGCGAGCCGACTTCCGGGGACCGTCTGCCATCGCCATCGGCAGCGAACAATACGGTCTCACCGAAACCTGGCTCCAAAACGGGGAACTGATCCGCATACCCATGGGCGGCCAGGTCGACAGTCTCAACGCCGCGATGGCGGCCGGGGTGGCGCTCTTCGAAGCAGTCCGCCAACGCTCGGCGGCCGGTCTTGACCCCGGTACCTGACTCCCCGCACCGTACGCCCGACGGTTGGTTCTTGACATCGAACGTATGTTCGATCTAGTTTCGATGCGGTGATAGCCGCCGTACAGCAGAGCTTCGATGACATGGGGGCACCGTTGAGCGAAGTCCCCTTCTGCGTCCTCGATCTCGAAACGACCGGCGGCTCCCCTGCCGACTGTTCGATTACCGAGATCGGTGCGGTGAAGTATGTGGGCGGCGAAGAGACCGGATCTTTTCAGACGCTGGTCAATCCCGGTGCGCCAATCCCTCCGTACATCACCATCCTCACCGGGATCACTCAATCGATGGTGATCGAAGCGCCCAGGATCGAAGAGGTGCTCCCGGCGTTCCTGGAATTCATCAGCGACGCGGTGATCGTTGGTCACAACGTCCGGTTCGACCTGTCATTCCTCAACACCGATTCGATACGGCTTGGCTACGGACGGTTGCCGAACCGATCGGTTGATACCTATGCCCTTGCCCGCCGGCTCATCCGAAACGAGATCCGCAACCTGAAACTTCAGACTCTGGCCGCCTACTTCCGCTCTCCGACCGTTCCCACTCACCGGGCCCTCGAAGATGCGAAGGCGACGGCCTGGGTCTTGCACTCGTTGCTGGAGCGAGCCGGCACGCTTGGGGTTACCGCCCTCGAGGATCTCCTGCAATTGCCAACCGCGCGCGGCTCGGCTCACTACGAGAAGATCCGATTGGCGGACGCCCTCCCCCGTCGACCGGGCGTCTACCTGTTCAAGGACCGCGGGGGCGGTATCTTCTACATCGGGAAGGCCAAGAACCTGCGGACCCGGGTTCGCAGCTACTTCTACGGCGACACCCGACGGACGGTCTCTTCCATGCTGAAAGAACTCGACACGGTCGAGCACCGCGTGTGCTCTTCCGAACTCGAAGCAGAGGTCACTGAACTACGGCTCATCCATGCCCATCGCCCGCGCTACAACCGTCGGTCGAAGCCGCCTAAATCGTCACACTTCGTGAAACTGACCAGCGAGAAGTATCCGAGACTCTCCTTGGTGCGCACCCTACGAGAAGATGGGCTCGTTTACCTGGGCCCCTACCGCAGCCGCCGCAGTGCGGAACTCGTCATGACCGCTCTCTGGGATGCGATACCCATCCGACGTTGTGCGGGCCGCCCGGGGACGCGGGGCAGCGAGTGCGGTTTTGCACAACTGGGGGTGGCCGCCTGTCCTTGCGACGGCTCGTTGACTGAATCTGAGTACCGGCCAACCGTCGAGCGACTCGTCGCCGGCGTCGAGCGGAACCCCCTCTTTCTCCTGGAGCCCCTCCAGCAGAAGATGACGGAGCTGGCCGTGCAGCAGCGCTTCGAGGAGGCCGGCTGGATACGCGATCGCTACCAGGCGCTGGCTCGTTCGCTCGAGCGCCGGCGAGCGTGGCAGACGTTGAATCGGGCCGGGATACTGTGGGCAGAGACCGCTGATGGGGAAGGAGCCCTCATCGAACAGGGCCGTTTGACGTTCGCCTGGTCGGGCGGCGATCGCCCGGCCTTCTATCCGCCAACGGGGGACCTCGACGCTCCCCCGGTGTCGGTCCCGCCCTCCGTCCAAGACGCCGAAGAGGCCCACCTGATCTGGCAATGGTTGATCCGCTCCGGAGCGGTGCTCCTCGAGTCGTCGCAGCCTCTCCACATGCCGGTTGCCCGAATCCCGGAGCTGCACTTAGCCGCATGAGGGGCGGGATCTGATCGCTCGGACCCCCACCCGGCCCTCTACCATGCACACATGCGATTCACCGTTCGACCCGGAAAAGACCCGGTGGCCGGGGCCGACCGCACCCTGCTGGCCGCCATGGGTATGCCGGGCGGCGGCATCATTTCGGTCGGGACGTCCCACGTGCTCGTCCGCCCTCGTGAGACTTCCGAGCCGACCGCCTTACTGCTCGGCCCGCAAGCTTTGGCCAATGCCGGACTCACCCCCGGACAGGGAGTCGACGCTAAGCGTGCAATCCTGCCGACTGCCCGCCGGGTTGTCATCGCGGGCGACCAACTGCCTCTCGAGGTACGCACCCTGGTCCACGGGTTGCAGGGAAGGCCGGTCAGCGCGGGCGACCAGATGACGGTTGACAGCGCGTACGGCGACGGGGGCGGCGAACCCGTCGAGATACGGATTGCCCAGGTCGATCCGGATCCGGCCGCAACAGTCGGTATGGCAACGAGCTTCCTGAGCGAGGCCGAAGAAGAGCGCGCCCCGCGCACCACTCCTGACATATCACCACCCATCTCACCGGGCCGACCCGGGGCGCCCACTACCACCGAGGCACTCCTGGCCGGATTGGAAACCGAACTGGAGATGCTGACCGGTTGGTTTTCGCTCCTGACCTCTCCACAAGACCTTCCATCGGCGTGGGGTCTGCCGCACGTTGCCGGGGTGATCGTCGAAGGGCCGGTCGGGTGCGGGAAGTCGGAATTGATTGCCGCCGCCGCGGAGATAGCCAATGCCCGTGTGCATGAAGTCTCGCTCGATCTTGTGTTCAAACCGGAGCGACTCCTTGACCTGCTGGAAAAAGCCAAGAACACCTCGACCCCGGCGGTGGTGTTCGTCGACCGGCTCGAGGCCGTGGCCGGGGAAGAGGGCCTTGCTCCCTTCCGAACGCAGGTGAGCGCCATCCTCCGCTGGTTCCTCGACGCGGTCGCCGATCAACAAGGTCTGGCCTGCGTCCTGGGGGTTGCTTCGGTTGGCCATCTGGATGACACCATTACCCATTCGCCTCTGCTGCCTCGCACCCTCAGCATCCCTCCTCCCGATCTCAACCGTCGACGGTTGCTCTTTGACGCAGCGCTGTCGAGAGTCCCCGCCGAAGAACTCGATTTCGATCGATTGGCTGCACGTTCGGCAGGTTTTTCAGGGGCGGACATTGTCGCTTCGGTCGTCCACGCGTCGGCGGTTGTCGCCCGCACCAAGGGCAGGGTGACCACGGAGCTGATGATCGACGCGCTCGAAGGAACGTCACCTTCGCTTGGGTCGGTGCCGATGGGAGATATCCCGTCCTACGGATTCGAGCGAGTGGCCAACCTGACCGAGGTCAAGCAAAGGCTGACCGAAGCCGTCATCTGGCCCATTACCGAGCCTGAGCGCTTCGCCCGGATGGGTATCGAGCCGCCGCGGGGGATTCTGCTCTACGGTCCACCCGGTACCGGCAAGACCTTCGTTACCCGGGCGCTCGCCCATGAGTCGGGAGCAGCCTTCTTCTCCATCAAGGGCGCCGAACTTCTTGACAAGTTCGTTGGTGAGTCGGAGCGGGGCGTGAGAGAGATTTTTGCCCGGGCCCGGGCCGCGGCCCCATCGATCCTGTTCTTCGATGAAGTCGACGCCCTTGCTCCGATCCGGGGACGTTCATCGACCTCGGTAACCGACTCGGTGGTGGCAGCTTTGTTGACCGAGATCGACGGAGTGGCCCAGCGCGGTGACGTGTCCGTGATCGGGGCAACCAACCGAATCGACCTGATCGACCCCGCCCTCCTGCGGGCCGGACGCTTTGAGATCCATATCGAGCTTGGTCTGCCAAGCGTCGAAGGACGACGGGCCCTCCTCGCCCTTTCCAATGTTCCCTTTGCGGAGGGAGTCGACCTCGATCAACTGGCTGAGAAGACCGAAGGTCTTTCGTTCGCCGATCTGTCTGGGATGCTCAGGGAAGCCGCCCTCACCGCCCTCCGCAACGATACGTCTGCCCTGACGGTGGGCTGGGATGAGATCGAAAAGGCAATGCTGCGTTTCCGCCAGTGATTCTTTGCCTTTCCTTCAAGACGCCTACCCGACCGACCGATACATGCGATGATGCGCCGCACTCGAATAGCCACCGGAATCATCGCCACCGCGCTCGCCTTGACAGGCTGTGGCGTTTCCTATGACGCCCCCCTGCTTGCGTCCATTGAGGGGCGGTGGATGTGCGATGTGCAGCGTTACACCTTTGACGAGGTCGGCGACATTCAGGCGGAGCTTGACGCACGTCTAGCCGGCAACGGTGTCACTTCAGACCAATACCGGGCCTTCAAGGATGATCTGATCGACAGCCCGGAGCTTCGTGGGACGGTGGCCGTCGAGTTCACCAACTATTGCGACACCGGTTCTTAGAAGACCACCGATGACCTCAAGTTTTCAGAGGTATGGGGCCGATAGCAAGTGTATGCGCACCCGCATCATTCTCCTCCTGGCTGCACTCCTCATCGTGAGCACCGCACTTCCAGCCGCGGCATCCCCCAAGCCCGACGTCGACCAAGACGTCGATCTAACGAACTACGAAACGGCAGCCATCGTTGCCGGGGATAGTGCCTGGATCGCGCTCAATTGGGTGGGAGGTGGCGGGGACGCGGAGAACTTCCAACTCGTGGTCAAGAAAACCGACCCCGGAGTTGAGGTCCGATATCCAGATAACACGGGCGCATACACCTCGCTGTGGGCCGACGACACGCTCAGCGACGGCGAATACGACTTCACCGCCGTAAGAATCACCGTCCCGTACGCAGCAGGCAGTGACGTCAAGCTGCTCTTCGACCTCACCTACGAACATGCCGGCAAGCAGAAGACACGCAACTTCAATGTTCGCGTACCGGTGGTCCAATATGAAGGTGGCGAGGATCTCCAACAGGTCACGAGCTCGCTCGGAGAGGTGGCACTGGGTGAAAGCGCCTGGGTTGGAGTGTCATTTGCCGGCCTGGCGCCTCGTCTTGATGACTTTCAGCTGACGGTAACGGATGCAGACGGGTTGCCGATCGTGTACCCGGGTGACGGGTCCTCAACCAGCCTCCACCACAACGCCCGCCTGGAGGACGGCGAGACCGATATCGCCCGGTTCAGGGTCGACGCCTACGATCTGCCGATCGGGACCTACACCATCACGATCAGAGCGACCTACCGCAAAGATGCCGCTACCGCGGAACTGCTCGGATCGGTCACGCTCGTGATCATCGAACCGGCCGCCTGATCCGGTCCCTTCCCTCAACAAACTCTCAGGGGCGCCCGTCGATGATCCGATACCTGGAACAGCGAAGCAGAGGCAATTGTGTGAAGAAACAGCTACCGACGTCGGTCTTCGCCATCGGGTTCCTGCTGCTTTCGGCATGCTCGCCAACCGGTCGGCCTGCCGGCCCGACGACGACGGTCGCTCAAGCCGCCCCAACCTCTACCACCGCGGTTTCGGGCCTGCAGCTGGCGGCCGAGCAGGTGCCGCCGCCGGCACTGGACCCCAGTCTCAGCGGCGACGACCTGTTGGTGGCCATCGAAGCCCGTTGGATGTGCGACGTACAGAGGTTCGCGTTTTCCGACCTGCCCGCCATGAACGATGCACTCGACGAACGTCTTGCCTTCAGTCACCAGACCCGGACCGATTACGACGCCTTCAAGGTGGAGATGGAAGACCGGATCGACCTTCGCGAACGGGTGCTGGCCGAATACGATGCCTACTGCGGCGAGGACTAGTCCGTTGTTACGCCTGTTGATGGCAATCAAGGATTGCTATCGCTTGTGCCGATGACATTGAGGATGAAACATCGCATCCTCACCACAGCACTCGCCTCGTTGTTGCTGATCGGGACTGCCTCCCCGGCAATGGCGAAAGGGCCCCAGGCCAGTCTCAAGACCAAGAACACCGCCACCATCGTCGCCGGCGATGCCGCCTGGGTGGCGATCAACTGGCAGGGCAAGAGTGGCGAACTCACCAACTTCAAAGTGGTAGCCGAGGCGCCCGCCGGCGTCGAGGTCACCTACCCGGATAACACACCGGGATTCACCGGTCTCATGAATGGCCATGTGCTGTCTGACAAGGAAATGGATTTCACGGCGCTGAACGTCTCCGTGCCGTACAGCCGGACCAGCAAGTTCAAAATGAAGCTGTTGGTCAGCTACACGGTGGACGGTACTGATGTAGCAGACAGTTTCGACGTGACGGTTCCGGTGGCGACGTACACGGCAAATCAGGATCTGGCCCAGATGACCGATTCGGCCAGTTCGATTCCGGGCAGCGAATCAACGTGGGTGGAAGTCGACTTCACCGGTCTAGCCCCGACGGTCGACGCCTTTGATCTGGTGGTCTCCGATTCTGCCGGGTTGAATGTGTCCTACCCAGAGCCGAAATCGTCGACCAGTCTCCGCCACGACGCCGTTCTCGAGGACAACGAAACCGATTTTGCAGCCTTCCGGGTGGACACGGCGGGTGTCACACCCGGCATATACACCCTCGGTCTGACAGTTACGTACACGAAGGCCGGTGTCACCAAGACCCGCACCGGCACTGTTACGTTCAACGTAACCGAATAGGGCTAGATGTGACCGAAAGATCCCGGGCCGTCCCGGGATCTTTCGCGGAGCGAGACGCTGAGCGTTCCTCGTCCTCAGATGGGAGCGTACGAAGTACGAAATACCAGGTACGCCGACGACCGAGCTCGTCGGCTATGCGAGCTTGTCGCCCTTGCCGATCACGATGATGCCGTCGTCGGACACCGTGTATCGCTCTCGATCGAGGTCGAGGTCGACGCCGATCTGAAACCCTGGAGGTACGACGACCCCCTTGTCGATGATGGCTCTCCTCACCACTGCGTTCCGTCCGATGTGGACACCGTCGAAGAGCACCGAGTCCTCGACCGAAGCGTACGAATGTAGCCGCACCTCCGGTGAGATGATCGACCGTCGCACCGAGGCGCCTGAGACGATCGCCCCGGCCGACACCAACGATTCGACCGCAAACCCGCGCCTCCCCTCATGGTCGTGCACGAACTTGGCAGGTGGGTAGGGGAATGAAGACGTGAGGATCGGCCATTCCTCGTTGTACAGGTCGAAGATCGGATCGACCGTCACCAGGTCCATGGACGCCTGGAAGTACGCATCGAGGGTTCCCACATCGCGCCAGTAGCCGAATTCCTGTTCAGTCTGCCCGGGAACCGCGTTGTCGTTGAAGTCGTACACCCGGGCCCCGCCCTGCTCGACAAACATCGGGACGATGCTGCCGCCCATATCGTGCCGGGAATCCTCATCGAGCGAGTCTGCAATAACGGCCTCTCGCAGGGCTTCGGTGGTGAAGATGTAATTCCCCATCGATGCAAAGGCGAAATCTGGATTGCCGGGCATGGATGGAGGTTGGGCAGGCTTCTCGAGGAATGATCTGATCTTGCCGTCGGCGCCTGCGTCGATGATGCCGAAATCGCTTGAATCGCCAATGGGAACCTGGATCCCGGCCACAGTGGCCGCGGCACCGCTCTCGATGTGCCGGTCGAGCATCTGGCTCGGATCCATGCGGTAGATGTGATCGGCCCCAAAGACAATCACATAGTCCGGTTCCTCGTCTCCGATCAGGTTCAAGTTCTGGAAAATGGCGTCTGCCGAGCCGGAGAACCAGTGCGGGCCGCGCCGCATCTGGGCAGGCACCGGCGCGACGTAGTAGCCGAGAATCGGAGATAGGCGCCAGGTCTGAGCCAGATGCGTGTCGAGACTGTGGCTCTTGTACTGGGTGAGCACCACGATCCGGCGGAACCCCCCATTCACCAAATTGGATAGCACGAAGTCAATCAGCCGGTACTGGCCACCAAAAGGGACGGCCGGTTTGGCCCGATCGCGAGTCAAGGGAAAGAGTCGCTTCCCCTCGCCACCGGCCAGAACCATGGCGAGCACATGTCGTCGCGGAGCCATAGATACTCAACCTACTCGGTAGCCTTTGCCCCGTCCTACGATGCGAGACGAATGCCGACCCGACGCCCGATAGCCGCGCTCGCCGTGCTGCTCGTCTTCCTGACAAGTTGCACGGCCCAACAATCTCAGACTGTCGGGCCGCCGCTTCCCGACACGAACGCCGCTGAGGTCGTTGCCCTGCTCGAAGCATCATCCCAACCAGTGGTCATCAATGTTTGGGCCTCGTGGTGCATCCCGTGCCGGTCGGAGGCTCCCCTGATCGAACGTGCCAACGAGCAGTTCGGCGACGACATCCGGTTTATCGGGATCAACGTCGCCGACACCCAGAGTGGCGCGCGGCAGTTCATCGCCGAGTTCGGCCTCTCTTTTGAGAACCTCTTTGACGCCCCCAGGACCGTTCCAGCGGCGCTGGGTGGCTCGGGAGTTCCTGTCACGTTCTTCTTTGCGCCGGGCGGTTCACTGGTCCACTACCAGCCGGGCGTGATCGACGAGCGGACACTGGCGCTGCAGATCGACGAGTTACTCAAACGGCACGAAGACAGCTGATGGAATTCACCCTGTTGTGGGCCGCGCTCACCGGAGTCGGCTTGGCCCTCTTGATGGCCAAGTGGGAAATGCGGTTGGGTCTCATCCCGGAGAAGACCGGGAGCCTAAGCGACCTGCTCCTGGGAGCGGCGGTGACCAGCCTCATCTGCGGTCGGCTGGCAGCCATGATCATTGCCGGCACCAACCCGATCACCCACCCCGGCGACATCCTCATCGTTCGTAGCGGAGTCGATACCGGGTTTGCCTCGCTTGGTGCGCTGGCCTTTGTTTGGCTCACGTCACGTCGCCAACTGGCCGGCACGATCGATGCCCTGGGACCGGCGGCGATGGCCGGACTGGCCGGCTGGCATGCCGGGTGTCTCTACCGGGGAGCGTGTCTGGGTACCGCCTCATCCTGGCCATGGGCGGTTGCTCAGGAAGGCAGCAACGTTCCCCGGCATCCGGTCGAGATCTATGCAGCGCTACTGTTTTTGGCAGCAGCTCTGGTCCTGCTTTGGTGGCGACGCCGGGGTGTCCGTGCCATGGGAGCGATCGGCGCAACGGCGCTAGTCCTGGCAGGGGCGGTCCGATTTGTCACCGAACCGATGCGCCCCTCGCTGGGTTCGGGTCCGGTCGGCTGGTACCTGGCGGCCATCGCCATCGGTCTCATCGGGATCTTCGCTGCCAGAGCCCGATCCCGGTCGGCTCTTCAGTGAGCCGTCCAATCAGGATCGACCGGAAGCCTCAACTGGAACGTCGACACTGCTCCTGAGCGCACATACTGAAGGTCTCCGTTCATGAGCACGGCAAGCTGACGGGCACACCGTGAGACCCAGGCCCACCGAACCGGGAACTCCGTGGGTTATGTGCGCCCGGTGGGAGGGCTCGAAGATCGCGTTTCTTCGGTGAACACGCGCGGATAGAGCGGGCCAAGCAATTCCTCCCGATCATCGGCTTCGAGAAGATCGAGCACGGCCGGGTTGACATCCTTGAGGAAGAACCGCTCGGCTTAGGGAAAGCCCATTTTCGCTCTCACCAACCCAGCGCGGGCGTTATCGCTCCGGAGCTCCCGCCGCGATCCAGTCGACGATGGTCTGGACGTCGGTATCGGACAAAGCCCCTGAGGGAGGCATGACGATGCCGTCCGGATGGGTGCCGACCAGCGTCTGCACCAGCCGGCTGTTGTCGGGATCTCCCGGGAGGATGGTCGGACCTCCTTCTCCGGTGTTGAGGGCATCCTCGTAATTGGTCCCGGTCCAGCCTCCCAGCGACCCATGGCAGGCCGCGCACGAGGCCTGGAAGATTGGCAGCACATCTCCGACAAAGGTCGGCGCCCCGGTTGCGGACCCGGACGAGTTGAGCGTACGGATGTAAGCCACCAGCTGCTCGATCTGCTGGGAGGTCAGGATCTCACCCCAGGCAATCATTGCCGTCGCCTCGTGACCGAGGTTGATGGCGTCGAAGATCGCCGAGTCGCTGTTGGCCGACTGCCACGCTTGCTCGCCAAAGGCCGTACCGATACCGCCCTGGCCGCGATCGCCATGACACTGCGCACAGAGCTGCTGATAGACCTCTCGCCCACTGGAGGTGGACTGGGGCACGGCCGGTACGTCCGGGGGAAGCTCGACCGGTGGATCCGCCTCCCAGGCTCTCAGAAAAGCCACGATGGTATCGATCTGCTCGTCGTTCAAAGGTCCGCCGAACGAATCACCGAACGGGGACATCCCAAAATTGGGCTGTCCCTGGGAGACAATGGCTCGCAGCGTCTGGTCGTCACGGGTCCGCAGATACTCGGCGGTGCTGATCGGAGCGATGATGTCACCGGCCCGGGCCGGGTTCGGACCGCCCTCGCCTAACTCCCCGTGACAGGCGGCACAGTTCTGCGCAAACAGATCCTCACCGCCGGCGAGGTCGGGCAGGTCGGCCGCTTGGAAGACGTAGGCGACGAGTGCACCGATTTGCTCGTCGGTGAGGATCTCGCCCCAGACGGGCATGTCCTCGTGGGCTCCACCCCGTGCGATGGCGGCGACGGCTTCATCCAGTGAACCGGCGGTCGGGACGCGTTGGGCATGACACGAGGAACAGTGCTGAGCAAAGAGACCCTCACCCGCCGGGTAGGCCGTCTGGTCCATGACGTATATGGCCAGCGCCTGGATGTCGGTGTCCACCAGCGTCCCGCCAAAGGCGGGCATGTCGAGGTGCCCACCTCCCTTGACGATGAGGTCGCGCAGCGCCGCCTCGTCCCCGGAGACGGCTACTGAGCGGCCGTGGCAGGCAGCGCACAGCTGGGTCCACAGCCGTTGTCCGTCGGGAGCGGTCAAGAAGTTGAGCAGCTGAGCTTGCTCGGCGGCGCTGAGCAGTCCTTTCCAATCGGGGATGGCGGCATCCGCGTGGGGCGCAAATCCCGTCCCCAACTCCAAAGCGCTCCTGAGGTCGATCGCATCCGCCTCGATCAGTTGATCGAGGGTGTGGCACTCAGCGCAGGCTGCAGCGAACACCTCGTTTCCGTTGGGGGCGAGTAGGAACCCGACTAGTGCATCGATCTCGTCGGCGGACAGATCGGAGTTCCAAGAGGGCATCCCCTCGTGGGTGCCGGCCGAGATGACGGCGAAAAGGTCCGTACCAGGCGCGACTATCACGGTCGGGCCGTGACAGCCGGCGCAGTTCTCAACGTAGAGAGCGGCGACCCGGTCACCCTCGGCCGTGGCTGAGGCAGGGAGCGGAGCTTCCTCTATGGCCTGCACGGTGAGAAAGATCGCCGCCACCAATCCCGCAACGGTAATCCCGGTCACGACCGGGCGGCCCGAAGGGTGCCTTCTCTTTGAACGATCGGTCCAGGGAAGCAGGATCAGAAAGATGATGGCAATGACCGGTAACACGATGACCCCGACGACCTCGAGATCGCCGGGGAAGAACTTCAGCAACTGGAACAGGAACAGGAAGTACCACTCCGGCCGGGGGGTGTAATTCGCATCGCTCGGATCGGCAATCTCCTCGAGGCTCGAGCCCAGAAAGTAGGCGAGGGCTACGAGAATTAGGAAGAGAAGGAAGGAGACCAGCACGTCCTTGAAGATGATGTCCGGCCAGAAGGGCACGCCCTTCTTCTTCTTTTCATCGTATTCTTTTAGGTATTCCTCGCGTTCTTCGCTCTTCATGGCGCTACTCGCCTCGCTTGGGAACAGAAGTTATCCCGTTGCGAATGACGAGATAGATGTGAATCCCCACCAGGAGAAGGAGCACCGACGGGAGAACCCACACATGCGCACCGTAGAAACGGCTGAGCGTCAACCCGGATATCTCTTCTCCGCCGAGCATCACGGCTCGTAGTGTGTCTCCGACCACCGGGGTCACTTCACCGATCTGTGTTCCCACCACCGTTGCCCAGTAGGCGCGCTGATCCCACGGCAATAGGTAACCGGTGAAACCGAAGGAAAAAGTCAGCAGGAGTAATGCCACGCCGGTGATCCAGGTGAACTCGCGGGGGTACTTGTAGGCGCCATAGATGATCACACGCACCATGTGCAGGACTACCAGCAAGACCATGGCACTGGCACCCCAGTGGTGCAGACCTCGGATCAACCAGCCGAACGGAAGTTCGTTGGTGATATACCCAACGCTGGCGTAAGCCAACTGCGGGTCGGGGACGTAGTACAGAGTCAGCAGAATGCCCGTGACGATCTGGATGATCATGGCAAAAAGCGTGGCGCTGCCGAGCGTGTAGGCCCAGTTGATCTTGGGAATCTTCCGCAGAAAAACCATGGTGTAGGCAGCGCGCCAACCGGACCGTTCGTTCAGCCAATCACCAAATCTTGTTGCCATATCAGGTCCTTCTGATGAAGATCTGGCCGTCCTCGACCTTGGTTTCGAAACGGTCGAGAGGTCGGGGCGGGGGGCCCTCCAGCACGGTGCCGTCCGGCCCGAAGACTGCGTTGTGGCAGGGACAGAAGAAGGCGTTCTGGTCATCGACCCAACGGACCCGGCACCCGAGGTGGGTGCAGATGTTGGAGAGCGCTACGAAGTCCGCTCCGTTCTCGGTCGAGACAAACACCGATAGCTCTTCTGTCGTGGTGAGATAGCCGGCTCTTCGCTCGACGGTCGCCTTCATGAGCGTCTGGGTGCCCGTTTCAATGGAACTGGCCGTGCCCAGGCGGATCCAATCCTGTTCCCCCCCTTGCTCCTGGGCCGGCCCGGCGACATAGAAGATCGCTGGGACGCCGACCGTTGCCGCAATGGCGCCGGACATCACCCCCACGCCGGTGACCAGTAGCTTGCGACGCGAAACGCGATGATCCAGATCTTCCCCGGCCTTCGGTTTGGCGTCTGTTGCCGGCTGCTCATCGATTCCGTTGGGGTGACCCTTCTCTTCCACCACCGACCTACCTCCACTACCGACGTATTCGCGCCCGACTCTTTATAGCAGCAAAGGTCACTACCAGTAGGGCCATCCGGCCCTTCCCGGCCGGAATGACCGACGGCGTGCAAGTCCGTCGGCGACCACGACCTACACTTCTCCGCTGTGACAGAGGGACCCCCTATCGCCGCGTTATCGGGTGTCGGTGTCCGCTTCGGGCGGATGCCGGTCTTGCGCGGCGTCGACTTGCGGATCGACCCGGGAGAGGTCGTAGGAATCATCGGCCCAAACGGCTCAGGCAAGTCGACCCTGCTCCGAATCCTGGCGACGCTGCTCAAACCTTCAGTCGGTCAGGCCGAAGTGCTGGGAGCCCGGATTGGTTCCAGCGGCATCCTCGCTGCTCGAAAACGAATCGCGCTGCTCGGCCACCATCCGGGCCTGTGGGGCGAGCTCACCCTGATTGAAAACCTGACGTTTGTCGCCCGCCTGGCCGGGGCCGGGACCGAACGAGCCGACCTTGCTCTCGAGCTCGTCGGGTTGGGAGGTGCCAAGCAACGGCGGGCCGATCACTCATCGCACGGCATGCAACGGCGGGTCGAGTTCGCCCGGGTACTGCTGACTCAACCGGACCTTCTCCTGCTCGACGAAGCGCACGCCGGTCTCGACAAAGCAGCCCAAGCGTTGGTCGAGGCGGCGGTTGGTGATGTCAAGAAGCGGGGGGGTGGGGCTGTACTGGTCAGCCATGAGCCGGATCGCATGCTGCCACTCGTGAACGTCACCTATCAGCTCGAGGGCGGCACCCTGCTCGGCAGAAAGGAGATGCGGTGAGGGTCGGAGGCTTCTGGCAGCAGGCCAAGGAGATCGCCCGCAAGGACCTCCTCGTCGAAGGTCGCGCCGGCGAGGCTCTGTACATCACGATCCCCTTCGGAGCCGTCGCCCTCATGCTCATTCCCCTGGCCATAGGCACGGATCGACCGCTCCTCGCCCAGGTCGGGCCGGGCATGTTCCTGGCAGTGTCCCTGCTCTTCGGCATGCTGGTCGCCTTCCGTCAGACCGCCGCCGACACCCCGCCCCAACAGGAACTGCTGACTCTGTTGGGCACGGACCCGGCCGCCAAATTCGTTGGACGGGCCGCCACCAGCACTTTGCTACTCGTCGTTTTCGAGATCGTCTTGGTCCCGGTGACCATCCTTCTTTACAACCCGGGACGGATCCCCGGTTGGCCCTGGCTGATCCTGGTGTTGGCCATGCTGGCGAGCGGCCTGGCTCTGGTCGGCACGTTGGCCGGTTCGGTCACCGCCGGACTGCGCACCCGCAACACGCTGACTCCGCTCCTGGTAGCCCCGCTTTCCATGCCGTTGCTGCTGGGATCGGCGCAGGTAGTTGAGGCTTTGAAACAGGAACAGAGTATTCTGCTCTGGATCACCTTGCTGGCAACCATGAACCTGGCGTTGGCGGTGATTGGTGTCGTAACGGCGAGACCATTGGAGGAATCGAGCCGATGAGAGAACGCTCATACCAAGCACTCAGTCTGATGGCCATCGCCGCCATCGCCGTCGGTTTCACCGTTGCGACGACCGTACCTCCGGAGCGGGTTCAGGGTGAGTTCGCCAAGATCATGTTCGTGCACGTCCCCTCAGCGTGGCTCGCCTTTCTGGCGTTCGGGGTCACCATGATCGGCGGCGCAGCTTGGCTGATCAGGAAGACACCCATCTGGGACCGGGTGGCGGCCGCCTCGGCCGAAGTGGGCGTGTTCTATACGGCGCTGGCGTTGATGACTGGGATGATCTGGGGTTACCCGGTGTGGGGAACGTTCTGGGATTGGAGCGATGCTCGCATGATGTCAACGGCCATCATGTTTTTCGTCTATGTTGGCTACCTGGCGTTGCGACGAAGTATCCCGGATCCGGAGACGCGAGCCAGGCGGTCGGCCATCCTCGGGATCGTTGCATTCGTTCAGGTACCACTCGTCTACTTCTCGGTGACTCTGTTCCGCACCCTTCATCAAGGAACGACCGTCGTGCGTCCCGACGCACCGATCGATCCGGAGTTCCTGCGGGCTCTCATGATCAACCTGGCCGCTTTCACGGTTGTCTATGCAGCCTTCATGACCTGGCGCACCCGGTTGGCTCGTTTGGAGGATGAGTTGGAGGAGACCGAGGCCGTCGCCGACTTCGAGATCGCCGGCTCTGGTATTACCGCCCCCAATCTCGAGGAGGCACCCGACCATGTCTGACGGCTGGGTCGTGTTCGGCTATTCGGTGGTGTACGGATTCATGATCCTGTACGCCATCTCCCTCGTGGCGCGGACCCGACGGGTGAAACGCCGGATGGAGGAGTAGCCGTGCAATACAAGTGGTTCGTGCTGCCTGCCATCGGGGTCATCGTGTTAGTGCTTGGGTTCATGATGTTCGGAGGCCTGGGCGACAATCTCATCTACTACCTCACTCCCACTGAGGCCGTCGATCAACACGTGGATTTCCCGGACGGCGAGCGATTCCGGCTCGGAGGGCTCGTCACGGAGGGGACCGTTGAAACCACCTCAGGCGGCGTGACGTTCATCGTTACGGACGGAGACCGCTCGATCACCGTGGTGCACACGGGCGCCCCGCCGCAGCTGTTCCGGGAGAACATCGGTGTGGTGGTCGAAGGCGCTTGGGTCGGGGACCGTTTCGAGTCCGACACCCTTATCATCAATCACGATGAGGAGTACCGGTCCGAGGAGGACGGCACCTACGTCCCACCGACCGGTACCTCCGGCTAGAGGAGCAGCATGACTGCCACGGTTGGCTATTCGGCAATTCTGGTCGCCGCCCTTTCCTCAGTCGGCATCATCGTTCAGGGCTTCCGGGGCATGCGAAACCCGGACCTGGCCCGGGCCGAAAAACTCCAGTGGCCGGTCTACGGCATGGTCGGCGGGGCTTTGCTGGCCATGATCGCTCTCGAGGTGGGAATCCTCACCGACGACTTCTCGATCGCTTACATCGCCAACAATTCGGCGACCACCACCCCGTTCATCTTCAAGGTGGCATCAGCTTGGGCGGCCCTCGAAGGCAGCATCGTCCTGTGGGGTTTGGTCCTGGCCGCCTTCGTCTACACCGTCTACCGCGGTTTTGCGAAGCGGTCCGAACCCGATCAGCTCGGGGCGGGCGCTCTCGCCGTGATGGGGATCGTCACCCTCTACTTCTTCGTGTTGATGGCCACGGTGTCGAATCCGTTCAGCGTGTGCGTGCAGCCGGCTTCGATCGGATGCCTCGAAGCCACCCACTTCCCGTGGGCCGACTCGCTGGCTGCCCTGGAAGGGCGGGGGCCGAATCCGCTGCTCCAGAACCACATCCTCATGGCCGTTCATCCGCCGATGCTCTACGTTGGCTACGTCGGCATGACGGTTCCATTCGCCTTTGCTATGGCTGCCTTGATGCTGGGGGCAAGCGGGGCCGAGTGGTTACTTCGCACTCGCACGTGGACGTTGATTGCCTGGGGTTTCCTGACCGCCGGAGTCGTGCTGGGCGGCCTCTGGTCGTACGAGGTGCTCGGTTGGGGCGGCTACTGGGCCTGGGATCCCGTCGAGAACGCCTCGTTCATGCCATGGTTGATCGCCACCGCGTTTCTCCACTCGGCTGTCGTTCAGGCACGGCGCGGAATGCTGCAAGCCTGGAACTTCGTGTTGGTCATCGCCACATTTGCCCTGACCATTCTCGGTACGTTCCTCACCCGGTCGGGCGTGATCACCTCCGTGCACAGCTTCACTCAATCCCCGATCGGCCCGGCATTGCTGTGGTTCTTGATGGTGGTGCTCGTGGGGTCGTTCGGATTGTTCGCCGCCCGCGCCCACGTGGTGGCATCCTCTCCCCGCCTTGACTCCTTGGCCAGCCGGGAAGGTGTATTCCTCCTCAACAACCTGCTCCTGACCGTCTTCGCCTTTGTGGTGCTGACCGGCACGCTCTACCCGATGTTCGTGGATGTATTCAGCGGTTCCCAGGTGGGCGTAGGGCGGCCGTTCTTCGATCGGTTGGCCATCCCGCTGGCGTTTGGTCTGCTGCTGGCCATGGGACTCGGACCCGTCACGCCGTACCGCTCTGCGAAACCGGAGGTCGTGTGGAAGCGCATCAAGAACCCGCTCCGAGTGGCCCTGGGCGCCGCGGCCCTGGCCGTGCTTCTCGGGTATCGCACCCCCTGGCTGGTGGCCTTCATCCTGGCGTCGTTCTTCGTCATGTCTGCGATCTTCCGCAATCTCTTCGTGACCTCCCGCACCGTGGCGCAAAAACGTGACATGTCCCTACCATCCGCCACCCTCCGCACCATGCGAAACGACACCGGGTACTGGGGCGGTCAGATCTCCCACCTGGGAGTGGCCATCCTGGCGTTGGGTATCGCCGTTTCAGCCAACCTCTCGGTTGAAGCCGATATCACCCTCACTCCCGGGAGCACCGAGTCGGTCGCCGGCTTCGACATCACCTACGTCTCCCCGGTCAGCCGGCAAGAAGCCACCCGATTCGTGACGGGGGCCCAGGTCGAAGTCGCCCGGAATGGAAAGGTAGTGAGCCAACTCGAGCCCCGTCTCAACCAATACCCCACCTCGACTCAATCGGTGGCCACCCCTGAAGTCGACGCATCATGGAGCGGAGACCTCTATCTCTCGCTGAAGAGCATCGACGCCGAGCAGGTGACCCTGGGGGTTTTCTGGTTCCCGTTCATCTGGTTGGTGTGGGTGGGCGGCTTCATTACTGCGGCGGCCGTGCTCTGGTCGCGGCTGGTCCGCAAACCCAGCGACGATCGCCTGGCAGAAGCCAAGGCGTCTCGCGATGGATAGCGGGGCCCGGACCCTCGGCGGACGGGCAATCACGATCGTGCTGGCCGTGGTGGTCGTCGTCGGGTTGGTGATCGGCGACAGCGCCCCCCAAGACCGGGTGAACGCAATCGGCTCGCGGATCAAATGCCCGGTCTGCCAGGGAGAGGCGATTGGGGACTCTCCTTCTGAAACCGCCCGGGCGATGATGGAAATCGTCGCGGAGAAGGTGACCGCCGGCGAAACCGACGCGCAGATCGTCGACTACTTCACGGCCCGTTACGGGAACGGCATACTTCTCGACCCGCCCTTCTCCGGGAGTACCTTGGTCGTATGGTTGCTCCCCGCCCTGGCCGTGGCAGGCGGTGTCTGGATGATTCTGAGCCGGAAACGGCAACCAGCGCCAAGAGGGTCCGAGCATGGCTGACCGAAAGCATCTCGAAGAACGCCGCGAGATTGCCGCCCGTGACCTGACGGAGCTCGCCGAACAGGTTGAGGCCGGGGAGATCGATCAAGCCACGGCCGAGGCATTGCGAGCCAACTACCAGGCCGAAGTCGACGACGTTGCAGCGCAGCTCGCGGCGCTGGCACGGTTGGACCAACAACGCTCCTCCGAACCCAAGGCCGAAACCCCGGGCATGCAGCCGCGATCAACCCGCCGGGCGGTCATCGGCAGCGTCGCGGTGATCGCGGCTCTCTCGGTGGCCATCCTTTTCGCCGCCCGCGACATCAACCCCGAGCCGGCCTCTCCTGCCACCGATTCGGGCGCCCCCGGAGAACTAACAATCGATCCGAACACAGTGAGCAACGAGCAACTCGAAGAGGTCATCGCTCAGAATCCCGAGATCAATGCCATGCGGCTGGCGCTGGCCGACCGGTACTTCGACGAAGAGAGCTTCAGCAAAGCCCTCGATCACTACTTGACCGTCGCGGAGAACAACCCGACTCCGGCCGAAGAGGGTCGCGCCCTGTCGCGGATCGGGTGGATGGCGTACATTACCGGTCAGCCAGAGGCTGCCGAACAGTACCTTAGGACCAGCCTCACTGCCGATCCCACCAACGACGAAACCAAGCTGTTCCTCGGCTTCGTATTGCTCTACGGCCTGGGCGATGCAGACGGAGCGATCCCGTGGCTCGAAGAAGTCGCCGCGATTCCCAACCTCCCACCCAGCCTCCTGGCACAGGTGGAAGCAGCCCTCGATGAAGCCAGAGGAGAAGGCGGATGACCGACCCAGCCGTCACAAAGCCCGCCCGCAGGCTTCCCAGTGGCGTCCTGCCGGTTGTGGGGATCCTGGCCGTTGTGGCTCTGTTGGTGTACGTCTTCAACAGCCGCTTCGGTCAGGACCCCCGCCTGGTCGATTCGCCGCTTATCGGCCAGCCGGTCAGCGACCTCACTTTCGACTATCTGGAGCAAGACGGGACCTTCTCCTTTTTCGACCAGCGGGGCACCGTCCTCGTTGTCAACTTCTGGGCTTCCTGGTGCTTTCCCTGTCGCCTGGAACATGACGATCTCACGTCAACGGCTCTCGCCTACCAGGACCGCGGGGTCCACTTCCTCGGCATCGTCTACCAGGACAAACCCGAGCAGGCATCGGCGTTTCTCGATGAGTTCGGCCGCGGATCCAACTACAGCTACGTTGTCGACCCCGAATCACGAGCCACCGTCGAACTGGGTGTTTTCGGCGTCCCGGAGACCTACATCATCGACGCCGATGGGATCATCCAGGGAAAGATCGCCGGAGAAGTCCACGCCGCCGTTCTGCAGCGGGCTCTCGACCAGGTTCTGGAGGGGCAAACGCCCGACCTCTAGGGGCGCGAGCGCAAGAGCATCCGGGCGAGCAGAGGATTGAAGATGCTGGTCCCGAGTCGTAGCCGCACAAGTGGGGCGGGACCGGACCAGATGTTCCTACCCATCTCCTCCAAGCTGCAACGAGAAATGGGGCCGGGTCGCGACACCCCCGCGTGCGGCTTGATAGGATGACCCAACGTTTCAGCGCGGTGCCGGGTGAGCCCGACCCGAGGTCGGGGTCCCCGAAAGGAGGGCTCGTGAACCGTTCGAGTAGGTCGCTGAGTGAAACGATCCGGGCCGTCGGTCCACTGTGGCTGGCAGTCATGAGCTCGGCACTGTTGGCAGCGGCGGCTGGTATCCGTGGTCTCCCGGGCCTACTGCTAATCACGATTGGTGTCGGCACTGCCGTGGCCGTGTTCGCCCGGCTCCGAAACCGCCAGACCTCCCAGACCGTTGTCGCTCACGATGCGACCGGGGGGAACCTGCAAGTGCTCCTCCGGATGATCGACCGGCGCACGGCGATCCGCATGTTCGGGATGTCGGCCTTGTTCATCGGACCGATGGGAGGCGTACCCAGAGCACTCGAGTTGCTGGCCGGCCAGCAGGTGCCGGAGGAGACCCAGTCCCCCTTCTCAAGAATCCGCCAGTGGGCGATGATCATCGACCTGCGCTATTGCGATGGGTGCCAGAGCGTCGGATCCCCACCTCGCTGCACCGCTGCCTGTGTCGAGGGGCACCTCCTCCCGGAGCCCATGCAGTGGATTGAAGTGTTCGAGGACGAACTCGAAGGCGAAGGCACACGCTTCATACCCATACCCTGCCAGCACTGCCAGAACCCGCCCTGTGTCAACGTTTGCCCGGTCGGTGCCACCTTTTCGACGCCCGAAGGACTCGTTCTGATCGACCAGGAACGCTGCATCGGTTGCAGAATCTGCATGGCGGCCTGCCCGTACGATCGGCGGTTCTTCAATTGGGGCGAGCCACCCGTTCCTCCCGAAGCCCACCTGGCCAAATACAACCTGGAGGCGCAGGTCCCGGCGCTCAAGGGAACGGTCATGAAGTGCGACTTCTGCCCCGACATGGTGCGGGCCGGCACGCTCCCGTACTGCATTCAGGCCTGCCCCAACCAGGCTATCTACTACGGCGACCTCGAGGAGGACATCGCCACCAACGGCCGCCAGCTGGTTTCGATGGCGGCGTTCTCAGCCGAGCACAACGCCTTCATCCTCAAGGAAGAACTGGGCACGCAGCCACGCGTGTTCTACATCCCGGGCCACGGCGAAGCGGTAGGACGGGTACCTTCGCGGACCGGTCGACTACCCACCGTGTGGCCTTGGACCAGAACTGCGCCGGGGGGTGACGTATGGAGTCGGTGAACGACTGGCAAGCGCGGCTGGAGGACACCACCCTCGATCCGGCCCGAAAGACAACCCGCAACTACTACGCCTTTCTCTTTTTCCTCCTGGCCGTGACAGGGTGGGGAGTGTATGCCTACTCGCTGCAGGTGCGGCGCGGCCTGGTCGTTACCGGCATGAGCGATCGGATCTCGTGGGGCCTCTACATCACGATGTTCGTGTTCTTCATCGGCATCAGCCACGCCGGGACGCTCATCTCGGCCATCTTGCGCGTATCCCATGCCGGCTGGAGAACGCCCGTCACCCGAATGGCCGAGTTCATCACCGCGGTGGCGTTGATAACAGGCGCCTTCTTCGTTATCGTCGATCTGGGGCGCCCAGACCGGCTGATCAACGTGCTCGTGTTCGGCCGGTGGCAATCGCCGATCGTATGGGACGTGCTGGCCGTCACTACCTACCTCACCGCCAGCGTCGTCTACCTGTATCTCCCCATGGTGCCCGATCTGGCCTTTTTCCGAGACCGGCAGGCCCCGTGGGTGTCGCGACCGAAGCACATGCTTTATCGAATTCTGGCGATCAACTGGAGGGGTACGAGCGACCAGAAGCGACACCTCAGAAGGGCCATCTCGATCATGATGATCCTCATCATCCCGATCGCAGTCTCGGTCCATACGGTGGTCTCGTGGATCTTCGCGATGACGCTGCGGGAGGCATGGAACAGCACCATCTTCGGCTTCTTCTTCGTGGCCGGGGCCATCTTCTCCGGAATCGCCACCTTGATCGTCGTGATGGCGATCCTCCGCCGCGTTTACCATCTGGAGGAGTACATCACGCCCAGACACTTCCTCTACCTCGGGTACCTCATGGCGGCTATGGGCGGGGTGATGATCTACGCCAACCTGTCGGAGTACATCACCGCCGGATTCAAATTCGAAGAAGGCACCGAGTTCCTGTTCCGCCAGCTCTTCATCGACGAGTTCGCTCCCTACTTCTGGTTCTACTTCATCGGAGGCTTGATGACGCCGGTCGTCTTCATGTTCATCCGGCGGCTCCGCACCATCGGAGGAATTGTCACCGCGGCAGTGTTTGTCGATCTGGGCATGTGGGTGGAGCGATACTTCATAGTGGTCACCGGACTGCGCGCCCCCCTACTCCCCTACGAGCCCGTCAACTACGCTCCAACGTGGGTGGAATGGTCGATCACCGCCGGTGGCTTCGCCTTCTTCGCACTCCTCATCACGTTGTTCGTCAAGGCATTCCCGATCATGGCCGTCTGGGAGATGACCGAGGAACGCCGGGAAGAGTTCGAGGAAATGGTCGAATACGAACATGAGTTCGACGGCGAGGAGATCCTGGCTTCCGGAGTCCCGGACTCGGCGCCAGAACCCGAAACCGGAGGTCCCCCATGACGGTGCGGCGGCTCGGTCGTTGGGCCACGATTGTCCTTTTGGTCGTCGGGTTCGTCCTACTGGGGAGCGGCGGAGCGCTTGCGGACCACTGGACCGTGGAAGTGAGCGCCCCGGAAGAAGGGGCTTTGGGTGAGACGATCCAGCTGACCGCCACCGTCCACGACGCGGCCACCGGCGAACCGGTCGAGAGCGCCGAACTGGTGTTCTTCTCGAGCGTGGCGTTCGCCGGGGTCGGCGGCGATATCGAGCTGGGCGAGGCTTTGACCAACGACCTGGGCGTCGCCGTCTTCGATTACGAGTTGAGGAAACTCGGCACCCACACCATCACCATCGAAGGCGGAGACGAACCCAACATCTTGTCCTTCCCGGTGACCATCGGTGGACAGCTCTACCAATCACCGGAAGGGATCAACCTCATCCCCGGTGCCGGAGGATGGGTCGTGACCTTGGTAATCGGCTCCATATGGGTGATCATGATCATCGTTGGAGTAGCCGTCATCCGCGTCTCCCGGGGTAGTCCCCCAGCCGATAACGAGGCGGAAGCCGAAGAGGACCAGCAGGAGCGGAGCACCGGCACGAAGTGGCTCAACACCGCAACCATGGTGACCGCCGTCATGGTTATCGTGGCCGGTGGCATTGTCGCTCTATTGATCCGCAGCCCGAACACGCATCACAATCGTGATCCGGTTGGTTACGATCGCTCCGCGGTTGCCTTTGTCGAGGGCGCCTACGCCTACCCCGACTTCGGCCTTGCCGACGACGCGGCAGCCGAGGCTGAGATCGGAAGGGGCTTGTTCGTTACCTTCGGATGTGCGGGGTGCCACGGCGTCGATGCGGAGGGAACGACCACCGCCAAGTCTCCGGCCTCCGCCTCCTACGACTGGGTTCGACAGGTCATACGTAACGGACAACCCGGGATGCCGTCGTACTCCGAGCAGGAACTGTCCGACACTCAACTCAACGAGATATTCGCCTTCTTGGCCGAGGCGAGGGGAGAACTTGGCGGCTAACGTCCTCTGTAGCTTGTCGAGGACGTTGCGCGTGGTCACGGTCACTAGCCGCTGGGCGACCCGGTGGAGATCGCCGGTTGCGAGTCGAGACTACTCTGACCCCCTCGGCAAAACCTCTTGCTTCGAGCCCCGCGATCTCCGCACGAGCCAGAGTCCCGACAGTGCTGCTAGCACCAACGCCCCTCCCAACAACGGCCATAGCCACAACGTACGGCCCGGACTCGCACCATCGGAGTCCGCGCGCAAGGTGGTCACGAAGCGGGCCACCGCCTGAACCTCAAGACCGGTGAGTTCACCTTCGAAGGCCGGCATGCCGTCGGCGTGTCCCCCATAGATACGTGAGATGATCTCGTTGAGAGAGAGTTCCGATTCTCGCAGATCGGTGCCTATGCCACCGCTGCCGTCGGCGCCGTGACAGCTTGCGCAGTGACCCGCATACATCTCAAAACCGGAGAGGATCGGGGTCGCAAGCGTTGTCGTGGTCAGCGAGTCTTGCTCACCGAAGGTTGCCATGAGGAATTCGACCAGGTTAGCCGCGCCGTCGGCGCTGAGTTGGTCTGCAAAGCCGGGCATGCTGCCCCGGCCTTCGGCAATGAGCGTAGACAATTCGTCGTCGCTGAGGACAAGTGCCGCCAGACCCGGACCGGCCCCACCCTCGCCATCGGCGCCGTGACAGGCGGCGCACAGCTGTGCGTAAAGGTCTGCCCCGGTCGCGGTCTCCTCTGGCTCGCCAAAGGAAGTTTGGACATACTCTACAAGTCCGTCGATGTCCTCGGCCGATAACTCCGAGGCGAACCCGGGCATGCCGCCCTGGCCCTCGGCAATGAGCGTCGACAGCTCATCGTCACCGAGGACAAGCGCCGCCAGGGGCGGACCAGCCCCACCTTCGCCATCGGCGCCGTGACAGGCGGCACACAGGTCCGTGTACAGCTGCGTTCCATCGACCACGGGCGGTCCGGGCGCCGCTACGCCGGCGACGAGACGGTTGGCGAAGAGGATCAACGCCTGGAGTTCGGATTCAGCCAGGCTCGCCCCGAACCCGGGCATGGATCCGGCCCCCTCCGAAATCACTGTGGTGATCTCCCCCGGGGATATGTCGTTCCCGACCAGAGCGGGCCCGACTCCTCCTTCGCCCGCCGCGCCGTGGCAGGAGGCACAAAGCTGCACATATGTCTCCGAACCCAGCCGGATCAGGGCCAGGTCCTGAACGAATGCCGTGATGGCGTCGAGCTGGTCCTCCGAGTACGTCGGAGCGTGGGCGGGCATACCTCCTTGTCCCTCCGCGATGATGCGCCGGGCGTCCTCGAAAGACAACCGGGCCGGTACCAGCGCCGGACCTATGTCCCCTTCACCGGTCGGGCCGTGGCAAGGTGCGCACTGCAGTTCGTAAGTCAAGGTGGCGGCCAGGCGCCCCGTGAACGCCACGATGGCTTCGATGTCCTCCGCACTGAGGGTGGCCTCGAACGCCTGCATGGCGCCCCGGCCCTGGCGAATAACCAGCTCCCTCTCGTCCGCCGTGAGCAACGAGGCCGTGAGAGCCGGCCCGATGCCCCCCTCTCCAGCCCGTCCGTGGCAGGGCGCGCACTGCTCGAAGAAGATCGTCTCCGCCTCGGAAGCCGTCTGCAGAGCGAGGGCCGGTAGGAGATCAACGCCCGGGTTTGCCACCGCCCCAGCCGGGGACCCGCCCAACAAGGTTACGGTGGCGGCCGCAACCGCCGCCATTCCCGCCAATGCCGCTAAACGCGCCACGATTCGGGCTCTCGACGAGTTGCGCATCCCGCCTCCCGGCCTCGAACTCAGGTTACGGCCCAGGATGAGCCTGGACGACCAGAAGCTTAACCGGACGAAGCGGTGGGTGCCGCCACCACCACCGAGGCGGATCAACACGACCAACCACGGGAAGATCAAGGCCGAAGCGACGCGGCAAAATGAGAGTCGACAAGGTTTCTCCCCGTCAGACCCCCACCTCGATAATTCCCTTCACACAGGCCCTCTGTGCCCACTGTCCCGGCCGTCGCCGCGAATGGCCGCGCAGATTGCGGATGCCGAATTCGACAGGATGTCGTCATATGCGAGAAACCGCATGTCAACTGTGTCTTTTGGCGATTCCGACAAAGGGTCGAAAGACCCTACGCAAACCACTTCGTGATCGTTGAGAATCTGCCAGAGTATTCCCCATACACCCCGTGCGGGGAGGGAGCACATGCACCGAAAATACCTACTCTTTTGCCTGTTGGGTTTGATGGCACTGGTCTTGGCAGCCTGTAGCACAACCGGCGAGCCGGGTCCTGCCGGTCCTGCCGGTCCTGCCGGTCCTGGTGGTCCTGCTGGTCCGGCCGGTGACGCTGCGTCAGTGTCCGCCGCCGACCTCACTTGTACGGAGTGCCACAACGACACGACCCTGATCGTCTCCAAGGAGGCGCAGTTCCGGGAGCGCTCTGTGCACGGGACGGGTGAAGCCTTCGAGAGAGGCGAAAGCACGAGCTGCGCCGGTTGCCACGGCAGCGAGGGTGCCGAGGCACGCATCGAAGCCGGGCTCCTTCCGCACGACCCCTCAGTGGAGGGCGTGACCAACGTGTCGCCGTATTCCTGTCGTACTTGCCACGATATCCACACCACGTACACGAGGGCCGACTTCTCCTTGACCGGTGACGCGGCACCCGCGCAGATGGAGAATACCGAGGGCACGTTCGACGGGGGTTTCGGCAATCTGTGTGCGAACTGTCATCAGATCCGCAATGAACTGCCCGCGGCGAGCGGCGGCGAGATCACGTTTGAGTCAAACCGGTTTGGCACCCACCATGGTGTCGAAGCACAGATGCTGCTGGGCGAAGGTGGGCTCATGGTGAGCGGTAGCCCCAGCGTTCACTACGGGGTTGAAAACACCTGCGTGACCTGTCACATGGGAGAGAACCGCAATCACACGTACGAGCCTGACGTCGAATACTGCCAGGCCTGCCATGCCGACCTCGACACCCTGGATCGCAACGGTGTCCAGACCGAAATCCAGACGATGCTCGATGAAGTCAGGGAACTGTTGATCTCGGCCGGCATCATCGACCTCGAGCTCGATCCAGAGGGGAACCGGTCCGTGCCGGGCACCTACCCTGAAGAAGTTGCCTCCGCCATGTGGAACTACATGTTCGTCCTGGAGGACCAGAGCAGAGGAGTCCACAACCCACCATTCGCAAAAGCTCTCCTCGAACAGGCCAAGACGGCCCTAGGGGGCTGACACGAAGATGCGACCGTAGACTCGGCGAAAAGGCGAACTTGAACGAGGGGCCGATCATTCGGCCCCTCCCCTCTTCCGACCCTCGAGTCCCGTCCAATGGGGACTGTCGACCCTATGTCGGATAGCGAATCCGCTTGTAGCGTGGGGTGTGCGTGGAATGGTTCTACCTGGTACCACGATAATGGGAGGTAGCACGTGAAGAGCGGTTGGCGTCTGATCCTGCTGGTTCTGGCCGGCGCGGCGTTGCTCCCCGGCTTCATGGCGACCGATCCCTCACCCGCTCGAGCTCAGGAGGAGACGCAAGAAGAAACGAGGGACCTGCGGTTCGACAATGGGTACTGCCTCGGCTGTCATGATGGCGAGACGGCCGGCATCGCGCCGGCTAACCCCCAGTTGCCCTCCGGCGAAACCCTCGACATCAACATTCGTCGCGACACCTACGAAGGCTCGGTGCATGGTCAGATCAGCATGTCGTGCGTGCTCTGCCACACCGGCATTTCCGAATTCCCTCACGAACCGATCGAGGAAGAGAGCCTGCGCGAGTTTGCGGTGGCCAATTACACCGCCTGCGCCACCTGCCACGACTCCCAATACTCTGCGACCCACGACA
>JAOTUY010000081.1 GCA_029863625.1 Acidimicrobiia bacterium
CGGGGGCGGATGATCTTGGCCCCGGTGTAGACGAGGAAGACCCCGAACACGAACAGTATCCACCAGAAGCGACCAATCAGGGCGGTGCCGAGCAGGATGAAGATCGCTCGCAGAGTGAGGGCACCAAAGATCCCCCAGAACAGGACACGGTGCTGGTATCTGAGGGGGATCGAGAGGGTGGCGAACAGCATCGACCACACGAACACGTTGTCGACGCTGAGCGACTTCTCGATCAAGTAGCCGCTGATGTACTCGCCGAACGCGTCGGCACCGAACGCGACCGCGATCACTACCGCGAAGGTGAGTCCGCACATCACCCAGATGATCGACTCGGTTAACGCTTCTGTCGGAGAGGGAGCATGCGCGTCACGATGCCGGTAGAGGTCAATCGCCAGCAGGGCGAGTATCACGACCAGTAGCCCGATCCACGCTCCCAACGGGACGTCAAGATCGACAAACGTCGACCGGTCGGCTTCGGCGGCTAGGAGCATCAGGGGGGACCTTTCGACTGCCTGGAGGTTTGACATCGAAAGTCTGGCTACCGTCTCAAACGACGGTCGGGGGGCCGGGCAACGAACTGCCGAACTGACGAACCGATCCCGTGGGGCTACTCCCCTTCGACCCGTGAAGTATGGCGAATCAAGGATCGCTAGGCAAGGCCAAATCCGTCCTACATTTCTGCCGCCGTCCGCCGTGCGCGTAGGGTATCGTTCCGACCACGCCGAGCCTGGTTCGAGGAGCCGGGGCGGGGGACCCGATTCGTTGGGGCGAATCCCGGCTGAAGCCGGGTAGGGCAACCTTCCAGCCCGAGTCCGTCAGCTAACCCCGTAGGCGCCACGGAAGGAGAGCGTTAGTGGACGTTCTGATCGCGCCCCCGTCACACGCTGACGTGCTGCAACTCGTCATCCAGTTAGCCGTCCTGCTGGGGGTTGCCCGCCTCCTCGGCGAGCTGGCTCGCCGGGTCGGTCAACCCGCTGTAGTCGGCGAGATCCTGGCAGGTGTGATCTTGGGACCTTCGGTGTTGGGGGCGCTGACGCCTGGCCTAGCGGCCGTCTGGCTGCCTGCTTCGCCCGTCCAGGCCCAGTTGCTCGAGACGGTGGCTTTGATCGGGGTCATGCTGCTGATGGTGGTCACCGGGTTCGAAACCGACCTGGGCCTGATCCGGCGGAGAGCCGGGACGGCGGCGGGGGTGGCCGTGGGCGGGCTGCTCCTGCCCTTCGGGGCCGGGCTGGCCCTGGGGTGGTGGTTCCCGAAGGACCTGCTCGGTGATCCGGATCAGCGGTTGGTGTTCGCTCTGTTCCTCGCCACCACGATGGCGGTTTCGGCGATCCCGGTGCTGGCCTCCATCTTGCTCGACCTACGAATGATGCGACGGGACATCGGCCAGACGATGCTGGCGGCCGGGATGGTGAACGACCTGGTCGGGTGGGCGGTGCTGGGAGTCCTGATCGCTCTAGCGGAGGGTGGTGGGGGCCTGGGAACCGTCGGGGTAACCGTGCTCACCGTCCTGTTCTTCCTGGTCGTCACCATCGTCGTGGGCCCGTTCATCGTGAACCGGACGATCCGGTTCGTGCACAAAGCTTCGGGCACCTCGCACCGGTTCCTGACGGTCACGCTGGTCCTTGTGTTCGCCTGGGCAGCGTTCAGCCAGGCGTTGCACCTCGAGCCGGTGATCGGGGCATTCGCCATGGGGATCCTCCTGGGTCGGGTGCGCCGTCTGCCCGTCTCGGTCGCCGAATCGCTCGAGTCGCTGGCGCTTGGACTCTTTGCCCCCATCTTCTTTGCTGTGGCCGGATTGAAGGTGAACCTGGTCGCCCTTGCCGAACCCCGTCTGGCCGGACTCACCCTGGCCGTGATCGCGGTGGCGATAGTCGGTAAGACGGCGGGGGCCTATGCGGGAGGGAGATGGCTGGCGGGAGCAGACCACTGGACCAGCCTCGCCTACGGGGTTGGTCTCACCGCGCGCGGCGCGATCGGCATCGTGGTAGCGACGGTCGGCCAGTCACTCGGGATCATCACCCAGGACGTCTTCTCGATCATCGTGGTGATGGCGGTAGTCACCTCGCTGTTCACCCCGCCCGCTCTCAAAGCCACCCTGCGGCGGGTTGCCCCAGCTGCCGATGAGGCGGCCCGGCTCCGCCGTGAGGAAGCTGCCGCCGGAGGTCTGACCCGGCGAGTCGGGCGGGTCCTGGTCCCGATTCGGCCTCCCCGACATCCCGGAGACAGTCTCGCCGTGAAGGTAGTCCTACTCGGCCGGCTGGCCGGACCCGAGCGCCTGGCGGTCACCTTCATGTCGGCGGCGGACGGCCTGGAACGTGCCGAGGCTGAGCAAACCGTCCGCAGCGCCGCCCGGGACATCGGGTTCCGGTCCGATGTGACCACCCGAGTGGTCCCGGGTGATCCGGTTCAGGGGGTCCTCGACGAGGCAGCCAAGGGCTACGACCTGGTGCTGCTCGGTGCCACCGATGTGGCCGCCAACCTGGAGTCCCTCTTCGGGAGCGTTGTGGACGACATCGTGCGGATGGTGTCGATCCCCACGCTGGTCGTGCGGGGATCCCCGGCGTCCGCCGGGTGGCAACCCCAGCGGATCCTGGTACCCACCGACGGGACCCCAGCCTCCCGACGGGCCGCCGACCTCGCCTTTTCTCTGGCCGGCCCCGACACCACGGTCACCGTCCTCCACGTCGTTCCGTCCGTGTTGAGTCCGGTGGTTTCCATCACCGACACCGGGCCGGTGCAAAGGCTCGACGTCGCCCACGAGATCGTCAGCGAGGTCCGCGACCGGGGGATCGAACGGGGAGTGGCCACCGCCACCATGGTAGAGCTGGGACCCGAAGTGGATGAAGCGATCCTGCAGGCCGCCCGACAAATCGGAGCCGACCTGGTCGTACTCGGCACCTCCGCACGAACCGGCACCCGACGCCTGTATCTCGGGCCGCGGGTCGAACGAATACTCACCGGCTCCCCCTGCCCAGTCGCCGTCCTCAACAGCTGACCATCCAACCCCCGCAACTGGGTGGGCGGCCCCGGCCCCATGGGTTGAATGGCTCAACCTATTGGACGTCGAGAAGCACACGCCGGTTCCCACGCAGATCGAATGACCGAGGTAAGGGAGGCCTTAATGGCCGCCAACTCCCAAGAGCTGCGGCGCATCTGCGAGGTCCCACAACTCGCCAGCGACGTCGCACCCAACCGGGTCAAGTCCAAGTTGGGCACCTCGTGCGTTCTTGGTGCCTTGTATTGGATGCCCTCGAAGTGGCGGGCTGCAGATCGGTCAGCGTGTCGTGTAGTCGGTGTTGTCCCGGATGGAGGTGTAGGCGTGATGGTCGATCCAGTGACAGTAGAGGCGTGAGTTCTTGAGACGGAGTCGCCGCCCTTGATCGGTTAGTGGCCTCCACGCGGCAACCTCAGCGGTTGGGTGGCTGAGGCGGATAACTTCCTCCAGGGCGGGCAGCAGGTCAGTGTCGCCCGACATGAGTACTCCGACGTCGTACTCGCCGCGTACGGCCATCATGACGAAGTCGAGGGCGATCTGGACGTCGATGCCCTTCTCCTCCGGTTTGGAGGCTGGATAGTCCCGGGGGTAGCGCAGCGGCCGCGCCGTCACGGCGACGTGGGGGAGTTTGTTCCAAGCGGCGATCTGGCGTCTCGCTGCTCCGTAGCCTTTCGGGTCTTTGGCGCTGCTAGGTAGGCCGCGGTACATGCGGACCTGGTGCAACACCCGGTCCGGCTCGCCACTGAGCCTGATGATGAGTGCTCCGAGAGCCGTCGGGTGGATTTGACCGGCCCAGTGCGGATCAGTCAGGTGGTCATGGAAGGCATGGCGGGCGGCCCGATAGGCGTTCTAGTAGTCGACAAAGACCACCACCCGTTCCGCCATCGATGCTCCCTGGGATTGAAAGCCCCGCCAGTGCGGACCCCGGAGGGTCCGGACGGCGGGGAGTATTCGTGACCACTATATCGGCAATCGGGGAGTAGGAGTCAAGCCCAATGTGCGACAACCCGGGCCACAGGGAAGGTCGATAGCCACGATTCATGTCGATTCCCCACGTGGGAAAGGTCCACTCGGGGTGATCTGCCCGCGGCGCAATGTCGCCCCACCCGGCTCCCTTCTACCTCGTCACCTGGCGGTTGTTCGTCTGCTCTGGCCGATGAGATCGCTGACATGAAACCGGCGCCTGATAGCGGACGGAAGACGGGTTCGACGAGGTGCCCGATTAGGTGCCCGATTAGGTGCCCGGAGGTGCCACCAACCATGGAAAGTGAGGAGAGTCGATGAGAGATGATGGAAGACTCGAATCGTTCGAAACCCCAAGTGGGGATTGGAGTTTCGAGTGATGATCAACGCTGTGGGCGACCACTGAGAGAAGTTGAGAAAAGTCACTTTCAAGGTTGAGGGCCTAGTGCCCTAATAGGGCGTGGGGGTTTGAGTCGCTCCTCCGACACGAACCCCAACTACATGGGGTGCCCCGCCGCCAAGTGCACCCGCCCGTCCGGGGCTTCCCTCCTGGGTCTCCTTCGCCTGAGCGAACAGGGCGAGGACGTTGGATCGCCGGCCGCGCAACCGACCGAACACCCGATCCCCATTGGCCAGGTCTAGCGACAGTCGGACACACACGAACCTCCTCAGAGCCGGATGACGATGGAGACTCGATCTTTGTCGGAACCGCTTGAGCCTCCGGTTCGTCTAACCGGCGAATTGATCAAGACGAGAAGGAAGGATCACTGAAATGAAGACCATGAGCCGCGCTCAGATCAGATGGACGGCAGTCGCGGTGATCGCATTGGCGGTTTCGTCGATTGCATACGCGGCGACGACCGGCGGAAGCGATTCCACAGGCGGAACAACCCAACAAGAGGTCGGCCAGCCCATCCCGGTTGAACCGGACGGCGGCATCGGCGATACCCCGATCCCGGTCGAGCCGGACGGCGGCATCGGCGATACCCCGGACAACGATCCGCTCGCCGCCGGGTCGGGCTGCACCCCCGGGACCGACGACTCGCTGCTGGACGGCGAATGGTTCGGGTACGTCGACGAGGTGACCACCACCCAGACCGAGTTTGACCTCGCCTGTTGGTTCAACGGCGAGGCGGCAGCTCTCGCCGCCGCTGAGGATGGCAAGGAATCCCCGCCCCCCAACGGCTATTACGTTCGCAACGACAACGCCGGCCTGCGGCGCCTCGCCGTTGCCGACGGCGCCGCCGTGACCTGGCTCCCCAACCCAGGTGATCCCACCACCGAGGAGACGGTCCCATACCCCGAGTGGCTGGCGGGACGAGCATCCCGCGGCTTCCAGCCCGGCGTGTGGCTCACCGTGGACGGCGGCGCCGTCGTCCACATCCGCGAGCAATACGTCCCCTGAACGAAACCCAGGAACTTTTGGCGTCCTCGACAATCCAAGCCTTTAGCCAAAACTCCGGGTGGTCATCTTGGGCGAGGGTCCTCCGAAACGAGAAACTCCAGTTGATGAGCCTGAGGTTTTCTGAGTCGTCGGCACGAATCTCCGTTGTTGACTTCACCGAACTCGGGCGGCCGGCCGGCTGTGTCTCCGTCGTCCCGTACTTGGACACCCCGGGCGAAAAGAACCGGGCTTTTCGGAGACGGCAAGAAGCTGAACCTGCCCCAACTGGCGAGCGATCGACCGGATCGCCTCACCCGATTCCAACCGATCCCACACCTCGGTCTTCTCCACCTCGCTGAATCTCCGCAACATCTACCTCCTCGACGAGAAACCTCCACTCTCGTCCAGGTGTTGCCCTGACCCCTTGAAACCGCACCGGATAGCGCGCACGTCAGAAATCCAAATGTGGCCCTCGACGCGGGTGATATGTGTGGCTGCTTCTCCCGCCGTTAGCGGCTGGGTTGGGCCGTCAACCCTGTAACGTGAAGGAACCCCCGCCGGAGCAGGGGTCCCATCTCGACGTCAATCCGCCTGGTTGAGCCTTTCCGGGGCTCCCATAAGCGTAAAGCTATCTGCCGGTCCAGAACACGTGAGCCACTGCTGAGAATACGAGGAGACCGGTGCCGAGATCGGGGTCATCCACTAGGTTCTCCTCACCGCTGAAGGTGCATACACCGTGAAGGTGGGATTTGGTGTTCTTGGGTGCCTTCTTCACGAACACATCTGGGCCAATAACAAACGAGCCCCCGTCATCGGGATAGAACGTGGCGGAGTATTCAAGCTGGTGCGGGATGTACACGCCGGTACCGTCGACTGCGAACCCCGGTGTCCACAGCCCGAGGCCGCTGTTGGCGGTGATGGTTCCGTCCGGAATGCCGCTATCACAAGTCAGCTCAAATGTCTCCGCCTGCGGGTCTGCCCCGGCCGGTAGCGCTGCAGCAACCAGCAATAAGGCCACCAGGGCAAGAACCAATGGAAGTCTCCTCATGAGGTACCTCCCCGCCTCATGGGCACCACGGAGTGTGGTGTCGCTTGGTGAGAACTCTATGACAACATCGCCGGGCCATGTTGTTGTTTTCTTTCGCGACCACCGAACGACCGCACAGCCAAATATGGGCGACAACGCCCAAACAACCGACCGCACTTGATCGGCATCCCTGAGGGGCGACTCGGCTGGACGCTCAGCATGGTATTTGATCAGCTGCCAGCTCCGTCCCGGGCAAGAAGCCGTGGGCTATGCTCGGCAAATGGACACTGTGGTCGACCGTCTCCGCACGTGGGACGATCCGGCGGTGCGGTATCAGGCTCGGCTCTTGTTGGACGGGGTCGAGCCGGACACCGCCGAGATGCGTGCCCGGGCCGACGCGGTGCGCACGAGTCCAGACTGTAGTGCGGTAATCGACGGCAGCTTTGTGGATCCACGCCACGCCTACCGCAAGTGGCAGGGCGCTCACTGGGCCCTCGTGCAGCTGGCCGAACGGGGGCATCCCGGCGGAGACCCACGCTCAAAACAGATCCAGGAGATCGTGTTCGCATGGATCCTGTCGCCGGCGTTCCTGAAGCCGAACTGGACCCGGCATATCGAGGGACAGGCCGATCGGGTGCGGCGTTGTGCCTCGATGGAGGGCAACGTGCTCTGGGCCAGCCTGCAGCTGGGCCTGATGGACGAGCGGCTGGAGGCGCTTGCGGATCGCCTCGGGGCATTGCAGTGGCCGGACGGGGGTTGGAATTGTGACGTGCGCCCTCAAGCGCGCCACTCATCCTTCGTAGAGACAGTGTTGGGCCTGCGGGGGCTGGCGGCGTGGGTGCAGGCGACAGGCGACAAGACCGCCGCCCAGACGCTCGAACGCGGTGTCGAGCTTCTGTTGGAACACCACCTGCTCTTCCACCGCAGTGGCGCCCCAATCGTGCCCACTTGGGGACCCCGACCCGACCAGATTGGATTCCCCATCCGTTTCTTCGACGTTCTTCTTGTCCTGGAACTGATGGCCGACATGGGCCGCCCCGACGACCCGCGCTGCAATCGCGCCCTCGGCCTGCTCCTGTCCAAGCGCACCGCGGACGGTGGGTTCCCGATGGAGGTGAGACGGGCCCGGACCGCAACCGAGATCTGCAGCAATTGCACCTTCGCCCAATGGGGGCCTGGTGGGAAGACCCGCACAAACCCCTGGGTGACGATCCGCGCCCTTCGTGTGCTCCGAGCCGCCGGCCGCCGACACTAACTTGGGGCTCCGTCCAGCCGGAGACGTCGCAGCAACCGGCCGCTCCTAACATCGACGGTGGAACCTGTGGCTCTCATCATCCTGATGACTACGCTCGCCGCCGACCAGCGCCGATCTCCAGTTCTGTCGCAGGAACGAGCACTCCGGAAGGTGTCCGAGAACGGCACCTCCTGCGCTCACATCTCGGCCGGTTGCCACGGACCGTGGCAAGAGGCGTGCTACCGGTGCGCTCGATCTACCGGTTATCGCGCTGTCGATGGGCGAGATTCGCGTTGCTGTTTCTGGGCGGTGTGCGTTGGCTGCTCCATTCGATTTTGGTGGTTGGGGGCGAGAAAGGTGCAACCTGGCCCACAGCGATCCGCTGGTTAGTCGTCGCTGGAGTTAGTCGTGGACCGGCGGTACAGGAATAACCCAACCGCAACACCAACCCCCACACCTACTGCTAGGCCCGCACCGATGTGCCCGATTACCACACCGATACCTGCACCGATGGCGAGCCCGACGCTCAGTGAGAGGACCCACAAGTAGACAGCCTCATCCGCCTTGGTTCTTTGGTTGTTGGGTTCCATGGCGATTACTCCTCCGAAACGCTAGATCATCCTGTTACCGGTCTCCCGTTGGATCTTGAAGCGGCGGGTGCCGTCTCTAGTTGGGTAGGTCATTGAGTGCGGTCTGGATGGTGGTTCGGTACTGTTGGAAAGCGGTTCGCCCCCGGTTTGTCAGCGAGATCACGGTGCGGGGTTTCCGACCGCGGAATTCTTTGTCGATCTTGACGTATTGGTGTTCTTCGAGTTTGCGGAGGTGGGTGGAGAGGTTGCCCCAGGTGAGACCGGTGGCGTTACTGAGGAACGTCGCGTCGGCTTCTTCGACGACGTAGAGCTGGGTGATCAGCTTGAGCCGGGCGGGGGCGTGGATGACCGGGTCGATGTTCGAGAGGGGGTCGGTTTCGTGATTGGGGGGCATTGTTTACACCGTGGCGGTGTGGTGGGGTAGCGGGTGTCTCCTCACGATTCCGGTGAATCTGGCTATGCCGGTGATGAAAATGATCGCGGCGGCGGCGCCGAACACGATCGGGTAGCCGTGATGTGTGGTATGGCCTTCGCGCCACAGCCACTCTCCAACCAGGGGCGCAACCGCCAGCATCAACCCGTACAGGTAGTAGCGGGGGATACCCATGACAGCGGCAGCCCCGGAAA
>JAOTUY010000082.1 GCA_029863625.1 Acidimicrobiia bacterium
CAGGAGGTTCTGCACGTGATGGCCCACCTCGTGGGCGACCACGTACGCCTGGGCGAAATCGCCCGGGGCATCGAAACGGGCGGCTAGCTCCCGGAAGAAGTCGAGATCGATGTAGATGGTCTGGTCCACCGGGCAGTAGTGCGGTCCGACCTGGGAGGTGGCTCCACCGCAGCCCGATTGGGTCGACCCCGAGAACATCACCAGCGGGGCGGGCCGGTACTGCTGGCCGGCGTTGCCGAAGATGTTGGCCCACAGGTCCTCGGTCGAGGCGAGCACCACCCTCATGAAAGCGGCCAGGTCTGCGTCCGGATCGGGAGCTGCTTCAAGAGCCGGGTCGTTTTGGGTGGGAGCCTGGGCCTGGACGCCGTTCAACTGTCCCAGGATGTCATCGAGGGCGCTCCCGCTTCCGCCCAGATTCCCGCCGAAGAAGACGGCGGCCAGGATTGCCAGGAGGGCGGGTATGCCGATCTTGCCGCTGGTGGGGATCCGGGACATCGAACTCCCGCCCTGGCGGCGGCGGTCGTCGACGTTGGAACTCTGGCGACGTCCGCGCCATTTCATGGTGGTGTCCTCTCGAGGTTCCCTTGAGCCGGTTCCCGGCGGCGGAATCGTAGTGACCCGGCCGGGAATTGGGAAAGGCACCGACGGGAAGCCACCGGTATTCCCCCCGGAGCCCATAATGAACCCGTGCCCTCGTTTCCGATCCTCGTGCTGGCCAGCGGCTCGCCCCGCCGCGATCAACTTCTCTCAGCGGCCGGGTTCACCTTCGAGGTGGTCGTGCCCCGGGTAGAAGAAGTCGGGCTACCCGGTGAAGCCCCCGGGGTCATGGCGACCCGCCTGGCTCGCCAGAAGGCGCACGAAGCTGCCGCCCGGGTAGGGCCGGATCGGGTGGTGCTTGGGGTCGACACGGTGGTGGCGGTCGGCGATCGCATCCTGGGCAAGCCGGTCGACGAGGACGATGCTACCCGGATGCTGTTGCAGCTTTCCGGCCGAACCCACACGGTCTATTCCGGGTATGCGATCGTCGGGTTCGGCGATGAACAGTCCGGAGTCGACGAAACCCGGGTCACCATGCGTTCGATCAATCCGGATGAGGCGGCCGCCTACAGCGCCACGGGCGAACCGCTCGACAAAGCGGGCGCCTATGCGATCCAGGGCGGAGCGATCCGGTTCATTACCTCCGTGGCGGGCTCGTCCAGCAACGTGATGGGGCTGCCCCTCGAAGCGCTCGTGCCGCTCCTGGCGCTCCGGGGAATTGCCCCGCGGCAACCTGTTGACGACACGGTTGGCCTGATTGATCCATAATGGACTTACAACGGAGAAGGGACCGGCGGCAGAAGTGACAACCAACCACCGAGACATCGATCACGTGAAATTCGGCCGCAGTGTTGCCCGCGGGGCTGCCCTCGGGATTCCGATCGCTCTTATCGTCATCACCCTGGCCGTGTGGCTGCTGCTCGACGTGGGTATTGGTGAGGCTCTCCTCATTTCGGCCTGGCCTGCCCTCCTCACCGGCGGGTTTGGCGGCGGCTTCGTTGGCGTCGTCCGCGGGGCCAAGTAGCCGCTCCCAAACTGTTCTTGCGTGAGAAACCTGCGGTATGCGCAGGAAACTCACGCAAGAACGGGTTTTATGGTGCGATTCCGAGTGCCCGATGCAGAAACGCCGCCATTTGTCCGCGCGCCACAGAATCCTGCGGGCAGTAGAGCGATCCGTCCGGGACACAGCCCAGGGTGATACCGGCGGCGGCGATAGCGTTGATGTTGGGCGCATGGACCGTGTTCCCCACGTCGAGGAAAGTCTGTCCCGCTATCGATTCCAGGCCGAGCGCCCGAGCCAGGAAGGTGGCCATCTCCGCCCGGGTCACCGGCTGCTCGGGGCAAAAGCGGGACCCGTCCGGGACGCAGCCCAGGGTGATACCGGTGTTGGCGATAGCGTTGATGTTGGGCGCGTGGGCGGTGTTCTGTACGTCGAGAAACCCCTGCCCCTGGATCGACTCCAGGCCGAGCGCTCGGGCCAGGAAGGTGGCCATCTCGGCCCTGGTCACCGGCTGGTTTGGACAGTAGTGATCGCCGTAGGGCCAGTCGCAACCATTGGTGAAACCGGCCGCCGCCAACCACTCGATGTCCGGTTGGAAGATCGACCCGTCGTCGTCCCGGAAGGTGCCGCCGTACGTGAAGGGCTCTGCGTCTTCGTCGCATTCCCAGTTCGGGTCACGGTACCAACGGGCGGTGTCGGCGGTGAGGGGCCGGTTGCCGAGGAGGGCCTGAAGGTTCCCGGCGGGGTTGAGGACAACAAGGTCATCGCGGCCGTCGCCGTCCTGGTCGGTGATCGCCAGCACCCCTCCGGTGGCGGCCGAAGCGGCGGCGGTGATGGTCTCACTCACCTGGGCGTACCCGTCGGCCCGGGTGAAGAGAGAGATGATCGCGTTGGGTCCGGATAGGTCGATGCCGTAGAGGTCGGGTTCACCGTCGATGTCACGATCACCAAGGACAAACTGCCAAAGCCGGGTGTCGGTGGCGACCGGCAGCACCACGTTCAAGGCCGGGGCGCCGAACCCGGAGGCCGCCGTCCACACCTCCAAGCTGGTGACGGCGCCCCGGCGGATCACGTAGAGGTCGTCCCGCCCGTCGTCGTCCACGTCACCGGCCAGGTAGAGGTCGTCGGGTTGGGAGGCGAACCCGGCGGCAAGGGTCTGCGACTCCAAGAATTCGGAGCGACTGGAATGGATCGTGACTGCCGCCGTCGTTCCTGATGGATCGACCTCCCACAGGTCGCTCCGGGCGGTGCCGGTGAAGTCACCGAGCAGCATGGTGCGGTTGTCGAGTTGGGCATCAAGGGCGAAACCGCGTTGCACCGCGCAACCGGCGAAATCCGAGCTCGCCTTGGCGATGTTGACGATGACCCCCAGGTCATGTTGCGCGAGTTGGACAACGTCGGGGGCGCCCCGACCGGAAGCATTCCCGATCAGGTAGCGGTGGAATTCGTCGAGCGGTCCGAACGGCGGCGAGGGCATGGCTACCGGCTGTGTAAAGGGGGCAGGTTCGCTGTGGACGGGGTACGGGTCGGGGAGGGCGGGGTAGCCGGGCGTCGGGAGCGGGCCCTTCCACGAGAAATGCATCGTGTCTTTGAGGTCCAGCCAATCGCCACCCCAACAGAAGCCGGCGTCCCGCCACGCTTGCACGAACCAGGCGGGCATGTTGGTGATGAGCGTGTTGTCGGATCGATACGGGTTGCTGGCGGGGTTGATGTCCACTGCCGCACCGAAAGCGTGATAGGACATGCTCAATTTGGCGTCGACGGTCCGGGAGGATTGACCAACGACGGCGGAGATCGGATACCACTTGCCCTCGGCCGCGGCAGCCGCCAGGTTGGCTGAGACTCTTTCGAAGGCGGGCAGGGCACGCTGGTGCACGCGGATCCGTCGACCGCCGCTCATGGGAACTGTCCACCACACCTGGGAGTCTTCGGCTTCGCCGATGGTGCGACCGAAGAGGGCCCCGTAGGGACCACCCACCGTCTCGGTGCGGGGAAGGCGACCCATCCGGGTGGCGAGGGGCGGGAACGTCCGGAGCTGGCCGCATCCCGACGACTCGTTGACGGCCGGCCACTGCGCACCGGCGGTCGCTTCGGCGCCGCTCGGTTGCACAACCAACCATGGCGGTATTGCCAGAAATACGACCAGCAACGCCAACCAGCTCCGAGTGGGCCTGTGCGACATGAGACGAGACTCTAGTTTTGGTTCCCGGGCTTTTCGACTGTTCTTGCGTGAGAAACCTGCGGTCACCGCCGCGAACTCACGCCGGAACACGGGAAATGAGGCGCCTCGGCGCTGCTCGACCTATTGATCCACTACCACTCTCAGTGGTATTCTTTTACTCCGCGTTTTGCCTGGAGGTAACGTTGCGTCGGTCAAGGGTGGCTTTCTTCATTGTCGTAGGGCTCATGGTGGCCGGACTGCCGGCCACGGCTCAAACAACGGATCTCTTCGAACCGTACTGGTCCTTCGACGTCGGGTCGTGGCCGGAAGCCGTTGCGGTGGGCGATGTCAATGCCGACGGGCGTGCAGATGTCGTGATGACCACTTCCTACTACTTCGACCCGGCCAATGACTACAAGCTGTTCGTCTTCCTGCAGGATCCGACGGGTGCGCTGCAAGGGCCGGCTTCCTATCCGACGGGAGGCACGTACACGAGCCGGCCCGACACGGTCGACATCGGCGACGTGACCGGGGATGGTCTGGCCGATGTGGTGGTGGGTATCGAGGAAACCGGCATCGAAGTCTTTCCTCAACAGGCGGACGGGACACTCGGTGCCAGCACCATCTACCCGACCAACGATGCCTTGAAGATCCGCCTTGGTGACCTGAACGGCGACGGTCGCCTGGACGTCGCAGGGGTTGGGTGGGGGACCGGCACCGCCACCGTCTTCCTGCAGAACTCGGCCGGCACTTTCGATGGACCGACGGTCTATCCGGTCAGCCACAGCGGCTACGAAGACCTCGAAGTCGGAGACGTCACCGGTGATGGACTCACCGACATCGTTGTCATGTCCGGTCAGCTGTACGCCACGCCGAATCTCGGGATTCTTGCCCAGCAAGCCACCGGTGGTTTCGACGCACCCGATTACTACCGCGTAGGCCAGAACATCAACACACGGGGGGTTGGTGTGGGAGATGCGACCGGAGACGGTCTCAACGATGTGGTCGTCACCTACGGTGGCAATCAACCAGCGTCACGCGTTGGGGTCTTTGCCCAGAATGGCGTCGGAACGCTCGATGCGGTGGTCGCCTATACCGCGTACGACATTCCGGAACCGGTCGAGGTTGCAGATCTGGATCTCGATGGACGGGCGGACGTAGCGACTGCCCACGGGGGGTGGCTGAACCTGGGCGTCTTCTACCAGACCGCCACGGGCGGCTTGGCGACGGAGGAGCTTTACTCGCTCCCCTATGCCACTCACTACAACCCGCATGGGCTCGATGTTGGTGATGTCAACGGGGATGGAGCCCCCGACGTCGTGATCGCCGACTACAACAACGGATTGGTCGTCCTCTACAACACGACCGAGCTGCCTCCCGAACCGAGTTTTACCGACCTGGGAGTGGAGCTGACCTCGTCTGCCAACTCGATCAAGCGGGGCAAACCCTTCTCGTTCTCCGCCACAGTCTCCAATCAGGGGCCCGACAACGCGGCGGGGATCGAGCTGATCGCAACGATCACCGGACCACACGGAGCGCTCATCGTTACTGATCCCGATTGTGCGGTCGATGGCGAAAGGGTCTCGTGTGTTTTCGGTTCACTGGCTGTCGGAGCAGGTCACAGCGTGCTGATCAGCGGCGTCGGGACGGCCAAGGGCCAGCTGATGGCCAAGGCCTCGGTGACGAGCATTGACACCGACCCCAACCTCGCCAACAACACCGCTACAGCCAAGATCCGGGTCCGGTGACGACCCGCTCCGCTCCGGAGGGTGCTCAGTCGGAGCCCCTCCGGACGGAGACAGGCCGGCGCACATGCCGGCCAGATGAGGCAAGATCGTGGTGTGCTCCTTCGAGAAGTAGTCAACACCTCTGAACAGGTTGCTTCGACCTCCAAGCGGCTCGCCAAGATCGAGCTTCTGGCCGGGCTGCTTGACCGACTCGACCCGGGTGAGGTTGAAGTTGGGGTCGGGTTCCTGACCGGAGCGGTCCGGCAAGGCACCATCGGAGTCGGTTACGCATCGCTCAGCGAGCCGGCTCCGCCCGTCGCCGAACCCTCGCTGTCGCTCCCCGAGGTTGATCGGGTCCTGACTGCGATCGGTGCCGCCGGCGGTCCGGGATCACAAGGCGAACGCCGCCGTCTCCTGGACGACCTCCTTGGTCGGGCCACGGAACCGGAGCAGCACTTCCTGGTTCGGCTGATCCTCGGCGACCTCCGGCAGGGTGCCTCAGAGGGGGTCATGATCGAAGCCATCGCCCGCGCTTCGGCCGTCCCTGCCGCGGCGGTGCGCAGGGCGCTGTTACTGCGCGGTGACCTGCGGGTCGTGGCCAGGGTCGCGATGACCGAAGGCCGGCAAGCGCTGGAAGAGATCGGGCTTGAGGTGTTGCGTCCGTTGCTGCCCATGCTGGCCCAGACGGCGGGCAGCGTCGCTGCAGCGCTCGAGACTTTCTCGCCTGCGGCCATCGAATGGAAGATCGACGGCGCTCGCATCCAGGCTCACCGCCGCGGAGACGACGTCCGCATCTTCACCCGCAACCGGGCCGATATCACCGACCGACTGCCCGAGATTGCCGCGGTGCTGCGCGGCCTCGACGTGGAGTCGATTGTGCTGGACGGTGAGGTCATCTCCCTCCGGGCGGACGGCCGGCCCCATCCGTTTCAGGTGACCATGAGCAGATTCGGATCGAAGGTGAACCTCGATGAGATGCATCGAGAGCTACCTCTGACGCCGTTCTTCTTCGACTGTCTTCACCTCGACGGCGAGGACTTGATCGATCTGGCGGGTAGCGAGCGAGCCGTTGCTTTCGAGAGAGCCGTCCCCGAATCGTTGCGGGTACCGCGGGAGATCGTCGGCGATGTGGGCGCAGCCCAGTCCTTTTTCCAACAGGCCCTGGAAATCGGCCACGAAGGCGTGATGGTCAAGAGTCTCACCGCTCCCTACGAGGCGGGCCGGCGGGGCTCAGGATGGTTGAAGGTAAAACCCGTCCACACGCTCGACCTGGTGGTGCTGGCCGTTGAGTGGGGGAGCGGTCGGCGGCGCGGCCTGCTGAGCAACCTGCACCTCGGTGCTCTCGATCCGCCGAGCGGGGGGTTCGTGATGCTGGGTAAGACTTTCAAGGGGCTGACCGATGAGATGCTCCGCTGGCAGACGGACCGTTTCCTGGAGCTGGAGACCCACCGTGAAGGACACGTGGTGTTCGTGCGTCCCGAGCAGGTGGTCGAGGTTGCCTTCGATGGGATCCAGGCCTCGTCCCGCTACCCGGGTGGGATGGCGCTGCGGTTCGCCCGGGTCAAGGGGTATCGACAGGACAAGTCGGCCGCCGAGGCCGACACGATCGACACCGTCCGGGCCATGTTTGAGCGCAGTGCCGGGTGAGGGGAATTGCCCCCTCCGGGTCGGCTGAGCCGACCCGCCTCCCCCACCTGCGGTGAGGGAGGACGTGCAGGGAGTCCTCGGGCCGGAGCGCGTATCCTGTCGTGATGGCACTCTTTCGGAAACGGCCGCATCGGGAAGTAAGTTTCGAGGATTCCTGGATGATCATCACCGGAACCCACGAAGAGAAGCCGCTGATCGCCCGTTTCGACACTAGTTCCGAGCAGCTCAAGGGGCGGTACTCGGTGCAGGTCGGTGTGGCGATACCGCTCAACGATCCCACTCCGGAAGGCCTTCCAACTCCGGGGGAAGATGAACAACTCGGCACGATTGAAGCGACGTTGCTTCGCAAGATCGACCAGCAGTGTGTCCTGGTCGGCGTGATCACCACGGCCGGGATGCGGGAGTTCGTGTTGTACACCAATTCGAGTGCCTGGATCGAGGCTTTCCACCAGGCTTTCCAGGCCGCCGTACCCACCCACCAGGTCCAGGTGATGGCCAAGACCGATCCGGACTGGTCGGTCTACAGGTCTTTTGTGTCCTAGACGGCATTTTTCGGGGTTGCAGCGTCAACTGTTCCGTCGCTCGGTAACCTCCGCAGTATGAAGGTGGTTGCCCCCAACATCACTATGGCGACCTGCGGCCATGGCCGATAAAGGGGAGGCCGGGGGGCCAGGCCAGAGGATGGTGGGGAACCTAAAGCACCTCTCCGAGCGCACCTACCACGGTGCCCTGCGAGTGCCCCGCCGAGTGTACGAACGGGTCTTCGCCGGGTACGGCATCCCGTTCCGGTGGCTCTCGGCCGAGTTCGGCGCCAGCGTGGCAGGTGACACGCTCATCGCGCTCGGCCTGGCCGGCACCCTCTTCTTCTCGGTCCCGAGCGCCGAAGCGCGCGACAAGGTAGCGCTCTATCTGCTCTTGACTCTGGCCCCGTATTCGGTAATCGCTCCCCTGCTGCCCAGGTTCTTCACCCGGTTTCCCGGCTCCTACCGGGCCAGCCTGGTGGTCAGCTCGGCGGGTCGAGCCGGCATCGCCGTGCTCCTCGCCATCGGCGTCCATACGTTTTGGCTATATCCGTTGGCCTTCACACTGCTGGTGCTCTCCCGCCTCCATACCATCGCCAAAGGTTCGCTGGTCCCGGTCACGGTGCCCGGGCCCGAGGCGCTGGTCTCCGCCAACGGCCTTCTTGCCAGGGTCGGTATCGTCGGCGGCGCCGTGGCGATTCCCATCGGAGCGGCCTCGGTGCGATGGATCGGCTCGTGGCCCGCCCTGGTCTTCGCCGCCTTGTTCTTCGTCCTGGCCGCCCTATGCGCGGGACAGGTGCCGTCCCCAAGCGTGCCGTCCCGGACCATGGCAGGGGGCCGAGGGAATGCGGCGGTGCCTCGCCTGGTCAGACTGCCGATGATCGCCACCGCGGTGGTCCGGTTCATCAACGGTTTTCTGCTGGCGTTGCTCGCCTTTGTCTTCAAGGACATCGACGCCCCCCTGGCCGATTTCGGAGCCCTGCTGGTTGCCGCCGGCCTTGGGTATGGCGTGGCGTCGTATGTCTCTCCGTTCCTGGCACGCCGTCTTCGCGAGGAGCCGACCGTTCTGGCCGCCCTCGCCATCGAAGCGGCGGCCGCCTTCATTACCGCCCAGATCTTTGGTTTGACCGCAGCAGTGCTACTGGCTGCCTCGGCCGGCCTGGCGTGGGGAACGGCCAAGTTCGGTTTCGATGCGCTGCTG
>JAOTUY010000034.1 GCA_029863625.1 Acidimicrobiia bacterium
ATCGATGCCGTCCGATCTTCGTGCGGCCGGGCCCTGCTGGCGGATAAGCCTGGGTCGGCTTCCCGGCACCCCAGTTGCGACCCAGTCCGGCGGGCGCCGGGCCATTTCATGGCAGACTGGAATCCATGGACCATCCACCCCGCGACCTCGCCGACCGCAGCGCTGCCCTGATCCGCGCCGGGTTCTCTTCGTATCAGCAACAGTTCACCGCGCTGACCCGTCTGGCCAAGCAGCGCTTCGAGCAGCGTGACTGGCAGGGTTTGCAGGAGGACGCCACCGACCGACTCGATCTCTACAAGCTGGTTGTGGACGGTGTCGTTGTAGATCTGCGCGTGCTGCTGGGAGACAGGGTGAACGACAAATCGATCTGGGCATTCATGAAGGCGCGTTACTCCGCACTGATCGCGGACCGCAAAGATTGGGATCTGGCCGAAACGTTCTTCAACTCCATCACACGCCGTATCTTCTCGACGGTGGGGCTCGACCCCAACATCGAATACGTGGACACCGATTTCGAGAGCCCTCCCACGACGCCGGTTGAACCGGTGTATCGCGCCTACACAGACCACCGTGCGGCGGCGGAGTTGCTCGAGCAGGTTCTGGCCGACTACCCGTTCGACGTTCCCTACGCGGATCTCCAAGGTGATGCAGCTGCCGCGGCCGCGCAATTGACCGCCCACCTCCCGGAAGTAGGAGCGCTGCGATCAATCGAACGTATTGAGATGTTGCGGAGCACCTTCTATCGGGGCCAGCGCGCCTATCTGGTGGGTCGGGTGTACAGCGGTTTGGCGGTCATCCCGCTCGTTATGGCTCTGGCCAACACCGATGCGGGCATTGTGGTGGATGCGGTTTTGCTGGAAGAGGACGACGTCAGCACTCTCTTCAGTTTCACTCGTGCGTATTTCCACGTCGAAGCTGAGCGGCCCTACGACCTGGTGCGCTTTCTTGCCGATCTGACCCCCCGCAAACGAAGCGCCGAGCTCTACATCTCGATCGGCTACAACAAGCACGGCAAGACGGGTCTGTACCGGGATCTCTTCCGCCATCTGGCGGTGACCGATCAACAGTTTGTATTCGCCAGAGGCACGCGCGGATTGGTCATGGTCGCCTTCACAATGCCCGGCTACGACATCGTCTTCAAGGTAATTCGCGATTCCTTCGATCCTCCGAAGCAGACCACTCGCCAATCCGTCATGGACAAATACCAGCTCGTCTTCCGTCACGATCGGGCGGGCCGGTTGGTCGATGCCCAGGAGTTCGAGCATCTGAAGTTCCAGCGCCGGCGATTCACCGATGCCTTGCTGGCCGAACTGGTCACCGAGGCGGGCAGGAGCACCTCCGTCGAGGGTGATCATGTCGTGATCGATCATGCGTATCTCGAGCGTCGGGTGATTCCTCTCAATCTGTACGTGCGGGAAGCCAGCGACCGAGCGGCGCGGGCGGCAGTCATCGATTACGGGCAGACCATCAAGGATCTAGCCGCCGCCGACATCTTTCCGGGCGACATGCTGCTCAAGAACTTCGGTGTCACCCGCCACGGCCGGGTCGTTTTCTACGACTACGACGAGCTGACCCTGCTCAGGGAGTGCACCTTCCGGGTCATGCCTGAGCCGACCACGCCCGAAGAGGAAATGGCATCTGAACCCTGGTTTTCGGTGGGCCAGAGCGACATCTTCCCGGAGGAGTTCCGATCCTTCCTCGGTTTGACCGGCGAACTGCGGCGACTGTTTGAGGACCAGCATGCGGAGATCTTCGAGGCGAGATTCTGGGCGTCCATCCAGGACCGAATCGCGGCTGGCGAACTGATCGACATCCTGCCCTACGGACCCGCCCAGAGACTTCAGCATCAGAACTAGCTGCCTTCGGTGGCATCGCTCACCCTCCGCGCGGAAGGGTCGAAAACCCCTACCGGGGCCGAGGGTGAGTGGTGAGTATGAAAGCGAGGACACCAGGAGCCACATCGGCGCACAGCTCGGGGGGCTTACCTCTACGACATGTACCGGTGCCAAGATGGATTTCTTGCGGCTTGACGCCCTGCGTGGTCACCCGCCGGGGCGTGGGGGCCGCGGGCGTTCTAGGTCGGCGGGGCCAGCATCCGGTAGGAATCGACCATGTTTCTTAAGTGGACAACAGCATGGTCATAGCCCCGAAGGGCTTGGGAAATCGTGTACTGCAGCACTCGCGCGATCCACAGTTTGAAGAGCAGCGCTTCCCAATCCGGGTCGTCTTTGACGAAGTGGTCGAGCAGCGTTATGTAGGTCTCGAACCAGGCCTGGTCATCCATGAAGGAGAACCGCGGGTAGGCGCGGGCCGCCAGCAATCCGTCACGAACCACCAGCGGGAACGGCGCCAGCAGGTCTTGTTGGTGCGGTGTCCACTCCGCAGCGAGGAGTTGGATCGTCCTTTCGACGTCGTAGGCGACCTTCTCTTTGATGGCCATGGGGACCTCGGTCGCCTCTTCTATCTGGTGCGGTGTAGTGGCCGGCATCGGGATGCCCCGCAGGCTCTGGATGGCGGCAAAACACTCGATCACCATGGTCTGCAGATCGGTCAAGCTGCCGTAGAGTTTGTGGATCTTACCCTGGCGGATGTATGTCTCGAAGACGGAGAAGCCGCGTTTTACCGTCGCAAATGTGTACAACGTGTCGATACCCCAGTCACTTTGCGCCTGTACCGGCGCTTCGGTGACGAGATGCTCGACCACTCGGCGGGTGAAGAGGAGTTCCCCGCCCAGGGGTTGCTCTATCAAAGGCAACTCAGAGTCGGGCCACAACACTGCGAAACCGGTACGGGTGACCATCCAGGTGATCATCGCGTCTGTGCTGGAGCGCGGGAAATAGTGACGGACCACGTCGTAGCCGGCATCCGCCGCAGCTTCGGCTTTATCGATCCATTCCGCGGTGAAGCTGGTGATGTCGGAGTCATAGAAGTGGAGGCGGTCGGCATTGGACTGCTCGAGGAAGAAACGCAGCGCGGTGTTCATCCCGTCCCCTTTGCCGGGACGCAATAAGCCAATTCTTTCTTGGAGCAGCAGCGAAACGGGCGTACCGGTGGATTGCTCGATCGCCGGGATGGCCCGGTTGATTGCATCGTAGGTCGACTCTTCCTCGAACCCGACGCACACAACGTTCGTGACCCGGTCGTTTCCGGCGGCGGTGCCGACGTTGCTGATGACCACATCGTGGTCTTCTTCCTTGAACGGAAAGACGACGACGCTCAGGTTGACCTCCGGCTGGGCTCTGGTGCTCACCCTACCGCTCACCCAGCGCAGGCCGGGCGGCCCTACTATGCCTCCATGAGCAGTGTCCAGTACGCAGCCCTGCAGGCCTTCCGCGAAGAAGGTCTTGTCCCGCATGAGTGGTTCAATCGGGCCGGGTTCTCCTACGAGCAGCATGCCCACCCCTACGACAAGGTGCTGATCTGTGTGGACGGGTCGATCACTTTCCATACGCCGTCCGGCGATATCCTGCTCGCACAGGGCGACCGGCTCGACCTTCCGGCCGGAACAGATCACGCAGCCACGGTTGGTCGGTTAGGTGTTACCTGTCTCGAGGCTGCTCGCTAGGGCGGGGTGGGGAGCGTCAACTCAAACACGCTCCAGCTGCCGTCGCGCCGGTAGATGAGATCCCCGCCCATGAGGCGGGCGAGTTGTCGCGACACGGTCAAGCCGAGGCCGACCGAGGCCGGTTGTCCGTGGTGTTCGTGCGCCGTACTGTACGGATCGAAGATGCCATCCTCCTTGGCGGGTGGTACCCCGGGACCGTTGTCTCGAACCTGGAGGGTGGCGTTGGTCCCGCCGTTGGCGACCCTGATCTCGATCCGATCGCCGCCGTAGCGGGTGGCGTTGGTCAACAGGTTTCGCACGATTTGCCGCGTCCGTCCGGCGTCGGCAAAGGCGAACGACGACTGATTGGAGCCCTTGACGCGGAGGTCTTCTTTCGATTGCCATGTCGAAACGATATGGTCGACCTCCTCACGCAGATCGACCACCTGGGCGTTGATAGTAATGGTCCCGATGTCGGCCCTAGCCGCCACCAGAAGGTCTTCAACAATATGCGCTACTTCTGAACTCTGTTCGGCTATCAGGCCGACGAATTCACCAATCTCGTCTTCGGTGAACATGGGCCGGCTATCCCGCAGTTCTGTGGCCAGCCCTACCACTGCCGTCAGCGGCGTACGAAGCTCGTGGCTAACACTGGCGACAAATTCGTCTTTGGACCGGACGAGTTCCTCGAGCCTCCGTTCCGATTCACGGATGTGCGAGATGTCCCGGGCCAGGCCCGAGTAGTACTCGACCCGCCCCGTTGGTCCGGTGTGCGCCAGGAACACGAAGGAGACCGGTACTTCGCTCTCATGCGGGCCGATCAGCGTCAGCTCGCCCGTCCACTTGCCTGCATCTCTGAGGGCAGGCAGCACCTCCCCGGCAAATATTGGCCGGGAAACCGAGGCAAAAGTCTGGGCGGGGTCGATGGTATCGATTGGCGCATCCAAGGGGATGCCCATCGCGGCGCGTGCCGCATTGTTGAGGTACGTGAAGTTGAGAGCAGTGTCGATGATGCCGACCAGGTCCGTGGTTGTTTCGAGTATTGCCGCGAACTGGTTTCGGGCATGTTCGGCCAGCGTTGCGTCGGTCACATCGGCGGCCGTTCCGACGAAGACATCAGAATCGGTTGCGTCCGACTCGCCCCGAGCGAGTCGGGTGATGACCCATCGGATGCGGCCCCGACCGTCGAGCACGCGGTGCCGGACATCAGCCCTGTCTTGCGATCCTGTGACGGCGGTCCATAGCGTCGACAACAGGTCCACATCGTCGGGAGAGGCAAGGTCCGGAAACGGCAGACCTACCGGCGAACGGCCCAGGAGCTGCTCCATCCGGTGATTGGCATACGTGCAGGTGCCATCAGAATCGAGCAGGAATACACCCACCGGTGCCGACGAGGCCAGGGTCCGGAACCGCAATTCACTCCCGCGAATTGCCGTGTCAAGGGCATCTCGGCTGGCCACGGCGCTTCCGGCGGCAATCAGGACTGCGACGGTAAGCATCAAGAACGCGCCGGTGATGATGATCGCCATGGTCAGAGCTTGCTCAGGCTGCCAGGTGCGCAGCAGCAGGTGGCCCGCCAGGAGCGCAGCAACGCCGTTGACGGCCGTTGTATACAGAATGGTTACCAGGGCGCGCTGGCCGGGAAGGAACAGGGCGGCGGCGATGATGAGGGTGACGTAAGGGGCGGCGATCGTGAAGATTGGCACATTGGTAATGATGACCGCCGCAGCCATGACGGTGGCGTCGAGAGGAATGATGAGTTGCGGGTTCGAGGCTCGGCTGCGCCGGCGGTAGGTGTCGCCGGCCAGCCCTCCGGCCAGGATCGCCACCACCCAACCTTCGCCCCATCGCCAGGTCACCGCCAGCACGACGGCACTGATTGCCACGATGCATAGCGAAGCCCACCGAAATGTTGTGTGGGTCTTGCCGACTACCGCGTAGTCGAGAGGGCCGCGCCGCCCGATTGTGTCATTGGTTCTGGACACCGGCTCCTCGATCGCGTCTGTCCGGACCCCGGGGGGAGTCTTGCTCCTAACATCGGTCCGCGATGGCGAGGAATTGAGGACATGAGCCTGTGGGGTTCGCGCTCATGCATCCGGCTGGTCGTTCGACATTCCCGGTGGAGAAGCTCCGTTCGTGGCGGCAACACCATCGTCTGTTCCACCCGCCCACTCGCCGCAGCGATGAAATCATGACGTTCCTCGCGTGCCAGAATCAGCGGATACAGCCACCAGGGGGCCACGTGAGCAAGTATCCCGCCGAATACGAGATCGACATTGCGCTGCGAGACGGCGGCGTCGTCAGGTTCCGTCCGATCAAACCCGATGACTCCCAGAAACTCTATGAACACTTCCATCGTCTCGGGCCCGAATCGCGGTATTTCCGGTTCTTTCGCGTCAAGAAGGACCTATCGCCCAAGGAACTCGAGTACTTCTCGAACGTCGACTACGACCATCGGATGGCCTTCGTGGCTATCCACGACGACAAAATAATCGCTGTGGGTCGGTACGACCGGGACGCGGAAGATCCGGCTTATGCGGAAGTGGCCTTCGTGGTCGAGGACCAGCAGCAGAGCCGCGGTATCGGCAGCCAGCTGCTCCAACTCATGACCACGCACGCTCGTAAACGCGGGATCACCGGGTTCCGGGCCTTCGTTCTGCCCGAGAACGTGCAGATGATGCGCCTGTTCCGGAACTCCGGGTACCGGTTGGAACGGACGCTGGACGAGGGTGTATACAGCGTCAGCTTCCCGGTCGCCCTATCTGAAGATGCCCGGGCGGCAGACGAAGAGAGGGAGCAGCGGGCCGTGGCGGCTTCTTTGCTCCCCATCTTCTACCCTCGTTCCATCGCGGTGATCGGTGCCAGCCGCAATCGGGCTTCGATCGGTGGGCGCCTGTTCCACAACCTCGTCAAAGGGAATTTCTCGGGGCCGGTGTTTCCGGTCAACCCCAAGGCAGATGTGGTCAATTCGATCCGCACCCACAAATCGGTCCTCGACATTGCGGATCCGGTGGATCTGGCCTTCATTGTTGTGCCGGCCCGATTCGCGCTCAACGCTGTCAAAGAGTGTGCGGAGAAGGGCGTGCGGGGCATCGTGATGATCACCGCCGGATTTTCCGAGCTGGGCGAGGAGGGCCGCCTGATGGAGCAGGACCTCCTTGAGGTAGTGCGGTCGGCGGGGATGCGGATGGTCGGGCCGAACTGTATGGGTGTGCTGAATACCGACGTGGCCGTTTCGATGGACGGCACGTTTGCGCCCGTGTTTCCACCCCGGGGCAACGTCGCCATGTCCAGCCAATCGGGAGCACTCGGGATTGCCATTCTGGACTACGCACTACGCAACAACATCGGGATCTCTACTTTCGTATCGGTAGGCAACAAGGCGGATATCAGCGGTAACGACCTGCTCCTGTATTGGGAGGGCGATCCGGCAACCGATGTGATCGTCCTCTATCTGGAGTCTTTCGGCAATCCGCGCCGCTTTGCTCGGATAGCCAAACGGATCGCCAGGAAGAAGCCGATCCTGGCGGTCAAATCCGGCCGGACCTCTGCCGGGACGCGAGCAGCCAGCAGCCACACTGGTGCATTGGCCAGTGCTGATGTTGCGGTCGATGCACTTTTCCATCAGGCGGGCGTGATCCGCACCAACACCCTGGAAGAGCTGTTCGATGTGACCGTGTTGCTCGCCAACCAACCGGTTCCGGCCGGGCGTCGGGTTGGGGTGATCACCAACGCGGGAGGCCCGGGCATCCTGGCCGCCGACGCACTCGAATCCAACGGTCTGACTCTGCCCGAGTTCTCAGAAGAGTTGCAGGGCAAACTGCGCGAGGTTCTTTCTGAAGAAGCCTCGACCCGCAATCCGGTGGATCTCATTGCGTCGGCGGGTGCGGCCGAGTACGCGCACTGTTTGAACGCGATGTTGGAAAGCGACGAGGTGGATGCTGTGATCGCGAGCTATATTCCCGCCAGCCCGCTCGGAACCCCCGAGATCGCGGCGGCGCTTCGCGAGGCCGGCGCCCGGAACCACGGCAAGAAGACCTTCCTCTCCGTGTTCATGTCCTACGACCACCCCGGGGATCTCCTGGCGGGCGAAGATGTGCGAGTCCCGACCTATCTCTTCCCGGAAGCGGCGGCGGTGGCACTGGCCCGAGCTGTTCGCTACGGCGAGTGGCTGCAAACTGCCGAAGGTGAGGTTCCCACCTTCAAAGACCTGGACACAGAAGCCGGACGGGAGATCGTCGCCAGGGCCCTCGAACGGTTGGGCCCGGAGGGGGGATGGCTGGAGCCCGACGAGGTCGAGGACGTTCTCAGTTCGTTTGGCATTCGCCTCCCTGAATCGAAGCTCGTCCTTTCCGAAGAGGAGGCCGTGCAAGCCGCCGCCGAGATTGGCAAGCCGGTTGCCGTGAAGGTGGTGTCTTCGTCCGCGCTCCACAAATCCGACCTGGGTGGTGTGATGCTGGGCGTGCGCGAAGAAGAAGGGATTCGGAAGGCTTTTCAAAAGGTGACCTCTGCGGTCGATCAGGTCGAGGGGGTGCTGATCCAGGAGATGGTGACCGGCGGGCATGAGGTGCTGGTAGGAATGACGGAAGACCCTTTGTTCGGTCCGCTCATTGTCTTTGGAATGGGAGGCGTCCTGGTCGAGCTGGTCGGAGACGTCTCCTTCCGAATCACTCCGGTCACCGATCTCGAGGCGGCTGCTATGGTCCGCGAGATCAAATCGGCCAAGCTCCTCGAGGGTTATCGGTCCTATCCGGCCGGCGATATCCAGGCCGTCGAAGAGGTGATCCTCAGGGTGTCGGCACTGGCAGACGCCCTCCCGGAGATCCGGGAGATGGACCTGAATCCCGTGATGGTGCTGGCTCCTGGTGAGGGCGCCAAGGCCGTCGACGCCCGGATCCGGGTTACGCCCACCGCGCGAGGTTGGTCGCCGGAATTGGTCGACTTACCCGGACAAGTTGGACGACCGAAAACCGCTTCGAGCAGCTGAGAAAAGCGGATAGCCCGATTTCCCTCGCTCTTGGGCGGCTTGCCGGTGCCGCCTGGGTTTCGAAGACCCGAAAAAAGAGGGCAGTTCAGGAGAGCAACACGACGTACATCGCCGCGTAGATACCCAGCAACACGATGCCCGTTTTCCAGTCGTGCCGTGGGACGACGGTCAACAGCAGGGTGACCGCCGCCAGCGCCGCCATCGCAAACAACGAGCCGGGCACTGCCAGATCCGAGTTGATGAGCGTCGGGGCGAAGATGGGGCCGATGCCGATGGAGAGGGTGGCGTCGACCAGAGAAGACCCAAAAATATCGCCGACGGCCAGGTCTCGTTCACCGCGCCGGAGGGCGGTCACGTCCACCATCAGCTCCGGCAGCGACGTGCCGATCGATGCAGCGAAGAACGTCATCAGGTATTCGGGGACCGAGAAAGTCTCCGCCAGATGCACGAAGGCCTGGACGGCGGCCGTCGCTCCCGCTCCGACGAGCGCCATGTACCCCAGCGCGGCGAGCGCATGGCGCGATTTCCTCCGGCTGGGAACGGTGATGGCCGGCTGAGCGGCAGGAGGAGCGTGGCGCCACACGATGATGGAAGAGACGACCCAGGCGACAACCAGGAGGGTCCCGTCGGCTCGCGACAAGAACCCGTCGCGGAGCAGGAACACACCGACTCCGAGTGCGACCACGGTCAGCCCGCCGGTTGCCATGACCCTGGTGCGGCCTGCAGTGAACGCGCCGCCGAAGAAGGGGAGAAGCCCAAGAATGAGCGTCACCTGGGTGACCGTCGACCCAATCGAGTCGCCGACGTTGATGTCGCCGTGGCCGGTGACCGAGGCCACGATCGAATTGGCGATCTCCGGCAGGTCGGTTCCAATCGCCAGCAAGGTCACCCCGATGAGGAACGGAGGAACCCGCAGGCCGAAGGCGAGCGTCGAGGCATGGATCACGGCTCGACGGCTGGCGACGAGAGCGACCGCAAACCCGATGACCAGGACCGCCATCCAGGCAACCGTCATGACCGGAGGCTACCGGCATCCACGCTTCACGAGGTGACCGTCGGGCAGGCTCGGAGGTGCCGTTGTCCTCTAGGAGTAGTGTCCCGGGCCCCTAGATTGATGGTCTTCTCGTGACTTAGCGTGAGAGAGGGAAGGCAGGAGTCGCGCAATGACGCGCAGATCGACACGCCACGCGTGGTTTCCCGGTGGCCGATGAGGAACCCGTTCCGGCGCGACCTTATCTTCTTGCATCCTCCGTCGATCTACGACTTTCGCGGCAAGGACGTGTTCCTGGGGCCGATTGCCGACGCCGTACCATCGACAGGCGAGTTTGAGATGTACCCGGTGGGACTGACCAGCATCGCCTCGTTCCTCGAGAAGAACCACTACAACGTGCAGATCGTCAACCTCGCTCACCGGATGATGCAGCGTTCAAGGTTCGATGTGGAGCGCTACATCTCTCGCCAGGAAGCGACGGTGTTCGGGATCGACCTGCACTGGCTTCCCCATGCTCAGGGTGCCCTGGCCATCGCCGAATTGGTCAAGCGGTTGCATCCCAAGAGCCTTGTGCTCTTTGGGGGTCTTTCGGCCTCCTACTACCACGACGAGCTGATCAACTATCCGTTCGTAGATTTCGTAATCCGGGGCGATTCGACCGAGGAGCCCGTTCGGCAACTGCTGCAGGCCCTCCGCGAGGGGTCCGGTCTGTCAGCCGTCGAGAACCTGACCTGGAAAGCAGCGGACGGATCGGCCGTGGTCAACCCCCTGACCTTCATCCCGACAGATCTCGACTACGTCGACGTACCCGACTACCGGTATGCGATGCGATCGGTGTTCAAGTACGGCAATCTCTCCAACCTGATTCCCTACATCGAATGGATGCGCTATCCGCTCACCATGATTCTCAATAGCCGCGGCTGTACCCAGGATTGCTCCGTTTGCGGCGGATCTGCCTCGGCCTACCGGCGAATCGGCCTCCGTTCCCGACCCGCCTACCGATCGCCGGAGAAGCTGGCGGCCGACGTGAAAACGATCACGAGTTTCTCGCGCGCGCCGATCTTCATGGTGCACGATCCCCGCATCGGGGGTATGACCCGATGCAGGGAGATCTTCGCCAAGCTGCAAGCGCTCGATCTGCCGAACGAATTGATTCTCGAGCTGTTCTTCCCCGCCAACGGTGAGTTCTTCACAATGGTTGAGAACAGCGTTCGCTGGAGCCTCGAGATGACCATCGAATCACACGACGAAGAACTGAGGCGCATCAACGGGAAGTTCCCCTTCTCCAACGAGCAGCTCGAATCAACCATTGCCGGCGCTCTGGCACACGGATGCCGCAAGCTCGATCTCTTCTTCATGGTCGGGATCCCGCATCAGACGTACGGTCAGGCCTTGGCGTCCGTCGATTACTACCGTCATCTTTTGGAACGGTTCGGGGAGGGTGGCAAGCTCCATGCGTACGTGTCACCTCTCAGCCCATTCCTCGATCCCGGGAGCCGGGCGTTTGAGGACTCGTCATTCGGATACCAGGTTCGCTATCGGACCCTCGAGGAACACCGGCAGGCCCTGACCCAGCTTTCGTGGAAGGACATGTTGTCTTTCGAGACCGACGAGATGAGCCGGGAGGAGATCGCCCGGGCCAGCTATCTCGTGGCCGGCGAACTCAACGAGTTGAAATACAAACATGGGCTCATCGACGTCGCCACGTATTCGGCGGTGTCGCATAGTCTCGCCGCCGCCGAGGCAGTGCTCGGTGAAATCGACCGAACCGCCTCGCTACCTGTCGACAAGCGCGCCGCCGCCCTGACCATGATCCGCAGACAGATTCAAACCGCCAACGGTGCTGCCCTGTGCGGGGTGGACGAGCTCAAGTGGCCCCTATCACAGCGGTTCCACGTCGGTAGCACCCTGGCCCGGGGGCTGGCCGGCGGTTTGTTGCGAGAGTTCCGTTACACCGCGGCTCGGGTGGCGGGGAGCTACGACGTGGCACCGTTCGAGGGGCGGAGGGCAGAAGCTAGTTCCTAGTTTCCAGTTCCCAGTTCCCAGTTCCCAGTTCGGCAGAATGGTATGTCTTCACTGGCTACTGGCTACTGGCTACTGGCTACTGGCTACTCCCTACACAAACGGGCCGGCGTAGGTGACCAGGGTCTTCATGTAATTGGCGCGTTCGAATGCACCGGGATCGGGCGACGATGCCTGGCTCAGGCTTCCCTTCAACTGCTCGATCGACTCGTAGTCGTTTTCGTGCAGCCACCGTTCGACACCGGTGACAACGGAACGCAGATGATCCGGCCCGTTTTTCAAGAGGGCCGACGCCATCATCGTCACATCCGCTCCGGCCAGGATGAGTTTGATCACGTCTTCGGATGTATGGACTCCGGTGGTCACGGCCAGAGAAGCCTTGATACGTCCGTGCAGGATGGCCGTCCAACGGAGCGGCAGGCGCAACTCGGTCGACGTGCTGAGTTGCAGGTCGGTTCGGACCTTGAGGTCTTCGATGTCGATGTCGGGCTGATAGAAGCGGTTGAAGATCACCAGCGCATCGGCTCCCGATTCGACCAGTCGACGGGCGATGTGAGGTATGGAGCTGAAGAACGGTCCGATCTTCACGGCCAGGGGTATGGACAGTGATTGCTTCACCGACATGACCAGATCCAGGTACTGCTGCTCAACCTGCGCCGTCGACACTTTTGGGTCGGTCGGGATGAAGTAGATGTTCAGTTCGAGGGCGTCCGCCCCTGCTTCTTCGATCAGCCTTCCGTACTTGATCCAGCCGCCTTTCGAGGTTCCGTTGATGCTTCCGATCACGGGAATCGAGAGGGAATTCTTGGCCCGACTCACGAGGTCCAGGTACGTGCCCGGCCCGGTGGCATAGTCGGCCAGCTCGGGAAAATACCCGAAGGTCGCTTCTCCGAAACTCTCCGAGCCGAAATCCATCAACCGGACAAGCTCCATTTCCTCGTGTTCGATTTGCTCTTCGAACAAAGACGGGAGGACCACGGCCGGGGCCCCGGCGTCTTCGAGCCGCCTGAGCGTGTTGAGGTCGCCCGTCAGGGGTGAGGCGGACGGCATGACCGGGTGGGCCAGTTCCAAGCCCATATATGTGGTGCGTAGGTCCACGCTCATCCCTCCACCTCTTCATCCGACAGATCGCCCGGCACGTTCCGTTCTATGTCCGCCAGCTGTTCGTAGAGGCTCCACCGCTCGTCGATGTCGTCTTGAGCCAGTCGGAACAACCTTTCGGCTTCTTCCGGCTGCGATCGGGCCAGCATGGCGAAACGGGCTTCTTGCCAGGCGAACTCCTTGAAGCGAATCGACGGCTTCTTGCTGTCCAGGTGGAACGGGTGGTGGTCCTCCAGGCGCGGGTCGTACCGGAACAGCGGCCAGTATCCGCTGTCTACCGCTTCCTTCTGGTGGGACATGCCCTTCTCCATGTCGATCCCGTGGGCGATGCACTGGCTGTAGGCGATGATGAGCGACGGACCGTTGAACGACTCCGCTTCCGAGAACGCTTTCACAACCTGGATGTTGTTGGCTCCCAGAGCCACTTGAGCGACGTAAACGTTGCCGTAGGCCATGGCGATCTGGCCGAGGTCCTTCTTGGCGGTCTGCTTGCCGCCGGCGGCAAACTTGGCTACGGCCCCCCGCGGGGTTGCTTTGGAAGCCTGGCCACCCGTGTTCGAGTAGACCTCGGTGTCCAGCACGAGAATGTTGATGTCCCGACCGCTGGCCATCACATGGTCAAGGCCACCGAATCCGATGTCATACGCCCAGCCGTCACCTCCGACGATCCATACGCTCTTCCTGACCAGCGAATCGGCCAAGGTCGCCAGGTTGCGGGCATCGTCGCGTTCGATCCGTTCCAGCCGTTCTTTGAGTTGCACAACTCTGGCCCGCTGGGCCGCGATACCTGCCTCGTCGCTCTGGTCGGCGGAGAGAAGGCTCTCTCCCAATCCTTCCCCGATCTCGGGAACCAGGGCGGCCACCAGTGAGCGGGCCTGGGATGTTTCGGCTTCCAGGGCGAGTCGCATCCCGAGACCGAATTCGGCGTTGTCTTCGAAGAGAGAATTGGCCCAGGCCGGCCCGCGACCTTCCGAATTGGTGGTGTACGGCGTCGTCGGCAGGTTACCTCCGTAGATGGATGAGCACCCCGTTGCGTTGGCGATGATCGTCCGGTCGCCGAACATCTGGGTCATCAGCTTGATGTAGGGAGTTTCCCCGCACCCGGCGCAGGCGCCCGAGAATTCGAACAGAGGCTCCAGCATCTGTGACCCCTTGACCGTGTTCGGGTTCACCTCGGTGCGATCCATCTCCGGGATCTCCAGGAAGAATTCGAAGTTCTTCCTCTCCCGGGCAACGTGTTCGAGGAGCGGGCGCATGTTGATCGATTTGTGGCGGACGATCTCCTTGCTTTTGGCTGGACACACGTCGACACACACGCCGCATCCGGTGCAGTCTTCCGGGGCGACCTGAATGGTCATCTTCTTGCCGGGGAGATCACGACCCCGCCAGTCCTTGGATGGGAACCGGGCCGGGGCGGTCTCCAACGCTTCCGGGTCGTAGACCTTCATACGGATGGCGGCGTGCGGGCATACCATCGCGCATTTAGCACAGTCAATGCAGATCTCAGGATCCCAAATCGGAATCTCGTCGCCGATGGAACGCTTCTCCCACCTGGTCGTACCGGTCGGGAAGGTACCGTCGACCGGCAGCGCGCTCACGGGGAGAAGATCGCCCTTGCCTTCCATCATCAGGGCCGTTACTCGCTGGACGAAGTCCGGGGCGTAGTCGGGAATGAGTTTGTGGCCGTTGGTTTTTGCCGTGACCGCGGCAGGTACCTCGACCCGGTGCAAGGCAGCGAGGGCGCCGTCGACGGCCGCGTAATTCCGCTCCAGGACGGTATCCCCGAACTTGCCGTAGCTCTTCGCAATGGCTTTCTTGATTTCCTCGATGGCTTCGTCGCGAGGCAGGATTCCGGACAGTGCAAAGAAGCACGTCTGTAGGACGGTGTTGATCCGGCCGGCCAGGCCGGCTTCGCCGGCCACCTTGCCCCCATCAACGACATAGAACTCGAGGTCCTTGTTGATGATCTGCTGTTGGGCGTCGGCCGTGAGGTGATTCCAGACCTCGTCTGACCCGTAGTGGCTGTTCAGCAGGAAGGTGGCACCCGGTTCGGCTACCCCCAGCACGTCCATTTTCTCGAGGAAGTTGAATTGGTGGCAGGCAACGAAGTTGGCGTTCTTGATCTCGTAGGTTGAGTGGATCGGTTGTTTGCTGAACCGGAGGTGGGAGACCGTCGTAGCACCGGACTTCTTCGAGTCGTAGACGAAGTGGCCCTGCGCATAGAGCGGCGTGTTTTCTCCGATGATCTTTACGGAGTTCTTGTTGGCGCCGACCGTTCCGTCTGCCCCCAGGCCGAAGAACACCGCCCGGGTGCCACCCTCGGCCTCGGTTGAGAATTCCTCGTCGTACGAGAGGCTGGTGTGAGTCACATCGTCAACGATGCCGATCGTGAAGTGATTCTTCGGCTCCGGTTTCTCGAGCTCGGCGAATATTCCGGCCACCATGGACGGTGTGAACTCCTTCGATGAGAGGCCATAACGTCCGCCGATGACCGTGGGGAATGACTCCCAAGCAGTCCGGCCGGCCACCTGTTCCTCGGCGATCGCCGTGATGACGTCCTGATAGAGAGGTTCCCCGGGGGCGCCTGGTTCTTTGGTTCGGTCGAGTACCGCGATCGACTTGGTGGTTGCGGGAAGGGTTCCGATCAGCGCCGACGTGGCGAAGGGTCGATACAGGCGAACCTTGACCACTCCAACTTTTTCGCCGTTGCGATTGAGCGCCTCGACTGTCTCTTCGACGGCCCCGACTCCGGATCCCATCAACACGATGACTCGTTCGGCGTCGGGTGCTCCGACGTACTCGAAGAGCCGGTAGTTTCGACCCGTCAACTGCCCGAACTTGTCCATCGTTCCCTGGACGATGTCCGGGACGGCGTTGTAGTAGCTGTTGGCCGCTTCGCGCGCCTGGAAGAAGACGTCTGGGTTCTGGGCGGTCCCGCGCACGGCGGGCTGATCGGGGCTGAGCCGGCGGGAGCGAAACTCTCTGACTAACTCGTCACTGATGAGGGCGCGAATCGTCTCATCTGACAACAGCTCGATCTTGTTGACCTCGTGCGACGTTCGGAATCCATCGAAGAAATGCATGAAGGGGATCCGCGACTCCAGGGTGGCCGCATGGGCGATGAGGGCGAGGTCGTGGGCCTCCTGGACGGACGATGAGGCCAGTATTGCAAAACCTGTGGAGCGGGCGGCCATCACGTCGCTGTGATCCCCGAAGATGGACAACGCGTGCGTGGCAACCGTGCGGGCCGCGATATGGATGACGGCCGGGAGCAGCTCTCCGGCGATCTTGAACATATTGGGAATCATCAACAGGAGTCCCTGCGAGGCGGTGAACGTCGTGGTGAGGGCGCCGGCTTGCAGCGAGCCGTGCACGGCACCTGCCGCGCCGGCTTCGCTCTGCATCTCGATCACCTCGGGGACTTCCCCCCACAGGTTCTTCCGTCCGGTTGCAGACCAGACGTCGGCCAGTTCGCCCATCGGCGAGGCAGGCGTGATCGGGTAGATGGCGATGACATCGTTGGTCTTATGCGCCACGTAGGCGGCGGCTTCGTTGCCGTCGATCGTGGCTACCTTATTTTCCACGTTTGTGCCTCCTCGAGGGTCAGGCCGACCACCATCCTGGCGCGGCCCACGTGACAAGGTTAGGGCAGGAAGTCACCACCCTCTGCGCGTTCGTCCCGTCCGACACGATCAACCCGCCGGCCGGGCTGCCGACGGGTCGATGCGTTTCTTCTAGATGAAGATGATCTGGCCGCCCTCAGAGAGCTCCATGAAGTCGTTGGCGCTGATGATGTCTTCGACGCCGTCCCACAGGTCGTCCTTGGTGAGACCCATGGTGTTCTCCATCATGTCGAACGTCAGCCGGCAGGCCCAGAACTTGGCGCCGGAGTCGTGCACCATCTGCATGAACTCCCGGTTCGGTGGCACCCCGAGTTTCTCCATCTCCTTGTTCATCATGGCAGACGCGAAGGCCGTCATCCCCGGCAGACCGGCCAGCATGTTGGACATCCCGATCTCCGTTCCGGGAACCTTCATCGAGGGATTGGCGACCGGCGAGATCTTCAGCTTGTCCATCCGCTTATCGATGATGGCGTCGAATCCCCAGAACGTGAAGAACACATGGAGCTCGATACCTTCGCTCGTTGCGGCGTTGCCGAGCACCATGGCGGCGGTTGCCCACTCCATTGTTCCCTTGGAGACAATGATGCAGAGCTTTCGGTCGGTTGTTTCATCGTCAAACTTCGGAGGCAAGTGATTGCTCCTTTCTCGTGATTCTCACACGCATCCAACAGGCTTCTTGAGGCCGGCGACGTAGGACATCTTCTTGGCCGGTTTCTTCGGGAAAAGCTCGTACAGCTCCTTGGTCGGGACGTTGGCCATGGTCGAAACCCGCCGCAGCGTCGCCGTTTGGCCTTCCCGGGCAAAGTCCTCGCGCAGGAAGCGGATGACCTTCCAGTGACCGTCGGTCAACTCGTCGATGCCGATCTCCTTGGCAAGAGCCGGAGCCAGTTCTTCGTTCCATTCGTTCGGGTCCGTCATGAACCCCTCGTCGTCCACGTGGACTTCCAAACCACCTATCAATTCCGTAGCCATATGGCTATCTCCTTTCTCTACAACTAGGTTGCCTCATCGGACCCGGGGCTGTCCCCAGAGACGGTACGCAAGGTCATGAGCACCTTGGCCAGGCCTCGTTTCACGGCCGGATCTCGCATCTGCTTGATGAGAGTTCGCAAGGTGATGTTCTCGGGAATATCCTGCTCCCGAACGGTTGAGGCCGTCCGGCTGACCAGGCCCATGATTTCCGGTTGGGTCATCTCTTTGACCGTCTGCAGGATGAGTCCGATGTTGTCGCCCAAGGCCCGGACGTCCTCCTTGGTGAAGGAGTCAACGATCTCGTCGAGAACGCCGAAGCTTTCTTGTGCGAATTCGAAGTATCCCTTTCGGTCGAATTCCTCCAGTTTCTCCATGAGCGAGATGAAGGCGCTCCGTCCGATGGGGGTGGCGTCGCGGATTAGCTCCATCATGCTTTCGAGCTGGTCGAGCATCTTTTCGAGGTTCCTGGTGTTCCGTATGAGGCGTTTGCCAAGATGGCCAAGATCGGCGAGATTGACGTATTCCTCGACCTCGTCGAGCTGTTCGACGGCCATGTCGAAGGCCTGGGAGGTGATCGGGCGCACGTCCTCAAGCAACTCCACCCACGCCTCGCGGCGCTGGCGCTGGATGACTACCTCGTTGGCGATCGCTTCCACCTGGGCGGTCAACCCGTCGAGCTTGCGATTGAGTTCCTCGAGAGAGGCCGGAGTCATGGTCGCGGTAGTCATCGTCCTGCGCTCCATTTGCCGGCCATGGACATCAGAGCCGGAACCGGCATTTCCTTGCCTTTGAGCAGGATGTTCCAGTACATCCAGCGGAACATCAGCTTGCCCCAATGGTTCATCTCGGTCTCTTCGAGAAGCGAGAAAGGTCCGATGCCCGGGAGCGGGTATTTGCCGGGGAGGGGTTCGGTGTCGTAGTTGAAGTCGATCAACAGGCCCTTGCCGTGTCCCGACTCGATGTAGCAGTTGGCATGACCGTCGAATTGTTCGAGCATCTCCAGACCGTCGATGTAGCGGAGGAAGTTCTCCGTCCACAACTCGACGGCGAAGTGAGCAACCGATCCCGCTTTCGAAGTCGGCAGGGCGGCCGCGTCCCCGAGAGCGAAGATGTTGTTGTACTTCTTCGACAAGAAGTTGTGCTTGTCGACGTGGACGTGGTTCAGTTCGTCGCCCAGGCCCGACCGTCCGACGACGGCCGCGCCCATGTTGAGCGGCACCGTCACCAGCAGGTCGTAGTCGACCTCATCTTCGGAATAGGCGATGATCTTGTTGCCTTCGAGGTCGACCCGTTCGACGTTGAAATCTGCGACCAGGCTGATTTTCTTCTCTTCCAGCATTCCGCCCAGCGCCTTTGATGCAACCGGCTTGGTGAAGGCGCCGGGCAGGGGGGTGACGAGCGTCAACTCGGTGTCGTCCCGCAGGCCTTGCTCCTGGAGCCACCAGTCGGCCAGGAAGATGAACTCGAGCGGGGCGACCGGGCACTTGAACGGCATCTCCGTGATATGCATCACGAGTTTGCCGCCCCGGAAGGTGCGGAGTTGCTTCTCCAGCTTCATCGCACCCTCGAGCGTGTAGAAGGTGTGCACGTTATCGGGGCCTTCGTCGCCGAGCGCTTCAAGACCGGGGGTTTCTTCGGGGGCAATGTGTGTTCCCGTGGCGATGACCAGGAAGTCGTAGTCGAGCCGGCGGTCACCTTCTATCTTCACCCGATTGTTGTCTGCCTCGATCTCTTCGATTTCGGCCTGGATCATGTCGACGCCGGGTGGGATGAAATCCCGCTTCGGTTTCACGACGTCATGACGGCCGTACATGCCGAAAGGGATGAAAAGAAATCCCGGCTGGTAATAGTGCGTGGGGTTCTGGTCGACGACGGTGATCTGCCATTCGTCGGCGTCGAGTCTGTGGCGGAGTTTGTTGACCACCATGGTGCCGGCAGTTCCGGCGCCCAGGACCAGCAGCTTCTTCATTCGTGAGCTCCTTCTCAGCTTGTGGTAACCCCGGCGAGCGCGGCAATGGCGTCGAGCTTGCTGAAGAGTTGTTTGCGTTCGTTGGCTACTTCCGACAGAAATCTGGCGAGTCGGGGGAGGAGGGCCAGCACCCGTTGCTCGGCCTCGAGGTTGAGGTGGAAGACCTCGTCGACATGACCGGAGATGAGGCTGGCGTCGATACCAAATTCGGTGGACATTCTTTCGATCTCTTGGGCGGGTGGAGGCCAGTGGCTCGGGGCGATTCCGCCGGCGAGGATGATCCCTCTCAGTTCTGAACCGACCCGCAGATAGCTCCGGGCGCACAGCAAGCCCAGATGGCTGGGCGCAAACCGGGGGGCGAGATCGAGGTCCTGGGCCAGGTCCCGCCAAACGGCGACGCATTGGCGAACGGCGCCCGGTTGCTCGTTGACCAGTTTGAAGAGACCGCACTGGTTGGAAGGCTCTGCGAGCGGTTCGCCCTCCATATCGGTCACCACCACCATCACACCGTGCATTTCACCGATGAGGTCGCCCAGGGACGTGATGTAATTGGATGGGAGCAGAGCGCTCAGCGAGTTGCCGTTGAGATCGAGGTCCGGACGCCGGGTCGTTGTGGCAGGGTGCATATTGCGATCCTCGAGCCAGCGGTCGATCCGATCCGCCGGGAAACGCCACTGACGTCCAACCTTCATGGCGGGCAACTGACCCGCCTCTGCCATGCGATAGATGGTAGAGCGGTCGACCTGCAGTAGTTGTTGGAGGTCTTTGGTGGTGAGCATGCTCATGGAGGGGGCCTACTGTTACTGCAGCGAATGCGGACTATGCATGTTCTGCACGCTAGATCGCTCTCTGCAGCTAACTATGGGGCCAAAAGACCCTATTGAGTGGGACCAAGGGTGGGGTTGGTGGTCGCCGGGCGTGGGGCGGCGAACTATCGATACGGAGAGTCGGCAGGCAAGGGGAGTTCCTCGTAGAGCTCAAGCCGGTTTCCGTCGAGATCCCGGATCCATCCGTGCTTGCCACCTTCCCAGGCGATGCGCTGCTCGTCGACCGAGACACCTTCGACCGCCAGCCGGCTGAGGGTGCGCTCGAGATCGTCCACCCGCAGGTTGACGGTCACCCCTCGCTCGTGGGGCGGGGCGAGCGTTGTATCGGTTTGGTTGATGGCGAAGACCGGGTTCTGTCGAATCTCGCCGGAAACGAGATCGCGGGTTCGGAAGACGACATAGAAGGAGTTGTTATCGGGGTGTGTCTCGAACTCGATCTCCAGGTGACGGCGGTACCAATCTGCCAGCGCGGGCGCATCGTTGCTGTCGAGGAAGACTCCACCGATTCCCGCTACCTTCCCCATGCAACACCTTCTCGACGTGGCCGCTTTTCACCGTCCATCTTTTCTACAACCGTCCGTTTTTGACGGTGAACCAGTAGGTCCGGTTGAAAAGCCAGGTTGCGGTGTGCCAGAGACGGCTCGGTCGGAGCGGTCGAGGGGGGCGATCGTAGTCGAATACCAGAACCGTTGCCTTGCCGCCGCCCACCTCAAGCGGGCAGATCACGAGCCCCCGGTACCGCGAGCGGACCGGATTCGGGACGCGGTCCTCTATTGCGGCAACGATCTGCTCGGCGACCCGGGGGGCTTCGAAATGGGCCGTTGATCCGTTCTTGGAGGTGGGGAGATTGCTTGCGTCGCCGACAACATAGATGTCTTTGGTCCCCAGGACGGCCATCGTGCGAGGGTCGGCAGGAATCCATCCCTGATGGTTCCCGAGGCCGGACGATGCCGCGATGGGAGCGCCCCGGTTGGGCGGGATGCTGACGGCAAGGTCGAAGGGTTCCTCCTCGCCGTTGGCAGACACGAGGGAGTGCGCCTCGACTCGTTGCAGCTGGAAACCAGTCCGAGCTTCGATTCCTTGCTTCGCGAAGAGATCGTCGACCATGCCGGCCACCGACGAAATGGGGAACACGCGATTGAGCGGCGAGGCGTAGGTGATCTTCGTCTGCTCCCGAACTCCTTTCCTGCGCAAGTACTCATCTACGAGAAGGGTGAACCCGACCGGTGCTGGTGGGCACTTGAACGGCATCGGAGGAACGGACACGACCAGATTTCCGCCGGAAAAACCGCGCAGTGCTTCGCGGAGGCGCTCGGCCCCAGCCGAAGAGTAGAAATCGTGCGTGGTGTGCCGCAGACCGGGGATCTCGTCGCGGGCCAGCGTGGCACCCGTGGCGATAACGAGATAATCGAACTCGAGATGGTCTCCCCTCATCAGATCAACCCGGCGGTTGGTTACGTCGATGTGTGAAGCTTCATCGATGACGAGACGGACTTCCCGACGCAGGAGGGCCCGGGTGTCGCGAGCCAACCACCGGGCATTGGCCTTATCGAGGGCAACGTACAGCCACCCGGGTTGGAAAACGTGCATGCCGGTGGCGTCGACGAGCGTGATGGCGGCCTGGGTACGATCGAGATCTTTGGCCAGGAGATTGGCGGTTAGCAACCCCCCGACACCCCCACCTACGACAACTACTCTTGCCGGCAATTCCGTCTCCTCCTGGCTTGAGGCTAGTACCCGAGTAGCGACCGGCAACCAGCCACTAGCAACCAGCCAGAAAGAGTCGAAAAAGCGGAGCGGAGACGTGCAGGCTTGATGCGTGACGCCTGTTACTTTCCCGTGGGCTGGATGCCAGAAACTCGTTGCCCCGGTGCACCGGGTATGGGCCCGGCAGCCGGTTCACGCCTCGAGTCGGGCGAGCGCCTTCTGGAGCCGGCCCCGCGCTTCCGTGGCGATATCCTGCAGCTCGGGATTGTCGGTTACGTCGGCCATCAACTGCGGCTCGAGGGCCGCTACGACCGTCTTATCGCCCTTGACGTAGACCACCACGTTGCATGGCAGCAGCAACCCCAGGTCCTCTTCTGCTTCCAGCCCCCGGTAGGCCAGGAGCGGGTTGCAGGCTCCGAGAATCTTGTAGGGAGCTCGATCGACTCCCAGTTTCTGTTTTAGCGTGGCGGCGACGTCGATTTCGCTGAGAATCCCGAAGCCTTCACTCGCCAGGCTCTCGCTGATCGCCGCCTCGGCCTCGGCCATCGAACGGCTCGTGGTCACAACCATTCCGTAGCGGGTCTGTTTCATTGCACTCTCCCGTTAGGCCAGCGTCATGAAGAGCTTCTCGAGCTCTTGTGGGGTGTAACCCGATGCTGCCGCAGATTCCTCATCGAGAAGGCAGCTCTTGAGGTGCGCGGCGAGCATCTTGTAGGCAACCCGGTCGAGGGCCTTCGAGGCCGCCGCTATCTGTTGCACAACATCCCGGCACTCGCGACTACTTTCCACCATACGCGCAATGCCGGCAACCTGACCTTCAATTCGGCGCAGACGCGGCATCACTTCTGCGATGGTGGCGTCATCCAGTTGCATCGAGACCTCCATTGCATACCCTATGGGGTATGTTACTCCGGGTGGTTGAACGGCGTGCTGGGGTCGAGTTCTCTTGGTGCCGTGCAGCCCGGTTCACTGGATGCCCGACATCCGTCGCTCCGTTGTCTTCTAGAGTCGACCCGGCATGACAATGCACGAACCCGCCCCGGTGGCACAGGCTTGGCACGCTCTCCCGGCGCTGCAGACTGAAGCCGAGCTGGGAACCAATCTCGAGTCCGGTCTCGGATGGGACGAAGCGGCGCGCCGGCTCGGAGAATCAGGACCCAACCTCCTCCAGACCCGCGGAGGCCCGTCCCGGCTTCGCCTCTTCCTTGGCCAGTTCGCCGACGCTCTGATCTGGGTGTTGCTCGTGGCCGCCTTCATCAGTGGCGTCATTCTGAATGACTGGGTCGATGCCATCGTGATCCTCGCGATCGTATTGATGAATGCCACGATCGGCTACACGCAGGAAAGCCGGGCGGAAGAGGCGCTCGCGGCACTCAAAGAGATGACGGCTCCCGACGCTCGGGTTGTCCGGAATGGATCGGAGCTAAGGATTCCGTCGGCAGACTTGGTCCCCGGTGATGTCATTGTGCTCGAGACCGGCGACCTGGTCCCCGCCGACGGCCGACTTGCGAAGGCGGTTCACCTCAAGGTAGACGAGTCGCTCCTGACCGGTGAGTCTTTGCCGGTCGAGAAGACCGTCGGCGCTGTGTCCGGGGCGGCTTCGCTCGCCGACCGAACCTCGATGGTTTTTTCCGGGACGGCCGTCGCAGCCGGCCGGGCCCGGGTGATGGTGACGGCTACCGGACCGGCGACTGCGATGGGTCAGATTGCTGAGCTGTTGAGCGAGGAAGAACCTCCCACGCCGCTCCAGGTGTCACTCGATCGGGTCGGCAAGCGGATCGGTCTCCTGGCCTTGGGCATCGCCGCCGTCATTTTTGGGCTGGGCCTCCTGCAGGGTTTCGATGCACCGCTGATGTTCCTGACGGCCGTGGCCCTGGCGGTGGCGGCCATCCCCGAAGGGTTGCCGGCGGTAGTGACCATAACGCTGGCGCGCGGCGTGCAGCGGATGGCCAGGGAGCACGCCATCGTTCGGAGGTTGCCGGCAGTCGAATCACTCGGTTCGGCCAGCGTCATCTGCACCGACAAGACGGGCACACTGACCCAGAACAGGATCAGGGTGAATGATATCGCTTTCACCGACCGTCGCCAGGTCCCATCCGAGACCGACGCAGCCGACGAGCGGGTTCAGCGCTTCGCTCAGATAGCGGCCTTGTGCAACGACGGGGAATTGGGACCGGAAGGGCCGCTGGGCGATCCGACTGAAACGGCGTTGCTCCTTGCGCTCTCCGAAGACATGGGGATTGATCCGGGGCCCCTGAGGGAAGCGCATCCTCGCCTTGACGAGGTCGCATTCGATAGCCGCCGCAAGCGCATGAGTACGTTCCACACCTGGGGAGAGGGGTACTTGCTGGCGACCAAAGGAGCTCCTGAGGTGGTGCTGGAGCGGGCAACGATGGTCGCGTCCGAGCGCGGCGTTGAACCCATCCGGGAGGAGCGCCGGGCAGCAGCGATGACCATCGCCACGGCGATGGCTGCCAGGGGACTCCGAACCCTGGCCCTGGCCTACAGGGAGTTTTCCGCCCGCCCGGCCGATCTCGAAGCTGCCGAGACGGATCTGGTCATCGTCGCCATTGTGGGAATGAGCGATGTGGTCCGCCCGGAGGCAGGCCCGGCCGTGGCTTTGGCTCACGAGGCCGGTATCCGGGTTGTCATGGTGACCGGAGACCATCCCGTGACGGCCGAGGCCATCGGACGGGAGATAGGGATTCTCAGCGAGACCGGCCGGGTCATGTCCGGCGATCGGCTGAGGGAAACCTCTGAGGATGAGCTGGTCGCGCAGGTGGAAAGCCACGAGGTGTACGCCCGGGTCGATCCGGTCGACAAGGTGAAGATCGTGCACGCCTGGCAAGCCAGGGGAGAGATTGTTGCGATGACGGGGGACGGAGTCAACGATGCTCCGGCGCTCCGGGCCGCCGATATCGGAGTGGCCATGGGGAGTGGGACCGCCGTGACTCAAGAAGCATCGGCGATGGTGCTCACCGACGACAATTTCGCCACCATCGTCAGCGCGGTGCGAGAGGGTCGAGCCATCTTTGCCAATCTCAAGAAGGTCGTTTACTTCCTGTTGTCATGCAACGCCAGCGAGGTCCTGGTCATGCTGTTCGGCTTCCTGTTATTCGGCGGCCTGGGGGAACCGCTTCTGCCCACCCAGTTACTGTGGATCAACTTGATCACGGATGGGCTGCCGGCCATCGCCCTGGGACTGGATCCGGCCGTACCGGGGATCATGTCTCTACCCCCGGATCGAGGCAGGGAAATGCTGGCGCCCCCCCGTTTGCTCCGAATTCTGGGACAGGGCTCCATTCTGGCGGTGGCCACGCTCGGTGTCGCCTTTTACGGCCACTACCTGAAGGGAGCCGAGTGGGAGTACGTGCGAACGCTGATGTTCACCACTCTGGTTGCCGTCCAATTACTTCATGCCTTCAATGTCCGGGCCGAGGGGCCGGGAGTGAGGATGGTGGGTTTTGGGGGAAATCCCACTTTGCTCATCGCGGCCGTAGTGCCGTTCTTCCTACAGGTGGGCGTTGTCTACACCCGGTTGGGCAACGAACTCTTCGCCACGGTGCCGATCGATCTCATCGAGTGGATCGTCATCGCCGGAATGACCGTCGCCAGTTTCCTGGTGGTGGCCGCCGCCGAACGCTTCATTGAAAAGCGGCGTAACCCGGCAGCCGTGGCGGTCGTGTAGGGAGTACGCCGATGGGACCTCAGGCGGGCAAGATCACCCGGACCGTGGTGCCGAATCCCGCCCGGCTGATGATCTCAGTATCACCGTTGGCATCGCGCGCCCGGGCCCGCAGATTGTCGAGACCCATACCTCGCTCGACCGTGTCCGGGTCAAAACCGCGCCCCCGGTCTGCCACGGTGATGACGAGCCGGTCGGCCCCTCGGTGCACGCTAACGGTCACTCTTCCCACCCCGGAGTGCCGCAGGGCGTTGTTGGTTGCTTCGCGAACGACCTGAACCACGTCGCTGACGACCTCGGCGGGGAGGTCGTTGATCTCCCCGGTCACGGCAAGATCAATGCTTGCCTTGTACGGCTCGGCCAGCTGACCGACCAGATCCGACAGCTCTCCTTTCAGGCTGCGACGTGTCCACACCGGCGGGCGAAGGTCAAAGATAAACTTGCGGAGCGACGAAATCGCCTCGTCGAGCCGCTGAACGGACTCAGTCAGGCTGGTCTTGACCGCCGTGTTCTCGACTTTCTGTCCCAACGATTGTAGGGAGAGACCGACGGCGAAGAGATCCTGGATGATCGCATCGTGGAGGTCGCGGGCGATGCGCTCGCGGTCCTCGACGACCGCAGCGCGGCGCAGTCGGCCGTGCATCCGGGAGGTAGCGATCGCCGAGCCGGCGATCGCAGCCAGTGCTTCCGCGAGGGCCTCGTCATCAGCCGTGAACCCTCCGGGTTTTTCGGTGAGATAGAGGTTGCCGAACGTCTCGCCGCCAACCGTAACCGGCATGCCGAGGAAGGTCTCCATCGAAGGGTGATGCCGTGGAAATCCGGCAAAATCAGGGTGGTCGCTGATCCGGTCGATTCGTACCGTCTTGCCCATTTCGCTGATGATGCCTAGCAGTCCACGTCCCTGAGGTGGGGCGCCGATCGCGCCCGGGATTTCCGGGTCGAAACCGGCGTGAACAAATTGGATGAGTGCACCGTGTTCTCCCAGCACACCGAGGGCGCCGTAGGCCGCTCCGGTGAGCTCCATCCCGGTGGCAACCGTGGTACGAAGCACCGCAGTCAAGTCGGTTTGGCGGGTGACCGCCGAAGCCGCCGCCACCAGCTTCGCCAATCGATCGGAAGGGATGATCGGTTGATGCATGGGGCCAGGCTAACCCGGGCCGTGGGGTCCACGTGCATCGGCCGGTTCCCGGAGCCCGCTGAGCAATGCATGTCGCGCATCTCGTCAACCAGGCGTCACAGCGTTCTCGGTTCCGCCAGTACAGGCGAAAGCTGCGGCCTTGCGCCCGGCGCGCCTGACCGCCCACCTGCGCAACGGCATTCCTCAGCACACTCTCGCTGCAAGTAGCCTGGTGATAGACCAGGAGGCAATAGGTTTGCGCTTGTTGATAGTGGATGACCATGAGATTGTCCGACAGGGTCTGAAGGCTCTGCTCGACGCCCAGGAGGACATAGAGGTGGTCGGCGAAGCGGGTACCGCCGAGGAGGGTGTTCGTCGGGTCGGATATGACTCGCCCGATGTCGTGGTGATGGACGTTCGGCTACCGGACGCCACTGGTATCGAAGCCTGTCGGGAGATCCGATCACGATGGCCGAATATCAAGGTTCTCATGTTGACGTCGTTTGCCGACGAAGAGGCCCTGTTCGCCTCGATCGTGGCCGGTGCGTCCGGGTACGTCCTGAAACGCATCAAGGGTGATGAATTGGTGGAGAGCGTCCGGCGGGTCGGGCGGGGTGAGTCGCTGCTGGATCCCACCATGACCGAGCGTGTCTTCCGCAAAATCCGCGGCGAAGAACCGGACGATCCTCTTCTGGCGCGGTTGTCACCGCAAGAGCGCAAGATTCTCGACCTGATCGCAGACGGTCTCACCAACCGGGAGATCGCCGATGAGATGTTCCTCGCCGAGAAAACGGTCAAGAATTATGTGTCGAATCTGCTCAGCAAACTCGAAATGACGCGGAGAACAGAAGCTGCCGCTTACGCGGCGCGACTGGCAGCCCGCAAAGAACAGCAATATCCACCCGAACAGTGGGGGGAGCCACCCTTATGACCATAGTTGTTGGTATAGACGAATCTGAGTCCAGTTCCCGGGGACTTCGCAGGGCCATTGAGCTGGCCGAATCCCTCCAGTCAGAACTGCATGTCGTCCATGCTGTCCACATCCCCGGCACCCTCCTGGCCGTTCTGAATCAGGTGCCGGCGGACATAGTTCAGCTCGAAAAAGCGCAAAGAGATTCCGTATGGGCGAATGCCGATCCGATCCTCGAAGAAGCGTCGACCAAGGTAACGCGAGTTGATCTGACCGGGTATCCGGCGGACGCACTCGTTGAATACGCTGAGGGGGTCGGGGCCGAGCTGATTGTGATCGGCACGCGCGGCAGGGGTGAGCTGGCCGCTCTCTTTCTGGGCAGCACCAGCCACCGGATACTGCACCTCGCTCACTGCGATGTGCTGGTGGTCAAAGGAGGTTAACGATGCGGGTGCTCGACATCATGAGCATCGATGTTCTGACGGTTTCTCCGGAGGACAGCCTCAAGATGGCCGCCCGTCAGATGGTTGAACGGGGGGTGAGCGGGCTTCCGGTAGTCAATGCCGAAGGCGCGCTGGTTGGGATTATCACGGAAGCCGATTTCCTCGAGAGGGAAGCAGACCGCAGCCGTCGGAGGTTGCTCGATGCGCTCATGCACAAACCGGACGCAGTTGTGGAAGCGGAGACGGTGGGTGAGGTGATGAGCACCCACCCGGTCGTGATCTACCCGGAAGCGAGCGTCACCGAAGCCGCTCGGATCATGTCCCACCACCATGTCAAGCGACTCCCGGTCGTGAATAACGAAGGGGTGCTGCAGGGAATCATCAGCCGCGGGGACGTGGTAACCGTCTTCACCCGGCCCGACGATGTTATCGAGGATGAAATCCGTGAGGACATCATCGACCGGGTCCTGTTGCTGAAAGGTGATTCTCTCGACGTGAAAGTGAGCGACGGGGTCGTCCTGCTGAGGGGTCTTTTGCCGACTCGGACCGACAAGCGTTTACTCGAGGAGATGGTACGTCGCATCGATGGCGTTGTGAGGATGGAGAGCGACGTTGCGTTTGAAGTTGACGACACCTAGGAGACCGCCGGCTCCCACCATTACCCGTCTGGATTGGCCCGGGTCGGCGTCCGGCCACGTTTTTCTGGCCCACGCCACCGGGTTCTGCAAGGAGGTCTGGGATCCCGTCGCCGCCGGGCTGCGGACCGCGGCCTGGGATGGTTCGATTACGGCGTGGGATGCTCCCGGCCATGGTGGCTCCCCACCAGCGTCGACCCCGTTCGACTGGTGGGACACAGCCCGCGCCGCTCTGGAAGTAATCCATAGCTCCGGGTCAACGGGGCCGAGGTTCGGAGTGGGTCACTCGATGGGTGGGGCAACGCTGGTAATGGCCGAACTGCTCGATCCCGGGATTTTGCACGGCCTCATCCTCATCGAGCCGATCACTTTTCCGCCTCCCTTCCAGCGTATCGAGACGAACCCGCTCGCCGTCGGGGCCATGCGGCGAAGGGCCTCGTTCGCTTCTCCCGAGGAAGCGTTGGAGAACTTCTCATCAAAAGCTGCGTTCGGGTCATGGGATGTTCGTGCCCTCCGAGCGTATGTTGATGGCGGCCTGGTCGAACGCCAGGGCCGCTTCTGGCTCGCATGTGATCCGGACCTCGAGGCTGATGTCTACCGGTCCGGTACTGCACACGGAGCGTATGAGCGGCTGTCCGAAGTCGAGTGCCCGGTCCTGGTCATCGCCGGCGAACTGTCCGACACGTTTCCCCAGGCCTTCGCCACACATCTCGCCGGTGAGTTCCCGGACGGCCGCTATTTTGTCGTCGGCGGGGCGGGCCATTTCCTGCCGATGGAACGACCCGATCTGATTGCAGGCCGAATCGCCGAAGAGCTGGAACGTCTCGCCGCCGATTGAGCGACCCGATCAACCTAGAATGCCGGGCTGTGCTCATTTTGTCTTCAGCGCTCGAACAACTCGCGGACCAACTCTCCGGCGACCTGCGCCAATTCCGGTCTGCCTCGGTCGCCGTCGACGTAGACCCACTCGATCTGGTCAGAGCTGGATCGGCCCTGTTTTCGACTGCCGCGTATTTCGGAAAGCCGGGTGAATCCGAGATAGGTGGACTGGGCGCCGCCTGGCGGACGGTCGCACCTTTTGGCCACGATCGGTTCCAAGCGCTGGCGGCTTCCCTCGAATGGATGGAAGCCGTCAGCCCGCAGCTTCGGGCCCTGGTCGGGTTCTCGTTTGATGCGGACGGACCTCACCGGTCCGAATGGGATGGTTTCACGTCGACCGCGGCCGTCGTGCCAATCGTAACGGTGGTCTCCCAGATGGGTTCGCGCCGCCTGATGGTGACCTTGCCGCCGGGACGTGGTGCCGGGGAGGTGCTGGCGACCCTGGCCGACCTGAAGGTGCAGCAACCGCCCATCGGCATGCAAGCGGCCGATCATGCCATCGAATCGCGTCCCGCTCCGGCTGATTGGGTGGCGACGGTAAGGGAATCCGTCGACGCGATTCGGCAGGGAACCATGGACAAAGTGGTCCTGGCGCGCACGGTGATCGTTCGTGCCGATGTGGCGCCGGCGCCTTTCGATTTGGTGGGAAGACTGCGGTCGGCCTATCCAGGATGTTTTGCTTTTGGCTGGCAGGAGGCCGACGGGACCTTCGTCGGCGCCTCCCCTGAGCTTCTGATTGAACGCCAGGGTGAGCGAGTGCGTTCGCAGCCGCTGGCCGGGTCTGCTCCGCGCGGCGAAGGTGAGGAAGAAGACCGGGCGCTCGGGGAGGCGCTGATGGCGAGCGAAAAGGACCGCCGGGAACATTCGGTGGTCGTGGATGACATCGTCGCCAGACTCGGCCCGATCACGGGGCAGCTCACCGCACCGTCGACACCGGTTCTGCTGAAGATGGCCAATGTCCAGCATCTCGCCTCAGAAGTTGTTGGAGCCCTCAAGTCTTCCCTATCCGTTGTTGAGGTCGCCGGCGACCTCCATCCGACTCCGGCCGTCGCCGGTGTGCCGCTCTCCGAGGCTCTGGCGTTCATCGGGAAGGCCGAGAGCATCGATCGAGGCTGGTACTCGGGTGGAATCGGATGGACCGACGGCAGTGGCAATGGGCAGATCGCCGTAGCGCTTCGCTGTGCTCTGGTCAGGGGTGACACGGCGCGTCTCTATGCCGGGGCAGGAATCGTGGCCGGTTCGCGTCCCGAACGGGAACTGGAAGAGACCAGACTGAAGTTTCGCCCCCTTTTGAACCTGCTGACCGAGGCGTAGCCCCGGTTACGACCCGGCTACCGCCTGCCAGGCCTTGTCGTGAATGGCAACGTTCTCGCTGCGGTCCGTCCGAACTTCGATCAGTCGCGGGCTTTCGGTTGGCATTCCGACCAATGTTGTGAAGATTGAGTTGCTTTCCACCAGGTGGTGTTCGATCCCGAATAGATCGGCTGCCGCCTGGAAATCGGTGCCGTGCGGGGTGCCAAGCAACCGTTCGAAGTGTTTGGGAAAAGCAGCTTGTGGCAGGAAGTGAAAGATCCCGCCGCCGTCGTTGTTAACGACGATCACCGTGACGGGAAGCCCGAATCGGGCCGCCGCGCCCAACGCCGTGAGGTCGTGGAGGAGCGAAAGGTCACCGCTCAAGATGACGACCGGTTGACCCGCGGCGGCGGCACCGAGTCCGGACGAGATCAGTCCGTCGATTCCGTTGGCGCCCCGGTTGGACAGGATGCGCACTCGTCGGTCGATGGATGGGAAGAAGGCATCGACGTCACGGATCGGCATCGAAGATCCAACGTAGAGGATGGTTTCATCGGGAATAGCCGCGGCCAGGGCTGCTACGACCGCCGGCTCGCTTGGGAACACCAGCGAGCCCGTTAGGTTGGCGCGGGCCACCCGATCGGCGTCAATCCATGCCGTAGCCCAGTCGGATGGGGCTGCTTCGATCACCTCGGCCAGCTGACGGGCGAACGAAACCGGATCGGTGCGGACCATGGTGGTTGCACTCGCCCCGGGATCGCGCCAGTCGGCCTCTTCGATCACAATCTGCGGCACCTCAGCGTGGTCGGCCAACCAGCTCGCGAGGGCTTTTGACGTGGTCATCGCTCCGAAGCGGATCACGACCTCCGGTCGCAGATCGGTATCGAACCGCCCGACCCGGGCGAGTGGATCTCCTGTCGTGATCACGTGGGTCCGATCGTGATCGCCGGCTCGGAGCTGTGAAAGTGGATCGGCCACTATGGGTAGTCGGGCCCGGGCGGCCAATGCCGCGGCTGCTTCCGGGAAAAGGGGACGATCCAATGGTCCGGCGATGAGTAAGGTCCGCCGGGCGGATACTTCCCGGCCGATCTCCTCGAGAGCAGCGGGATCGATTTCGATGCGTCCCGGCACGTAGCGTCGGGGCTCCCATGCACCAGAGGGCTCCTCGACGTCGCCGGGCACCACGACCGGAGCCAGCGGTTCGCGAAACGGGAAATTGAGGTGCACCGGACCGGCCGGGAGGTCAAGGGCCGTTGCCCAGGCCCGGGTGGCCAGGGTGGCGGGGTATCTACCCAGGCGCGGGTCCGGGGTGGCCACGTGGTGGAACCACTTGGCGGCGGTTCCAAAGAGGTTGAGTTGATCGATCGCCTGCGGTGCGCCGACGTCGCGCAGCTCCGGTGGGCGGTCGGCCGTCAGCAACAGCAGGGGTACGCGGCTCAGCCGTGCCTCAACAGCTGCGGGATGCAACTCGACTGCCGCCGTTCCCGAAGTGGTGACCACCGCCACGGGCCGGCGGGTGGTGGCGGCCGCGCCCAGAGCGAAGAAGGCCGCCGACCGTTCGTCGTGGTGGATCCAGTCGGTAATGCCGGGGTGATCGGCGAACGCAAATGCAAGCGGGCTATTGCGCGATCCGGGAGTGATGCACACATGGCGCAGTCCAAGACCCGCCAGGGCCTCGACGAAGGCAGTGGTGAATGCGTAGTTGCGGTTGGTCCGCTTCATGAGCGGCCACAATACAACCCATGAAAGAAAGCGCAGGATTGTGGGTCCGGCGGTTTGCGGGTGAACCGCCACCTCTGGTGGTCCTGCACGGCTTCACGCAGACGGGTGAGATGTATCGGGAACTGGCCGACCTGCTGGGTAGAGAAGTGCTGGGCCCGGATCTTCCCGGTCACGGACGGTCGGTCGGGGTTCCCGCTTCCTTCGCGTCGGCGGTGAAGGGCGTCGCTGAGGTGCTTGCTGCGGCGGGCGGTCCTGTGCCGCTGGTGGGATACTCCCAGGGAGGGCGGGTGGCGTTGGCGGTGGCGCTCGAACGCCCCGAGCTTCTGTCACATCTCGTCCTGGTCTCAGCCTCGGCCGGTATCGAGGACGAGTCCGTGCGGGCGGAGCGGCGCCGCTCAGACTTGGCCCTTGTCGACGAGCTCAAGGCGCGAGGCCTCGGGGTGTTTCTCGACCGGTGGCTGGCCCGGCCCATGTTCGAGGGTCTCGAGCGGCGGGGTGCAACCTGGAGAGCCACCGACCGAGCCGCCCGTCTCGAGAACACGGCCGAAGGCCTGGCGGCCGCGCTGGTCGGGATGGGGCAGGGGACGCAGCCGTTTTTCGGCGATCGCCTGGGAGATCTTCTGATGCCGGTGCTGGTGATCGCCGGCTCACTCGACAAGAAATACGCGTCCATCGCAACTGCCATGTCCCGATCATTGCCGCACGGAACGCTGCGCATGATTCCGGACGCCGGACACGCGGTGGTCGGTGAGCAACCGCGGGGGGTAGCCGACCTCGTAGCCGGGTTCCTAACCGGGGCGGGTTAGCTCGCCGCGCCGGTCATCAATCAAAGGGGGAGGTAGCGCCGATTGAGGCTCCTTTGGTGTCAAGTGGTGGTTTTCGCGTTCTTGGTTTGGTTGTCAGGGTGCGGTGCGGGGTGGGCGGACACGACAGGGTTGGGCGACTGGCGTTGGGGGCATGCTCTTGTTAGGTCACGCTGTCCCGCTGCTGGTGGTGAGAGTGGGGTGGGGCGGGTAGTTCGTTCGTTGGACAGCCCGGTTG
>JAOTUY010000083.1 GCA_029863625.1 Acidimicrobiia bacterium
TGCTGGTGAAGGTGGCGAGCCCGCCGAAGTTGCTCTGCCCGTCGGAAAGGAACACCACGATGTTGGTGTCGTTGCTGCTGGCATCGACGACGGTCTTGGCAGCCGCCAGACCGGCCGCGAAGTTGGTCCGGTCGCGGTTCACGTCCTTGGGGGTGAACTGGGTCGGCCCCGCCTGGCCGACTGCTGCCACCACCGAACGGGCGACCGTTGCCACGTCTCCGGGACCGGCATCCGGCGTCGTGGTCGGATCATCGGCTCCAGCCGGTGTCATGTCGGCGGCGACCCCGAAGCGACCGTACACCGCCACACCCACCTCATCCACAGAGCCAGAAATCGCGGCCGCTTCGTTGAGGGCCAGTACGCCGGCGATTTGGCAATCCAGGATGGAGTCGAGGATGCTGTCGCCGTTGAGATCGCCACCGCAATTGCCCAAAGCGGCACTGTTCACGCTGCCCGAAACGTCGAGAACGTAAACGACCGTGGCGTCACCGTCGCCGAACCCGACCGAGGCCGTCCCCTCAACGACGACATCGACTCCAGTCGACCCCGACGGCAGCACATACTCGGTGCCGTTCAGCGGAGCGTCGAGGGTGACGTCGATCGGAGTGCCGTCGGGGAGGAGCGCCATTGAGGAAGAGGCGAGCGCCGGCAGTGCTGCAACGACGAGGAACAAAACGGTCAGAGTGGTCAGGCGCTTCACAGTGCACCCCTTCCGGGTATGCGCCTACCAATCCGCCCCGTGATGGTTATATCACTCTGAGTGGTCGCACGTCAAGCAGAAGGATGTGTGCGGAGAGGAGGGACAGCACGCTTCGCTGCCCCGGCCGCCCGGTCGGTCCGGCAATTGGTGGGCCCCGGATTGGCTGTAGAGACACCGGTTTGGGGGACTCGAGGGAGATCTGCCCGGGTTCTCCGGTGAGCCAAACGCCGGAATGTGGTTGGGTCTCATGGAACCAAACCGTTCCCAGCGAGTACCATGCTTGCTCCATGACCGTTCCCGTGTTCGACACGCTCAAACGCCCTCTGCGGGATCTCCGTATCTCGGTCACCGATCGGTGCAACTTCCGGTGCACCTACTGCATGCCCAAAGAGATCTTCAGCCGCGACTTCCAGTTCCTCGACCGGGAGCTGCTGCTTTCCTTTGAAGAGATCGAACGTCTGGTCCGGCTTTCCAGGGAACTGGGTGTCCACAAGGTACGGATCACCGGAGGGGAACCGCTGTTGCGCCGGGACCTCGAGCAGCTCATCGCTTCGCTCAAGGCTCTGGGCGGCCTCGAACTGACTATGACCACCAACGGAGCTCTGCTGGCCCGCAAGGCGCAGGCTCTCAAGGACGCCGGGCTTGACCGCATATCGGTGAGCCTCGACTCGTTGGACGACACTGTGTTCCGGGCCATGAACGACGTCGACTTTCCGGTCGCCAAGGTGCTCGAAGGGATCAACGTCGCCCACGAGGTAGGGCTGGGTCCGGTCAAGATCAACGCGGTCGTCAAGCAGGGCGTCAACGACCATACGGTTGTCGAGATGGCCCGGCACTTCAAGGACACCGGCCACATCATCCGCTTCATCGAGTTCATGGATGTCGGCCACACCAACGGCTGGCGACTCGATGATGTGGTCCCGGCCGCCGATATCGTGGCCATGATCAACGCCGAGATGCCCATTGAGCCGATCGACCCCAACTACCGGGGCGAGGTGGCCCGCCGCTACCGGTACAAGGACGGCAGCGGCGAGATCGGGTTGATCGCTTCGGTCACCCAGCCGTTCTGCGGGGACTGCACCCGGGGCCGGATCTCCGCCGACGGGGCGCTTTACACCTGCCTGTTCGCAGTCAAAGGTTTCGACTTGCGTGCCTTGCTGCGCAGCACCGCTAGCGACGAAGAGATCGTCAAAACCCTCAGCGAGATCTGGGCGGCGCGCGATGACCGCTACTCCGAAATCCGCTCATCGGAAACGGTCGATCTGCCCAAAGTGGAGATGAGCTACATCGGGGGGTAGGGGCTCACACAACCCTCTGACCAGGGGATACGCGGTCAGGCCTGCTTGGCGTTCCGCGAGGATTCAGCGGGATTCCCGAGTGCCGCGTCGATCGCAGCCCTGGCCCGGTCCTCCGACTCAGGCATCAGATGGGCGTAGGTGCGCAATGTGAAGCCGGGATCGTGGTGACCAAGGTACTCGGACACCGCCCGGATGCTGACGCCGTTCTCGAGGAGGACCGAGGCGTAGTGGTGTCTCAGGGCGTGCATCCCGTTCTCCCTGCTCCGCTCCACCCCGGCGCCGAGGAGCGCGGGTTTCCAGGCGTTGTGCGTGTAGTAGGCACGGGTGAGAGGCCCCCGCGTTCGGTTTGTGAACAGCAACGCAGCCCTCCGCTCCTCGCCCTTCGGCTCCCGCCAAGGGAGTGCCACGGTCGATGTGCCGAACCGCTGGAGGTGTTCGGCCAGGGCCAGCGACACGACGTTGGGTAGCGGCACCTCCCGCTCTCTTCCTCCCTTCGGCGGCGCGAGCACCACCCGATTGTCGACGAGACGCAGCTGCTGGTGGACGCGGACCACCCGACGAAGGAAGTCGACCGCATCGACGGTGAGGCCGAAGATCTCACCCTGACGAAGCCCGCAGCCGGCTCCCAGCATCGGAACAGCCCGCAGCCCATAAGGATGGGCATCGATGACTCTGTGGACGGTGTCGACAGACCAGGGGACCACCCGGGGCCGATCCACCCGAGGTGCCTTCACCGACGACGCCGCGCACGGATTCGAGGGGATCAGCCCATCCTCGACGGCGGCGGCGAGAATGGTGGACAGGTTGGAGAGGAGAAGACGGCAGTAGGAGGGGGCGACGACGGTCTGACGGCTCCGTACCCAGGCCTGGACAGTAGATGGTTTCAGGTGGCGTAGCTCCATGTCTCCGATTGTTGGCAGGATGTGAGTTCGGACACGCGACTCCATCGTCTCTCGGGTGGAAGCGTCGAAGGTTTGCGACTTGAGCCACTGTGCGGCGAAGTCAGCCAGAGCGACCCTCCCGGCCCGAGGGTCCACATAACGGCCGGTCACCAGATCGGCTGTCACCTGGTCTAGCCATCGTTGCGCGTCCACCTTCCTGGCGAAGGTTCTCGACTTCTCATGGCCATCTGGATCGCGGTACCGGGCCTGCCACCGTCGCTCGTGATCCTTCCCTCGGTCCCTTATGTGTGCCATGCCTCTCCTCCATCCTTCGGCCGGCCACTCGTTGCCGTAGCTCTCGGTCGGGACCGACTGATCGTCGCTTGCCGGTCTTAACGTACAGGTCGATGCTGACACCTGCTCAGCGGCTGACATGCTGGAGTCGATGATCGATCCACGCCTCGACATCCCGCGACCGGTACCGGAGGTGTTTGCCGACCCGAAACCCTGGTGGACCTTCATGTCGGTGGCGCCAGGCGTAGATGGTGGCGACCGGCACACCGAGGTACTCGGCGAGTTCCTCGACGGTGAGCAATCGATCTAAGGCTTCCATGTGTTGATCCTGCGGCTGGACCCTGTCAGCAGGATGTCAGAATCGCATTCGAGTTCCGCTCCGAACCCCTGATCGACCGGGAAGGAGACGCGCGTCTTGGGGGATCGTTGATGTCGCAGATTGGCCGGTAGGGGTTGGAGTTTTTGGGGTTCTGCGAGTGTTTTGAACGCGCCTTGACAGGGTTCCTGACACTCTGCTGACAGGGTGGTTTGGTTTCTTGGGCGATATGGATTCATGCTCGTATCCGCGCCACATCCTCTTGGTGTCATGGTTTGGGTCTCTCCATGGCGGGATATTGATGGACCACCCTCGCAATCCACTCGCAGAATCACTCGCGGCATTCCTCGTAGCGCCTGCACGGCTTCGGTGGCTGGGGCATTCTCGGTGGGTTTGGCGAAACCCTGCTGCGTCGGGTCTCTTGGGCCTGCCGACGGGTGATTTGAGCGGGATGTGACTTTGTTGCGAGTGATTTGCGAGACCCCGATTCAACAATGCCCTCGATTACCTGTCAGCAAGGACGCTTGATGGACATTGACTTCCTCGAACAGCTCATTGCTCCCGACGACGGGATCAACAGCTCAATCCGCCCCCTGCCGGACCTCGCTCGACGACCCACACCTTCGTGCAACGAGTTGTTCTCCGGTGTGGCATCTGTTTCGTTTGCCCACAGCACCGTTCTCCTCTCGCGCAACACGGAATGCTCGAACCCGAATGCTCACCCATTTCGACACCTTCGACTCCATCACGGATGCCTGCTGAGGACTGTGATCGGATGACCACCTTCCTGCCACGACCCAAGGCGTTTCAGGACAGACGAGTGCACACCTGCGGTGGGCGGTGGCGGGGAGGCGTGTCGTGACGGTGCGGGTGACCACGTTGAAGGGTGTGGGGGCGGGGCGGTATTACACCGAGCATCTGCCCTCCTACTACCTCAACGGTGATGAGCCGCCGGGCCGGTGGTGGGGTCGGGGCGCCGATCGTCTGGGTCTCCACGGTGAGATGGACTCCGATGCTTTCCTGGCGGTGATGGCTGGGCATGATCCGGCGACGGGTCGGGATCTGGGGCGCCGGTTCGGGGAGGGGTCGGTGCGGGGCTACGACGCCACCTTCTCAGCACCGAAGTCGGTGTCGGTCCTGTTCGGGCTCGGTGATCCTGACGTGCGCCGTCAGGTGGTGGAGGCCCACGAGGACGCGGTGCAAGCGGTGTTGGGTTGGGTCGAGACCCATGCCCACACCCGGATGCGCTACCACGGTCACATCATGTGCGTGGATACGGAGGGGATCGTGGTTGGGGTGTTCCGACAGCACACCAGCCGGAAGCTCGACCCTCAACTGCATACCCACGCGGTGATCGCCAACCGGGTACCGGCACCGGACGGCCGCTGGCTCGCCCTCGACGCCCGCACCATCAAGCTCGACCAGCGCACCCTCTCGGCGCTCTATCACGCCAACCTGCGCTCTGAGATGACCCGCCGCCTCGGTGTCCGCTGGGAGTTGCCCGAGCACGGCATTTCAGAGATCGCCGACTTCGACCCCGAGCTGTTGGCCGAGTTCTCCCAACGCACCAACGACATGCAGCGGCGCCTCGATGAGAAACTCGGCCGGTTCCGTAAGGACCTGGAGCGAGACCCGACCGCCAGCGAGCGATGGAAGCTGGAACGGGAGGCTGTCGTGGATAGTAGGCCCGCCAAACCCCACAACCCCACCCCCACCGAGCTGCGCCAGGAATGGCGGGAGCGGACCCGGGGATTGGGTCACGACCCGGAGCGGCTCGTCGAAACCGTGGTCGGCCGCCAACACGGTTTCGGGGGGATCGACTCGGGAACGGCGGGCCTGATGGTCGAAGTGGCCCTCGGCTCGCTGGGTGAGCGCCAATCAACATGGCGGCCCGCCGAGCTGGTCCGAGAACTGGCCGCCGCCGTGCCCACCACCGTCAGCGTCGACTCCGAGCAGCTGACCGACTTCCTGCAGCGACTCGCCGACCATACAGCCGCCACCCGCTGCGTCGACATCTCCCGACCCGTCCCGACCGGTGTGTCACTTCGGCGAGACGGAAGACCGATCAGCGAAGCCGCTGCCGATCGGGCGTTCACCACCCAAGCGATCCTCGACGAGGAAGAACAGCTGATCGCATGGGCCGAGCGTCGCCAGACGGACGATACGGTCCGCACCCGGGTTCCGCCTCTCGGCATCTCCGAGGAGCTCACCCCAGCACAGGCGGAGGCAATGGGTGCGGTCACCGGTCGTGGAGCCTTGGAGCTGATCGTCGGTCCTGCCGGTACCGGCAAAACCACCACGCTCGCCTCCGCCGCCGCCCACCTCCAAGCCCAGGGCCGCCCAACATTCGGAGTTGCCCCCACCGCAGCGGCAGCCGAAGTACTGGCCGCCGAGACCGGCATGGCCGCCGACACCCTGGACAAACTGCTCACTGAACATCACCACCCGGGCCGGCCACCCGGCACCGCCTACGACCTTCCCACCGGGACCACCGTGATCGTCGACGAAGCCGGCACCGCCGCCACGCCAAAGCTGGCCGAGCTGGCCCGGCTCGCTGACCAACACCGCTGGCGGGTCGTTCTGGTGGGGGACCCCCGCCAGTTCTCGGCGGTGGGACGGGGCGGCATGTTCGCCCACCTCGTCGACAGCCACGGCGGCATCGAACTCGACCGGGTACACCGTTTCCGTCACCACTGGGAACGCCAGGCCAGCCTCCGCCTCCGCACCGGCGACCCGAACGTGCTCGCCCAATACGAGACACGGGGACGCCTCCACAGCGGCGCTCCCCAAGACATGGAAGCCGGAGTCATCACCGCCTGGCAGCAGGCCCGCCACCGGGGTGAGACCGTTGCCCTCATGGCCAACAGCACCGACACCGTTGCCCGGCTCAACCGACTCGCCCAACACACCCGGACCATGACGGGTGAACTCGACCTCAACACACCCCGAATGCGAGACGGCGATGCGTGGATGCTGGTCGGCGACGAGGTGGTCACCCGCCGCAACGACCGGACCCTCACCACCGACCGGGGGCTGATGATCAAAAACCGCGACCACTGGACCATCACCACAATCCACCCCGACCACAGCGTCACCCTCACCGGCCGCACCGGCACAACCCGGCTCCCAGCCGATTACGTGGCCGAGGATCTGCAACTCGGCTACGCCCAAACCAGCCACGCCACCCAAGGCCGCACCGTCGACACCGCCCTCCTCCTAGTCGACGCACCCACCGACAGCCGCGGCGTCTACACCCCCATGACCCGGGGACGAGACAGCAACCACGCCTACGTCGTCGTCGAAGACAACCAGACCGCCCACGATGTTCTCACACAGGCCATAACCCGCGACTGGATCGACCAGCCCGCCGTGGTTCGCAGAGCCCAGCTCGATCCTCATCGCTCCCGGCAGTTAGACCCCTCCGGGCTGAACGAGGAGGACCAGTTCGACACGCTCGAGCAGCGCGTCCTCAGGCTCATCGAAGAACGCCGCCGGGCTCGAGCCCGCGAAGCGGAGCGCACAGCAGGGCGCGGCTTGGAGATGGACATCAACTGATGTCTCGCCCCGGTGTCCTCCTGGTGGCTGTGGCCTTAGCGGCGCCCCAGCCCACCACCATCGGTGGTCGACGCACAGTAAGCACCCGAGCGCAGTGGTGCCGTTCCCGGACACTCTCAGAACGGAGCGTTATAGCGCGAGGAATGTTGATCTGGTGCGGTTGATCTGGGCGTCACCGAGCACCTCACCCTATGACGACCGACCTGTGACGGCTCCGGGTCGTCTGGGGCGCTCTATGGTGTCGGGTCCAGATCCGGGACGAAGATGACTACTATTTGGTGTGTACTACTATGCAGTGTGTAGTACGGGTGTGAAAGACTAGATCCAAAGGATCGGCCGTGGACACAACCCAAGTACTCAAAGGGATGCTCGACACAGCTGTTTTGGCTGCTTTACGCGTCCACCCTTCCTACGGCTACGACCTCGTCCGACGCCTCCGTCATGATGGCTTCTCGGATGTGGCGGACGCTTCTGTGTACGGCACCCTTCGGAGGCTGCACCGGGCGGGATTGCTTGCCTCAGAGATCGTCGAGTCTGATGCCGGCCCGCCGCGCAAGTACTACGCACTCAACCAGGCAGGCACCGACGAGCTGGCTCGCTCGGCTGAAACCTGGCAACGCATCACATCAACGATGAACCGTCTCCTGGGCGGGGAGGGCACCCGATGACACCAACCAGTCTTTCAGCGACTGCAGCCCGGTATCTCCACCAAGTGGAGCTGCTCCTCGCCGATGTCGGAGAGGACGACCGAGTCGATCTTCTCACCGACCTGGCCGACCAACTTTCGGAACTACCAGACCGTGAGATCACCCAAAGACTCGGGTCACCCGACCGGTTCGTCACCGAATACCGTATGAGCGCCGGCCTGGACCCAACCCTGCCAATCGTCCACGACGGTGTAGCCCGCGGCCCGGTCAAGGGTCCCGTAAGCATCGGAATAGTTCTTTCTCTGTTGGTTCTCCCTTTCGGGGTCCTCGGCCTCTTCTCGTTCGGAGCGCAGATCGTCTTTGGACCGTTCCTGTTAGCGATTGAATGGATCCTTGCCCGAATCTCACCTCGACCACTCCGTATTGTTTGGGTTTTCCTGGGTGGCGCGCTCGGCGGGGAGATGGCGTACTTATTCCTTGACCTCAAGGTGCGGCAGATCGACGGCTTCCCGGCTGTCGTCGTGGGCATTACCGTCGCATCAATGGTCGCACTCCTCATCGAGAGAACGACCAGACTCCGCCCATAGAACCCCCACAGTCAGTGTTTGACACCCGCTCGAGAACCGAGCGCAGTAGTGCCGATCTAGGTACGGGCGGTTGGCAAGAGCGTTATGGCGACCGAACTGGGTGATATGCGCTACTCATGAGAACCCGGCGGCGGGGGCCGTCTTTCCGCAGCCCCTTTCGCCTTCGATGGTGAGC
>JAOTUY010000084.1 GCA_029863625.1 Acidimicrobiia bacterium
AGAGGGCAAGACCATCCAGGACATCGCGCTGGCTGCCAACACGGCGTGGGACATGCCGGAGGGCGTTGAACCCGGCTTCGAAGCGTCCGCTTTCTTCAACCCCTCCAACTTCGTCTACCCGTTCGGCACCCACATCGCGCAAGTAGAAGTCGATCCGGAAACTGGAGAAATCGACTTCCAACGGTACGTGGCCGTTGATGACTGCGGACCGATCATCAATCCGATGATCGTGGAGGGACAGATCCACGGCGGAATCGTGCAGGGGGCCGCTCAGGCTCTCTGGGAGGGCGCTCACTACGACGATCAGGGCAATCTGCAGACGGGATCGATGATGGATTACGCCATCCCCAAAGCGGAGTTCCTACCCAAGTTCGAGCTCGGCAAGACGGAGACTCCCACAGCGGTGAATCCGCTGGGTGTCAAGGGCGTTGGTGAGACCGGGACGATCGGGTCGACCCCCACTGTGTACAACGCGGTCATGGACGCGCTGGCGCCACTGGGCGTCGACAAGATCGATATGCCGCTGACGCCGGAGCGGGTGTGGCGAGCTATCGGCGAAGCGCAGGAAGGAGGCAACTGATGCAGACAGCACCGTTCGATTACTACCGGCCCGGCACCATCGCCGAGGCGGTCGATCTCCTCACCAGCGTCGACGGATCCCGGCCCATAGCCGGAGGCCACAGCTTGCTCCCTGCGATGAAGCTGCGGATCTCTAACCCCGCTGCGCTCGTTGACCTTGGGGGCATTCCCGGCCTCAGCGAGATCGACCGCAACGGAGGTTCGCTCAGAATCGGTGCCCTCACCACCCATGCGGCGGTGGCTGCCTCGGACGTGGTGAAGGCGGACTGCCCGGTGCTTGCAGAGACCGCGGCACAAATCGGTGATCCGCAGGTGCGCAATCGCGGGACCATCGGTGGCAGCCTGTCACACGCCGATCCTGCGGCCGATTACCCCACTCTGATGCGGGCCATCGGCGCAAGCGTGCACGTCACGGGTGCCGGCGGCAAGGAGCGGACGATCTCGGCCGACGATTTCTTCGTCGACCTATTCAGTACCGGCCTGGAGGCCGGGGAATTGGTGACGGCAGTGGAGGTGCCGGTGATGACGGCCGGGCAGGGCGGTGCCTACATGAAGCACCGCCACCCAGCCTCGAGCTATGCCGTTGTTGGCGTGGCCGCCATCGTGACGGTGGACGGAGGGGCATGCACCGCCGCCTCCATCGGAATAGGCGGCGTCACCGGGAAGGCTGAGCGGGCCGGTGCAGCCGAAGCTGCTCTGGTCGGACAGCCTCCGTCCGACGAAACGATCGCCGCGGCGGGGACACAAGTCGCCGCCGACCTGACGAACCCGATCGGGGACCTGTATGCCTCCGGCGAGTTCCGGGTACACCTGGCGTCGGTGCTGACGAAGCGAGCGCTCGCGGAGGCATTTGGCCAAGTTGGGTAGACGGCCTGCGAATCCGCAAAGAGAAGTCCCGGGCCGGTCGCCTGGGACTTCTCACATAGCGGGGGCGGGTAAGCCCTCCCCTTCGGGGAGGGTTTGGGAGGGGGAAGAAACAGCAACCCGCAAGCGGGTTCATGTCCCTGTGCTCATCCTCGCCAGAAACGACTCGGACCCGGCCTCGTGCCGGGTCCGACGTCGTTTGTAGCGAAGGCGGGATTTGAACCCGCGACCTACCACCAGAGCGCCGAGCGGAGCAAGGCACCAAAGAGGTCGCACTTCGAGGCCGAGCACGACTCGAAGAACCCCGGTTGACGATTCCACCTACCGGTACGTGCTCCGTAGCCTCCCGGCGGCATGTTCATCGCTCTGCGCGACCTGTGGCGCTCCAAGCTGCGATTCGGTCTCCTCACCGGAGCAGTTGGATTGCTGGTGTTCCTGCTGCTGTTTCTCAACACGCTCTCGGCGACACTGCTCGACTTCTTCATCGGCGCGATCGAGAGCAACTCCGCCGACGTCCTGGTGTATGAGGAGACAGCCCGCCGCAACCTCCAGGCCAGCCGGTTGGACGCATCCCTCATCGACGACATCGCGGCTGTGCCCGGCGTCGTGGAGGCGGCCCCGGTCGGCGAGCTCACGCTCACGGCCCAGATCGGAGAGGACCTCACCGATCTCTCGCTGTGGGGCGTCGACCTGGATGGACCGGGACGCCCGGCGCCGATCGTCGAAGGACGCCCGCCCGGCCCCGGCGAAGTGGTGATGGACGAGTCGGGCATGGCCGAGGGTTTCAAGATCGGCGAGACGATCACGCTGGTTCCGAGCGGTACCGAGCTCGACATCGTCGGCTTCGTCCGGGACCGGAGATACGCGGTCATAGCCACCGCCTATCTCGACTTCGCCGAGTGGGTGGCGGTGTTCGAAGCAGAGTTCCCCGGCACCCCGGTGGTACCACTGTCACTTATCGCTGTAGACGTCGACGACGGCCTCGACCCTGCCGTCGTTGGCGACCGCATCACCACTGCGGTGGCCGGCGTGGAGGGCCTGGACCGCACCACCGCCGCCCGGGGCACTCCAGGAGTGGACTCGATCAGCCAGAGCTTCAATCTCATCGTCGGCATCACCTTTGGGATCGTTGTGCTGGTCGTCGCGTTCTTCTTCCTGATCCTCACCGTCCAAAAGCTCAGAAGTTTCGTGGCGCTCCGTGCCATTGGGGCCAGCGTGGGCTACCTGGCGCGCTCCCTCATCATCCAGGTGATCGCCCTCGTGACGCTTGGATCCCTGGTCGGAGCCGGGATCCTGAGGGTCGCCACGCTGGGATCGAATCCGGCGTTTCCGCTGTCCGTCGACGGGCGGCTCGTCCTCACCGTGACGGGGGCAGTGCTCGGATCGTCCATCCTCGCCGGCCTCCTCTCCGTAGGTCGCATCGCCCGCACCGACCCCGCCGACGCCGCCCAGGGGATCCGCTGATGCAGCTGGCACTTGCCGAGATCCGCCGCCGCCGGGGTCGCTGGGCATCCATAACCGGCGCGGTCGCATTCATCGTGTTCCTCGTACTGGTGCTGGCCGCCCTCGCCGACGGCCTGTTCATCGGGTCGACCGGGGCCCTGCGCAACAGCGACGCCGACGCCCTCGTTTACTCGGTGGATGGCCGCCGTTCCCTCGTCCGCAGCCAGCTGCCACTGGCGATGCGCGCCGACGTCGCGGCGGTCCCCGGCGTGGCGGACGCCGGCGCCCTCGGCGTGCTGCTCGCCACCGCAACGTCCGCGGACGAAGCGATCGACATCGCCGTCATCGGGCACCTTCCCGGACACCCCGGCGAGCCCACCCGGCGCTCGAGTGGGCGGCCGCTTGGCTCCGGTGAGCGATTCGTCGGCCTGGCCGACGAATCGCTGCGGGACGAGGGCGTCGCACTCGGCGATTCGGTGCTGCTCACCGGCTCGAGCCAGCCGATCGAGGTGGTCGGGTTCGTCAGCGACTCGCAGTACCTGCTGGCAGACACGCTTTGGGTCACGCTCGAGACGTGGCAGGCGCTCCGCTCCGAAGTGCGGCCCGAGACCATCGGACGAGGCGACGTCGTCCAGGCCATCCCCTTCACCGTTACCGACGGCGTCACGGTCGCCACCGTCGGGTCGGCGGTGGACGCGGCGCTCGGCAACACCGAGACGGTCACCACCGACGAGGCGATACTGTCGCTTCCCGGCGTCGAGCAGCAGGCCTCGACGTTCACGGCCATCATCGCGGTGAGCTTTGTGGTCGTTGCGATCGTGATCGCGTTGTTCTTCGCCCTGATCACGCTGGAGAAGCGGGGACAGCTGGCGATCCTCAAGGCGATCGGGTCCTCCAATATCCTGCTGCTACGCGGTGTGCTGCTCCAGGCGCTCATCGCCACCGTCGCCGGCTATGGGCTGGGCTTTGTGCTCTCCCGGCTGCTGGCCTTCGTGCTCCCGGCGGCGGTTCCAGTGGAGTTCCTCCCCCGCACCGCCCTGACCTTGTTCGTGGCAACCATCGTGATGGGAGCCCTCGGCGCCGTGTTCTCGTTCCGGCGCATCGTTCGTATCGATCCCGCATCCGCCCTTGGAGGAGAAGCATGACCGCCATCAACGTCGACGATGTCACCAAGATCTACGGCGAAGGCCATACCGCCGTTCGAGCGCTGCGCGACGCCAGCCTCGAGCTGCGCGACAACGAGTTCCTGGCTCTGCTCGGGCCCTCGGGATCGGGGAAGACCACCTTGCTGTCGGTGATCGGCGGGCTGCTGGCACCGACGTCGGGTCGGGTGACGATCGGAGACACAGCTCTCGCCGGCATGTCGAAGAAGGAGCAGACCCGGTTCCGCGCCAACCGGGTGGGGTTCGTGTTCCAGGGCTTCAACCTGGTGCCGTTCCTCACCGCCCGGGAGAACATGACCGTCATGGGGTCGATCTCCGACGCCCCACGCAGCGAGATCGAAGCGCGCGCCGATCAGCTGCTGGACGAGCTCGGGCTCACCGATCGGAAAAACAACCTGCCGGAGCAGCTGTCGGGTGGCGAACGCCAGCGGGTGGCGATCGGACGGGCCCTGGTCACCGACCCGGATCTCATCCTGGTCGACGAGCCGACGGCCTCACTCGACACCGAGCTCGGCACCCAGGTCGTCCGGCTGCTGGCAACGGAGATCAAGACCCGCGGCAAAGCAGGGATCATGGTCACCCACGACCTGCGGATGGTGGAGTACACCGACCGCACCGTCCGCATCCTCGACGGCGAGTTGCTGGACGAGGCCTAGCCGGCCGCCGCTACTTCGACCCGACCAGCTGACGCCGGGCGAATCCGCCCACGTTCTCAGGCGCCGGCGGCTGCCCCGGCTCCCGCTTGCTCGATCACCTCGCGCAGCTCTACCGCCGTGCCTGCCCGATTCGACGACTCGAGCGCGGCGCGCACAACGGCCAGCGCCTGGATCGCCTCGGCCGCGCCCACTTCCACCTGAGCCCTCCCCCGAATCGCCAGTGCGAATTCTTCTAGTTGCTCGCGAAACGCGTCTGTCGTGGGCAGCTCCACCGCCAGCCGCTCGCCTTCTTGATGCGACTGCGAGCTGAGGCTGCTGTGCTCGTCGATCAGATGCGACTCGGACCAATGGGTGAGGGCGACGTCATACATCAGGTTCGCCTCGGTGCCAAGCAGATTCATGGTGAACACCCCGGGCGACGCCCAACCGGTCCCCAAATAGCCCAGGGGCCCGGACTCGAATTCCAGGATGGCCATCACGGCGTCTGGTACCTCGGACTCCGTGTAGAGCTTGCGGGCGTGCGCCGTCACGGCTCGGACCGGTCCCAGGAGATACTGCAGCGTGTCGGCGTGATGCACACCAAGTTGGATGAAGGCCCCTCCCGGACTCCCCGAGGCGTACCACCGCCACGTATCCGGAGTCAGGTGCAGCCCGGCTCCGGTGGTGAAGTTGGCCTCGGCCAGTGAGACCTCGCCGAGCAGCCCCTCGTCGATCCAGCGCTTCATGATCCGATGCCCGGATAGCCGGCGTGCGCTATGTCCGACCGCCAACACGACCCCGGCGCGCTCAACCGCGTTGGCGATCTCCACCGCGTCCTCCAGCGTGTGGGCGATCGGCTTTTCGACGTACACCGCCAAGCCCGCGTCGGCGGCCTGGACGATGTCCGCCTTGTGCGTGTCATTCGGCGTGGTGATCACGACCCCTTCGATCTCTGGGTCGGCAAGGAGTTCCTGGTAGGTCGAGGGGGTGCGGGGAATGCCGAACTCCGCCGCGAACGTGGCCCGCCTCTCTTCGCTGCGGCTAAAGCAACTGACCAGCTCTATGACCTCGCCACGTTGGGCGCCCCGCGCCAGCACCTGGGCCCACCGGCCGAGTCCCACCGAAGCCAACCGCACCTTGTCCATCGCCATCATCCCTTATGTTCTATAGATAACGCCTCTTGCCTCTGCGAAAGGCTCAGGCCGCAGCCGCCCGCATTCGCTCGGCTAAGCGCTCGTCTGGCTCGAGGATGTAGACGCCTCCCAGCACCCGGTCGGTGGCGTACACGATGCCCTCGGCATCAACGAAGACATCGTTGATCTGGACGTCTTCCTGCCCGGGTGGCGTCTCCGGGATCCAGTGGGCGATCTCGACGGGCTGCGCGGGATCAGCAAGGTCGTAGACGCGCAGCCCGGCGTTGAAATAGGTGGCGAACACGACCTCTTCGCTGACGTAGCTGCCCGGTCGATTCTCATGCAGACAGTGAGCACCGAAGCGCAAGCCCCTCTCGCAGAAATCCCCTTCGGGAACAGGACAGACCGCCAGCACTCGCGGGTTGAGCTCATCGGAGACGTCAATCACCCTGACCAGATGTGGTCCGCCCTCACAGCGGTTCTTGATTGCTTCGTCGGTGGCCACCACCAGGTTGCGGCCGGGCAGAGGTAGGCAAGTGTGGCTCTCCCCGCCCGGGACCCAGTCGAGCGTCGACACCGTCTGCGGACTGCCAACATCGGAGATGTCCACGATCGCCATGCCGCGGTCCCACATGCCAACGTAGGCGCGCGAACCGTGAACCAACGCATGGTGAATGGGCCGAGCGTCGGCCGGTCCAGGAGTGCCCTCCACGCCGGTGCGCGGTGTCCACCAACGACCCGCCTCCACCGGCCGTTCGGGGTCGGTCATGTCCACGATGACGAGGATCCGACCCGAGAATCCGTCGGGGGTGGCCGACACGTAGGCATAGTCGCCACCGGTCCACGAGATCCGGTGGACGCCTATCCCACCCGAGTCGAAATGCCCGATCCGCACCGGCTGGAATGGGTCGTCGAGGCTGTAGACAACCATCCCCGCCGTGAAGGGATCACCTCCGCGGAACTGTTCCTCGTTGACCAACAGCAAACCGTCCGCCACCTGCACCTTGTGGGTGTGGCTTCCCGGCGGGGCCTCCCACTGGCGGACCAGAATTGGGTCAGAGAGATCACGGACGTCCAGGATGCTGGTGCCCATTCCGGAGGGGCCGAAGTGCGCCACGTAAAGGGCATCGCCCTGAGGCATCACCTGCATGCCGTCGCCGAATCCGTTCAAGCCGGAATGGCCGACGACCCGAAAACCATCGCTATCGGCCGGTCTGCTCATGACCCGTTTGTCTCCCGATTCGGTCTTCCGGCCACTCCGCCAGAGCGGGATCGGCCGTGGTGTCAAGCTACCACCCGAAGATCTGACCTCAGCGAGAACGTTTGGTCAGTGTCTAACCTTCGTTCACCTTTCCGTTAGGAGGTCCGGTGTCGCAATCAACCGATCTGCCATTCGCGCCTAGCGAAGACCCGTTCGTGGTCCAACATGGCGGCTTCTACCGACGGTGGTTCTCCATGATCGACGATCTCGAAGTGTTGAACGCGACCGTCGCCTCGCTGACCTCCACCAACGAGGACGTGTGGGTTCCGGTGTGGCGAGATGTGGGCCGGTCGTACGAGGAGGAGGGAGACCGGCTCGACGGATCAGGGGACCTCGAGGGCGCCCGTAAGGCCTACCTCCAGGCCAAGACCTACTACGCCATCGGCCGCTTCCCCCGAGAACTCAGCCCGACGAAACGGGAGGTGAGCGACGACTGCGCTCGCGCCTACCGGAAAGCCTGTCAATACCTCGACCCCCCTCTCGAAGTGGTGGAGGTACCGCATCACGGCGAGGTGATCCGCTCTCACTTCAGGGCGCCTGCCGACGCCTCACCGGAGGCACCCGTCTCCGCGGTGCTGATCATGTGCGGTGCGGACGTTTTCAAGGAGGATCGGGGCTGGGCCGGGGAGATGGCTCTTGCCGAGGGCATGGCGTCGCTGGTCATGGACGCCCCCGGTACGGGCGAGAACCCCTTCCCGTGGGATCCAGCATCGGTATCCGCCTGGGAGGCTGCGATCGACTATCTGGCCACGCGACCCGAGGTCGACGCCGACCGCATCGGAGCATTCGGTATCAGCCGCGGAGGGTATTCGGTGATGCAGCTAGCGGGCACCGCCCCCGACAAGGTGAAAGCCGTAGTCGCCAGCGCAGGCCATCCATTCGGATATCGAATGACACCCGAGGAGATGCGTGAGTTCGTCGAGGTCGGCAACCATCGCTCGACATACCAGTTCGGCGCCCCCAACGACCCACCCTCATTCCCGCCAACGTCGATCGAGCAGGTGGAGGCAGACTTTCGAAAGTGGGCGCTTTCGGAGCTGGGCGTCGTCGACCGCATCGTGTGCCCGATCCTGTTGATCAACGGCAAGCTCGATCACCTGGCCCCGATCGGCAATATCTACTTCATGCTCGAGAACGGACCGGTTACCGGCACCGAAGCGCGGGTGTACCCGGACGCCGGCCATTGCGCCTTCAAGTACTTCGACGAGTGGGCCCCCGCATCCTTTGCCTGGCTTCGGGAGAAGCTCG
>JAOTUY010000085.1 GCA_029863625.1 Acidimicrobiia bacterium
AGAAGTGGCGGGCAATATCCACGGAACGGATTCTTCTAGGTAGTACCTACTACTTCTATTCGAAAAATCCGGTCGCTTCGACGACGGCGAGGGTCGCATCCATCGACACATGAATGCGACCCTCAATTCGCGCCCGATGTCGCTCTACGGATTCAGATGCTTGAGAAACTCGAAGGCGAGCTTGGTGTAGGCGTTGAGCCGGACCATCGGCCGATCCGGGAAAAGCGCCTCGATCGTCTCGAGCGTATCCCCGGGCGTGTGCCAGAACGAGCCCTCCGATTCGGTCTGTTCGTAGCCGTCTAGATCGCCGATCTCCCAGTTCGTCGACTCGAAGGCCACGATCGGGATACCGGCCTGGTTGAACGCCGTGTAATCACTGAAGCCATCCGGTGTCAAACCGGCCGGGTAATCGGGGTGCAGACCCGGTTGGATCTCGATCGGCAGCTTACGAAGTTCGATCAACCGCAGCATCTCATCCCGAGCCCACGTCTTCTCATTGAAACCGGCATGGATGTAGAGCTTGTCGCCGACGATCAGCGAGTCGAAGTTGATCATCACGATCGTACGCTCGATGTCACTCGGACTCATCTGACCGACGTAATAGTTGGAGCCCCTCAACCCTACCTCTTCGGCTCCGAACGCCACAAAGATCAGGTCGTACTCGATCTTGTATTTCGCCATCCGTTCCGCAAGTTCGAGCATCACTGCCACACCCGAAGCGTTGTCGTCGGCACCCGCCCCGACGGTAACCGCGTCGTAGTGCGCCCCGACGATCACCAGCGGCGTGGGGTCAACCTTGCGTTTGAGATCGGCCGGACGGAACGCCACCACGTTCTGCGAGTTGTACGTCACCCCTCTCCGCACGTAGGTGAATGGTTGCTTCTCGGCCACATAGCCTGCATCTGAGAGCCACCCTTGAACCTTTTCCGCTGCTACGACCTCACCGGCCGTTCCCGCCGCTCGCAGGATCTTGGTGTAGGTGCCGTCGGGGTTCGTGATTCGCGTGAGCGCATCGACGTACGTGTAGGCCTTCTCACCGACCTCATTCGGCGCTAATCCCTTGGCGGCCAATGCCGCCGGAGCCAACACCGCCAACGAGACAAGCATTACTAGGAGCACGAACATCGCCGAGTGCCTTCGTCTGACAGCCATGATTCCCTCCAGCTTCTTATGAGGTGCCGTCCAATCCCAGAACACCGAACAGACGGGGTAACGAACGGTGCACGGTCGAGGGCGGGCACAAACCCGATAGGTGAGCGCATTCTCCAAACGCGCCAGTAGTCCGACTGTAAGCAGCGAGAAAGCGGACCGATAGAGGCGAAAGACAGGTCGATGCCCTACTGGCCTATTGACGCCCCATCCCGCGGCCAAGGTAGCTCCTCCACGGGCGAGCGGAGCGAGCGGCGGCGAAAGACTGGCGAGCGAAGCGAACGATGGGCGAGCGCAGCGAGCAGTGGCGGTAGAGGGCAGTGTCGGCTTCAGCGACGTGTGGCCGGCCCGAGTTTTTCTCAGTAGTACCTGCCTCCGCTTCTACCAAAGGATCGGATTCGGGTTCGGGGAGCCCTGCGGTTGGGCCGCACCAGCTCGGGGGAGACGTGACGGCTGGCGAAGACGAAGGCCGTTCCCGTTGCGGGAGGAATCAGGTTGGTAGGTTGGCAGGGTTGAGTGGTCCCGCTCACATCGAGGTTGTGCATGACTTCTTCTCTGTTCGATCGGTTCGACTATCCGACGCTGACTGAGAGCATCTACCTCAACCAGGCCTCCCTGGGCTTGCTGGGTCAGCCTGCCGTCGGGGCCATGCACCGGTTTCTCGACGAGGTCGGTCGTCACGGCAACCTTCACATGTCGGATGATGACGAAGTGGGCTTCCTCGGTGCGCTCCGTGAGCGTGCCGGGAGGCTGTTCCACACGGAGACTCGACGAATCGCGATCCTCTCCAGTGCCAGCGAGTTGCTCAGTCAAGTCCCGTTCATCTTCCAGCCGCCTCAGGGTGCAAAAGTGATAGCAGTAGCCACCGATTTTCCAGCCATCACACGCCCCTGGCTGCGGCTGGCCGAACGGGGCGCCTGCCGAGTCCAGTTTGTCGAGGACAACCCCGAATCTGACCTGACCACCGACCTCATCGCCGAGATAGACGACCAGACGTCTCTGATCACGGTTGGATCCGTCCAATATGCAACCGGCAGTCTGGTCGACGTCTCCCGGTTGCGGGCAGCCACAGCGCACGTCGGTGTCAAACTTGTCATCGATGCGACACAGTCCGCTGGTGCAATGGACATCGATGGTGCAACCTGGCGCGCTGACATGGTGGTTTCCAGCGGCTACAAGTGGCTAGGCGGTCACGGCGGTGTCGCGATCGCCGCGATGGGGCCCTCGACACTCGAACGGATTCCACCGCTGCCAGGTTGGATGGGTGCTTCTGATCCATTCGAGTTCGATGCCACCCGCTTGACTCTCGCCGATGATGCCCGACGGTATACCCAATCGACGATGTCCTACGTATCGGTAGTTGGCCTGACCGCTGCCTTGGATCAGCTGCTCCCATTGGGTATGGCCGAGATCGAGCATCACGCCACCCGGCTTGCTCACCTGCTGGTCGATGCTGTCGAACCGCACGGTTGGCGCGCCATCCGCCGCTTGGATGACCCGGCGGCCTCTCCCCACATCATCTCGCTGAGCCACCCTGGTGACGATCTGGCGAGCACGATGACCAGGTTGCGAGAAGCCGGAATCGTGTGCAGCTCCCGCGGCGATCGGTTACGAGTCTCGCTAGCCCCATACAACGACGACAGCGATATTGATGCACTCACAAACGCCCTCAGCTGACCAACGACCGGCGAGACTTGGCCCCTCCCCCTCCACAATCGGCAGACCACCGCCCGGCAAGACCATCCTGGCGATTCCTGACCAATAACTGACACGAGAACCCCATCACGGCGTCAGCGAGCACCTCTTATCGGGGGTGGTGGGTGGGCTAGTGAGCGAAGCGAACGATGGGCGAGCGAAGCGAGCGGGTGTATGAACCGCGTGAACCGGGGGAACGGATTTTTCTAAGTAGTCCCTTCTACTTCTTCTATTAGGAAAACTCGATGGGTGGGGATGGGGGGACTGGGCGGGTGAACCTGCTCCAAACGCCCGACTATGGCCGCCGTAACACTGCTCGGTACCTGACGTAACGGCTCAACGGTCGCCCCGTGTCGAAGAAACCACAACCACGATGAGGACCACGACGACCACGAAAACTGCGATGACGACCAACACGACAACCACCCCCACGACGAGCCTAGTTTGGCGAGGTGTACTCCCAAACCTCCCGTTGTGAAGCTACACACCTTCCCTCCAGATCGGTTCCGGCGGACCTGTCTGGAGAGTGCCTGTTCCCCGGTCGACGGCGAGTCCCACCGTTCCTCACGCTTGCTGTGATAGAAGACCCTCTATCTATGCGGGAACCGTGAGAATCCCGTGATCCACCGGGCGTTCATCCCCGGTGTTTCGGTGGTGGCGTGACCCGGCTGTCGGCCGCCCACCTGACGCCCACCCCCCACAATTTCTGGTGGGGCCACGGCAAGGATGTTGGGACGGTCGGTAGGGTTCGCTGAGGAGGTTCTCCGCCAGCCAAGGGGGTTGTGATGCCTGCGTTTCCGAAACCGGCCTTCTCCTACAACTACAGCGTGGACGCCCAGATCAACGCCCTCCGTCACCACGAGCAGACCACAGAAGGGCGTGACATCCCCGACAGGGCACCGGACCGGTTGCTGATCGCTACTTGGAACATCGCCAACCTGGGTTGCAGGAGCGACGGGACAAGGACTACCGGATCCTCGCCGAGCTGATCTCCTGGTTCGATATCGTCGCCCTTCAGGAGGTCAACGACGACCTGACCGGCCTGCGGGGTATCGAACAGCACCTCCCGGCTAGTTACCGGGCGGTGTTCTCCGACAAGCAGGCAACAACGAGCGGATGACCTTCGTCTACGACAGCGACAAGCTCACCTTGTTGGAGAAGGTCGGGGAGGTCGCTGTTCCCCCGTCCAGTCACCGCTATATCAAGATCCCCGGTTCGACCCACAAGTTCACCGGGTTTGACCGCAACCCTTATCTGGCCGCTTCCCTCCTGGTACTGCTGATGCTCGTGACCCGCGACCCCGTGCCTACTCCCCCGGGTGAAACCACTCGGCCGGAAGCGATTGTCGGCTGAACCCGGAGGAGGTCTGGCTGGAGAGCGAGTCCAGGTCGGCGAGCTGGAAGGGCGACGGCGCCCTGTCGCGGTGTCGTACCCACCGGGTGCTCTGGGTAGGCTGGAAAGTCGGGGTGGTGCCGCCACGGACCGATCTCTAGTCGCTGTGCGGCAGTGCTCGAACCAGAAGAACAACACCGACCATCACCAGCACGATGGCACCGACCAGCTCTCCGCCGATGTCCACGAAGGTACCCACGGCCACCAGCAGGAACACGCCGTCCAGATCCAATCCCACGTCCTCGGGTTGGGCCAGCTCGACGCCTGCCGGTAAACGTTCAGAGCAAGCGACCACGGACCCACCCCAATGAAGATCCACGGCCACCACTCCCCCCAATCCCCGACCGCGGGAAGGATGTCCGCGTATTCGGCGCCCAGAGCGAGACCGATCCAAATGAGCACCCCGGCCCACCAGATGGCATCCATCCGCTTGCGTTCCGCGGTTTCTGTGGCTGCGTCCTTGAGTTCGGTCATCCTTCACCTCCCCGTCAGGTCACGGGAGAGTCGACGCAATCAGTAGGACACTGGCGGAATAGGTGCGCGGTCGATCCTCCGTCCCTTTCCTTCTCCCAGGAGTTTCACTTCCAGGGAGGTGGCACCAGGGTCGAAGGTCACAGCGTGGCGCTGCTGTTGGACCGGCGCCGACGTAACCGCAAAAGGCCGACCGCGTCTCGATGATCGAGTGGAGCAACGCTAACGCTCCATCCGGCCGCTAGATGTAAAGGTGAATGTCGGTCCTCTCCATGACCGACATGAAGGTCAAGTACTCAACAATGGGCAAATCGTCGAATATGAGGTCCTCCCGCTTCACCTTGAAGGGCTGGAGGGAACCTCCGCACACGTAGAGATGACCACCAAGCCCGCGGAGCTGGTGGAGCTTGTCCTGGGCCGGTATGTGACCCGACTTGGTCATGCCGGCGGCGGCGAACCGGGTGAACGGTCGAGCCCATCCTTTCAGACGGGGCTGGAACCCTTTGGTGAGCACCCGAACGGCCGGGCCCTGGAAGTACAAGTGGACGTTGATGCCCTCCAATGCGGCTCCGAGGGCGAATCCGAGTGGCGACAGCAGCTCTTCCAGCCCATCGGCGGAGATGACCATCGCCAGGCTGGTCTCTTTGGTCTTGGGGCTCCCTTTCTCGATCAAGAACCGATAGCCGGTCGCCACGCGATCGGAGGCGAGCAGTCGGTGGCCCGTGGCCCGACACCAAGCCGAGATATCCGCCGGGAACGGTTCGAAGTCGTCGGCGAGCACCTCCAAGACGTCCCCTTCGTTCATGGTTTCGAGCTCGGTGGAGGCGTCGAACACAACGAAGGTGGTGATGGTCTTTCCCGTGCGATCGATTGTCTTTCGGGCTGTGATGGTTTCCATGTACCAACCTTCCGCTAGGCGTCGTGCCTGTTCGATCATCTGATCAGATGGCGGATCCTTCGAGTAGGGCCGATAGGCTCCAAACCTCTCCGCCGGTACGTCGCTTCCCAGTGGAGACCCGGCTCGCAAGGTCGAGGTGACGCAGGCGTTCGCTACGGAGCCAGCGGTAAGGGAGGGTCGTGGCCGGGGGTAAGGTTTTCGGGGAGAAACAGGAAGACGGAAACGGATCATGTCGCGATGCCGATCCGATGGTGATCGACCGGGCCCTCGTGCGATCGAGCTCGTTCGTCGGGCGGGCAGCTCACGGTCCGGGGTGCGGATCATCGGTCGCGTGGTTTCGCCCGTGCAGCGGTGGCTGTACCGGCTGTCCGGCGGGCGGGTCTCGCTCACCGGCCGGGCGCCGATCCTGCTGTTGACCACCACCGGACGGAAAACAGGACGGCCGCGCACCGTGCCGCTCTTCTTCCTCCGAGACGGACCGAACATCGTGGTCTGCAACGTGACTCCCCCGTTCGAGCGCACCAATCCGTGGACGCTGAACTTACGCGCCAATCCCACCGCGTGGGTCCAGATCGGAGGCGACAGATTCCCGTGCCGGGCCAGAGAGGCGACCGCTCCGGAGGTCGACCGGCTGTGGGGACAGTTGATCCGGATTTGGCCCGCCTACCAGCGTTTCTACAACCAGGGCGGCAAGCGCTCTATCTTCCTGCTCGAACCCATGTAGGGATTGACCGGTCGTCAAAGCCTTTGGAGTCGTACGGACACGGCCGACATCCAGAACAGCGGCGGCCACATGGCAGCACGCTGGAGGAGCCCGTTCCATTCAGGCGCTAGCTCGGCCTGGATCACCGGCCCGGATGCAAGAGCGACCAGCCCGACCCAGAACGAAACCACCTGCCACCACGTGCCGAACCGGCCATCGATCCGAAACACCAGCGACGAGAGCATCGCCGCGACGGGCAGCCCGATCGCCCCGGGTGCGCTGAATGTTCCGTGCAGTCTGCCCGTCCTGGTCACATCTACGCAATCGGCATCGCAGGGGAAGAACCCGACGACAACCATGCCCACGCCGGCGATCCCGATCAGCACGAGAACCAGCACTTTCGCCCACCCGCCACGGAGCACCAGCCCGAACGCCACAGCGAACGAGAGGATGCACACACCAAGCCCCATGAACCCCCCGATGTTCATGCTCGCCTGGTACGGCGAGTTCACCGCCCCCAACTCGCTCTGCGTGTCGCGGATGGGATCGTATCCGTCCCACAGGAGACCGAGCACGATCGTGAGCACAATGTATGCGACGGGTCCGATCGCGGCCACGAGAGCCGCCAATCGGGCAGCGGAAGCTCGCCTGGTTGAGCCGTCGGTCACGGCGCTCCGGGACGCTGCCGCAGCGAGGGCGCCCCGAGCGCAACCCGCCACGAGTCGCACTGCGCAAAGGTACCAACGAGTGATTGCCGACCAGTGCCGGTGGGAGCCCTCATTGTCTACCACCCTACGCGGGAAGGAAACGTCCTCACTCGTCGACTCGCTACTGCAGTTGCTGGAGAACTCCACCGCGCTCTGGGTCTGCTCGAACACCACCGTTCACCAAGAGTTGGCTCCTTGAAGAGAGAAGATGAGCATCGTGTGCTACAGACCACGGCCTCGCTGCCCAGGAACCGAAGAGGACACGGGGAAAGTGCCATTCGACCCTTGCGCTTCGACCTCTGGCTCGGCACATTGACATTAGGTCCCCGGTTATCTCGTGCGTTGCGGTGGATCCAAGCGTGGAGACGTGAGGTGGCGATGAACAGAGGTCGGGCCAAAGCGATCGGGGCGTTGGTGGGCCCCGTTGGTCTCATTCTCGGACTGCTGGGTTATGTCGGCGGCTGAAAAGAACACTTTCAAGTCATAGCCCGTCGCCAAAACCGTGTTCGGTCGAGCTCTTGCCGCAACGAACTCCAGATACCGATCTAGCTGCGCATGGCCCAGCCGCAACACCGGCTTGCCACCACGATCAGCCTCCCGAATCAACACCGGCAACCAACTCATCGCCCCACCTCCCCGAACCTCGAAACCACCCTCCAAGGATCATCGCGAAAGCCCAAGTGGATTACCGGCATATGTGGCAATCCCGGACGCATCGCAGATTCCGGGTCGGCCACTCGCAGTGATGAGCGCACTGTTGAAAACAGTGTCACCGCGTCGCAGACATCGACGAGAATCCTTGATCTTGCCAGCGAGATCCAAGGTCACACGATCGAGGGTTGACCGGAGCGACTACCTGGACGATTGGCCGTTCACCGACCTTACGGGGGCCAGGAAGCCGACACGCGAGGGGTAGCGATCTCAGATTCCGAGCGAGACGAGATCGACGCCCTCACCTCCGAGGACGAGCTGACGCAGCGACACGACCCAGGAACCTCCCTCGGATCGGCTCGGGAGCTGTGAACACCAGGTGACGGATCTGGTTGAGGGTCTGGATCCGTTGATTCCGCGCCGAGCGGCGGGCCACCACCAGCACCCGCATCTGTTCCATCGGCCCGTTACGCAGCTTGGGGGTTCCCGTCGCTTGACCGGACAGGGCCGCCCGAGCGGCCGCCAGCGCGTCGGTCGGATCCGATTTGCCGTGGCGGTGTCGG
>JAOTUY010000086.1 GCA_029863625.1 Acidimicrobiia bacterium
ACATGCAATGGATCGTCAGCGTGTAGCTGTAGTTTTTGGTGTCGCGGGATTCCCAGAGATTCCGAGCTTGTCTGAGGGAGGCGAGATCGCCGTCGTCCGGGACGGTTGGGGAGTCGCCCGGATCGAATGCCGCGACCAGGTCCATCGTGACCACTGCCGTGAACAGATCGGCGGCAGCATTGTCGATGTTCTGTGCTCTTAGGTAGACCCAGCGCGGGTAGCCCATGATTGGGTCGACCCGCACGTCAACCTCGAGGATGCCTTCATCGACGAGGGTCTGGGTATCGGTGAACCATTCTTCGAGATCATCGAACGTCCGAGAGATCGTCACCGGGGTGACGTTGCTGGGCCCCGCCGGATGGTCGAGGCGAACCACTTCGAAGACTCGATCGTCGACAACCTTGACATCGAACGTTCCATCTTCAAGGCAATCGCACTCGACTCTCATCAGGAATTGGTAGTCATCGAGTTGTTGTGACTCCCACAACCGGCGGGCTTCCCGTAGTTCGGCGGTGGAACCGATCGGATTGAGTGCTGTCAATTCTTCGAAGATCCAGTGGGTTCCTCCGTCGACCGGCCGCTGGTCCATGTCGATCTGCACGTCGGTGGGGTATCCGGTTGTAGCGTCGTAGACGACCTCGACGTCCCGGCCGGCCGTGATCGCATGCTCGATGTCACCGAAAACCTCCTCGACGGTGGGTAGGCCGTCGCCATCATCAACGGTCAACACTTTCCCATCGAGCACCGCGATGCGTCGGGGGGACCGGGCGGCAGGATCGCATTCTCCGCAGTCGTTGTGGAACTCATACGTGTAGTCGGCAGATCCGACCGATGCCCACGCTGCTCGGGCAGCGGCGAGGTCGGCCGCGGCTTGATCGATCGAAGCTGGTCGCGTCGTGGTCGTCGGGTCGGGCGTGGCGTCGAACCCCGGCGCACAGGCGGTTACAAAGAGGGCCAAGACAACGACGGCAATCGATCTGTTCATGACTCTCAGACGATCGGCAGGTTGAAAGGGTTCCCTGAGGCATTGGCGCTACAGGCTCCGGGCGCTCGACCTTGTCTTTGCGGTTGTACCAGAGCCGACGTACACTTGTCGCACACGACGCGGGGTGGAGCAGTCTGGTAGCTCGTCGGGCTCATAACCCGAAGGTCGCAGGTTCAAATCCTGCCCCCGCTACGAACGAAATCCCCTGTAAACACAGGGGATCTCGGCTTTTCTGGACTCCGGCAGAATGGCCAAGGAGGTCCGACTTCTAACGGATCTTCTAACGTCGGTCCAGAAGGCTACGCCAACGTCGGTTCTGAGTCAGGCGCGATCCAAGGCGATGAACCCTTGAAAGCGCGCCCTCGCGAGCCGAAGGTATAGTTACAGGATCGCACACCGAGGGAAGTGTCGAATGACGGTGAAGGCAGAGTACGAGCATGTCGATGAGGGCGTTGCCACTCAGTCGGTGTCAGAGCTGACGCCAGACCCCGGTGTGAGGGAGGCGCTTGAGCTGTATGAGGCGGCCGTTCGCTACTACTCGACCGCCATCGCCGCATCGCCGGTCGCGAAAGTGTCATCAACGAGCTCTGCACAAGCTGCCGCCTTCCCTTCATAGAGCATGGGTACCTGGGGTCAGGTCGAGCAGGAGCTTCTCAAGAACAAGCTGCCCAACGGTGTACCGGACTTTGACAAAGTCCGCCGCAGGTATATCGCCGATCTATCCAAGTACACAGGTCATTCAACGATCGTGTACGAGACGGCGGGCTTCGCTCCGCCACCGGGCGTGTCACCCGACGATGTTTCCATCACCCTTGATCCCGACGTCGGCGCCTTCATGGAAGTCGTCCACGGTCTGCCCACGGATGTGGCGGTCGATCTCATCCTGCACTCTCCCGGTGGCACGGCCGAGGCCGCGGAGGCGATAGTCGAGTACCTTCGAGGGCGATTCCCGGGTCTGCGCGTAGTGGTCCCGGTTGCGGCGATGTCTGCGGCCACCATGATCGCTATGGCCGCCGATGAGATCATCATGGGAGCGCACTCGCAACTCGGACCGATTGACCCACAGCTGACGATCGCGACTCCGGAGGGGCCTCGGTCAGCGCCGGCGGCTGCGATCAGGCAGCAGTTCGTTGAGGCCCGAAAAGACCTTGCGGCCCATCCTGAGCACACGGCCGCGTGGTTGCCCATCCTCAGGAGCATGGCACCAGCGCTGCTGCAGATTTGTGAAGACGCCGAGAAGCTCTCCAAGTCCATGGTCACCGATTGGCTCGAGCGCTACATGTTCGCATCGACTCCCGATCCTGCTGCACAGGCCAGCCGGGTCGCGGACGCGCTTTCTGACTACCAGAAGTTCATGAGCCACGCCCGGCGCCTCAATGCCCAGAGGTTGAGAGATCTCGGCCTGCTAGTGGTCGACCTTGAATCCGATCAGAAGCTCCAGGATCTGGTACTTAGTGTTCACCACGCCGTCAACCACACAATGAACCACACAGGCGTGGTGAAGCTTGTCGAGAACAATCTCGGGAAGACTTTCGTCCGCCGGGTTGGGATGGTGCAGATACCCGTCAACGTGCCTGGGCCGACTCCGCAAGGTATGCCGAAGCCGGGAGGCAACCGCCAACAGCGGCGTGCGGCAGAGAGCCAGGAGCGGAAGGGCAGATAGTCACCGCTCGGATTCGCGGTGGCCAAACACGACCTCACCGAACGTTGCGGCCGCGTCCGCTTGCATGCCCGGGAGAACATGTTGGTAGACCTGCATCGTGAACGCCACGCTGGCGTGGCCGAGACGTTCGCTGACGACCTTGATCGGTACGCCGGCCTTGAGCAGGAGGGTGGCGTGGGTGTGGCGCAGGTCATGGACTCTGATCCGCGGCAGCTCCATCTTGGCGATGAGCCGTTCGAAGGTCTGGGAGAAGTAATCCGGGTGGAGAGGCTCGCCGTCGGGGCGGGCGAAGACGAATCCTGAGTCGTCGGTCCGGACGCCAGTCTGCATGTAGATCTCCAGCTGCCGCTTCTTCCACGACCGCAGGACGGCGATGGTGCGCTCGTCGAGGTCAATGGTGCGGAGGCTGTGGGCGCTCTTCACGTCGGAGACGACCATCTGGTAGTCGGGAGCGGTCACGGTTTGGGTCACTGAGAGCCGGGCGTTGTCGAAGTCGATGACCCTCCAGGTGAGCCCGAGCAGCTCACCTCGGCGCATTCCGGTGTTGGCCTTGATGTAGAACGCCGGGTACAGGTCGTGGCCTTCGATCAGCTCCAAGAAGCGTCGTAGCTCGTCGGCGGTCCAGACCTTCATCTTCGGGCGGGCGCGGGTGGAGATCTTGGGTGGGTCGGCGAGGTCGGCGACGTTTCGAGCCACGGATCCCTTGCGATGGGCGTCGGCGAGGGCCTTGTGGATCACGGCGTGCACGAGCCGAACGGTCTTCGGTTCGAGAGCTCCACCGCCCTTGTTCCTCCTTCCGTTGCTGAGGAGCTGGGCGTAGAGGTTGTCGAGATCCTCGGGTGTAAGGCGCTGAATCGGGATCGCGCCGATGTAGGGGAGGACGTGGAGTCTGACATTTCGCTGATACGACGAGAACGTCGATGCTGCGAGGGGCTGTCTCTGGGTGGGCAGCCAGCGTTCCAGGTATTCGCCGAGCGTGATTTTCTCCGGTGGCCGGTATTCGCCATCGTGGTGGCGCTTGACTAGATCAGCCAGTAGACGCTCGGCTTCCTTGCGGGTCGAGCCGGCGGCATGCCAGCGGTGGCGTCCCTTGCCGGTCCCCGGGTCGATGCCCTCGTAGATGACCGCGTAGTAGCGGTTGCCCTTCTTGGCGACGTGGCCTCTCATCCTATTGCCGCCGTGGTTTCCGGTGTTCGTTGGTTTCGCCTGATGTCGTCTCGTCCGCTTGGGGCTCTGCGGCCGGGGCTTGCCCGTTGATGTAGGTGAAGTCTTCGTCGCCGGTGTGTTCGGCGATGAATCCACGGAGGCCGACTTGACGGAGGTGGTCGACGATCCGGCCGAGTTCTTCGATGTTCTTGTCGAACCCGTCGCCGTGTTCGTCGAGGATGGCGAGGAGTAGCTCTTTGCGGCGTTCCCGGTAGCTCCATTGTTTCGCCGCGCCGGGGATGCCGGTGATCGTCTCTACGGTGGCTTCGGCTGCGGTGGGGTCGGTGATACCGAGCTGACGGAGCCGTTCGTAGAGCGGTTCGAGTTGCCGCGGTTGTCCGAGCAGCCAGGTGTATAGCTCGTCGACGGGGCGGGTGGTGGATTTCATGACCCGGTGGTCGCCGGGTGGGGGGAGGAGGAACCAGAGGATGGGCAGGTCGAAGACCATGGCGAAGATCAGCAGTTCGTGGGCGTCGAACTCGCGGCGCCGTTCCCCGTCCCAGGCCCGTTCGATGGAGGAGACACCGGCTTGGGTGAGCCGTTGGCCGAGGTAGGGCTCGAGTCGGTCGGCGCGTTCTTCTTGGGTCCAGCCGCGTAGTTGGCGGGCTTCGCGGATGTTGTAGGCGACCACCTGGTTGAGATCGATGTCGGGGGGTGGTGGCGGGTTGGTTTGTTGGGTCATCACCGAAAGGATACACAACTTGTGACTTGTGGTGGTAGTGCGCTGACACTCTGATATGATACAATCCGTGAGCAGTGTAAGCAAAGGGTACAGCTTGTGTCTGGTGAAGGGGTTCCAGTTCTTCTGACGGTGGAGGAAGCCGGCGCAGTGCTGCGGATCGGGCGGACCAAAGCCTACGCCATGGCGAGACAGTGGCGAGAGACCGATGGGCGGTCGGGTCTGCCGGTGGTCGATCTGGGTCATGTGCTGCGGGTGCCACGGCGGGCGCTCGAGGAGCTCATCGGTGCCGAACTGGCCGACTTCGACAGCCCCACCCGGATCGAAGAGATCAAGGACGCCGTACTGCCGGCCGAACCACCGAAACCACGCACGAGCGAACCCGCCGAAGAACGATCTGCCCAACGCTCACCGACGACGAGGCCAACTCGACAACGCCGCAACCGTATCGCCAATCAGCTCGACCTCTTCGACTCGCAGCCCAGCTCCATCTGAGGACGGAGATCCCATGACCACCCAGCCACGACCCCAAGCGTTTCAGCACAGACGAGTGCACACCTGCGGTGGGCGGTGGCGGGGAGGCGTGTCGTGACGGTGCGGGTGACGACCTTGAAGGGCGTGGGGGCGGGCCGCTACTACACCGAGCATCTGCCCTCCTACTACCTCAACGGTGATGAGCCTGCGGGCCGGTGGTGGGGTCGGGGCGCCGATCGTCTGGGTCTCCACGGTGAGGTGGACTCCGATGCTTTCCTGGCGGTGATGGCTGGGCATGATCCGGCGACGGGTCGGGATCTGGGGCGCCGGTTCGGGGAGGGGTCGGTGCGGGGCTACGACGCCACCTTCTCAGCACCGAAGTCGGTGTCGGTCCTGTTCGGGCTCGGTGATCCGGAGGTGCGTCGTCAGGTGGTGGAGGCCCACGAGGACGCGGTGCAGGCGGTGTTGGGCTGGGTGGAGACTCATGCCCACACCCGAATGCGCCGCCACGGGCACATCATGTGCGTGGATGCGGAGGGGATCGTGGTTGGGGTGTTTCGACAGCACACCAGCCGCCGGCTCGACCCTCAACTGCATACTCATGCGGTGATCGCCAACCGGGTACCGGCACCGGACGGTCGTTGGCTTGCCCTCGATGCCCGCACCATCAAGCTCGACCAACGGACCCTGTCGGCGCTCTATCACGCCAACCTGCGAGCTGAGATGATCCGCCGTCTTGGTGTCCGCTGGGAGTTGCCCGAGCACGGCATTTCAGAGGTCGCCGGCTTCGACGGTGACGTGTTGGCCGAGTTCTCCCAACGTTCGAAGGATGTGGATCGGCGCTTCGATGAGAAGCTCAGCCGGTTCCGTAAGGACCTGGGGAGAGACCCGACGGCCAGCGAGCGGTGGAAGTTGGAGCGGGAGGCGGCGGTGGACAGTCGGCCCGCCAAACCTCATGGCCACACCCCGGCCGAGTTGCGTCGAGAGTGGCGAGAGCGGGTCCGGGCGCTGGGTCGCGACCCGGAGCGGCTTGTCGAAACCGTGGTCGGCCGCCAGCTCGGTTTCGGGGGGATCGACTCGGGCGCGGCCGTCCTGTTGGTCGAAGAGGCCCTCGGCTCGCTGGGTGAGCGCCAATCAACCTGGCGGCCCGCCGAGCTAGTCCGAGAACTGGCCGCCTCCGTGCCGACCACCGTCAGCGTCGACTCCGTACAGTTGACCGGGTTCCTGCAGCGACTCGCCGACCATGCAGCCGCCACCCGCTGTGTGGACATCTCCCGACCCGTCCCGACCGGTGCGTCACTTCGGCGCGACGGCAGACCGATCAGCGAAGCCGCTGTGGACCGGGCGCTCACCACCCAGACCATCCTCGACGAAGAGGAACAGCTGCTCGCATGGGCTGAGCGTCGCCGGGCGGACAAACCGGTCCATACCCGGGCGCGGACCACCGGCTACGGCGAGGAGCTCACCCCAGGACAGGCGGAGGCGGTGGTCGCCGTTGCGGACCGTGGAGGGCTGGAGCTGATCGTCGGCCCGGCCGGTGCCGGGAAGACCACCATGCTCGCCGCCGCGGTGCTCAACCTCGCCGCCCAGGGCCGTCTCGCTTTCGGTGTGGCACCGACCGCCGCCGCAGCCGAAGTCCTGGCCACCGAGACCGGCATGGCCGCCGACACCCTGGACAAGCTCCTCACAGAGCACCACCACCCGGCCCGGCCACCGCAGTCCGGCTACGACCTCCCGGCCGGAACCACGGTGATCGTCGACGAAGCCGGCACCGCCTCCACACCCAAACTGGCCGAGCTGGCCCGCCTCGCCGACCAACACCGCTGGCGCATCGTCCTGGTGGGGGACCCCCGCCAGTTCTCGGCGGTGGGACGGGGAGGCATGTTCGCCCACCTCGTCGACAGCCTGGGGCCAGTGGAACTCGACCAGGTCCACCGGTTCCGTCACCACTGGGAACGCCAAGCCAGCCTCCGACTCCGTACCGGCGACCCGGCTGTGCTCACCGAATACGAGCAGCGGGGACGCCTCCACGGCAGCACTCCCCAAGAGATGGAGACCGAAATCATCACCGCCTGGGAGCAGGCTCGCCGTCGGGGCGAGACCGTGGCCCTCATGGCCAACAGCACCGACACCGTAGCCCAGCTCAACCGGCGCGCCCAACACACCCGCATCATGACCGGGGAATTCGACGCCAACCCAGCCCGAATGCGGGACGGCGATGGGTGGATACTGGAAGGCGACGAGGTGGTCACCCGCCGCAACGACCGGACCCTCCGCACCGACCGGGGGTTGATGATCAAGAACCGCGACCACTGGACCATCACCACAATCCACCCCGACCACAGCGTCACCGTCACAGGACGCACCGGCACAATCCGGCTCCCAGCCCAGTATGTGGCCGAGGATCTCGAACTCGGCTACGCCCAGACCAGCCACGCCACCCAGGGCCGAACCGTCGACACCGCCCTACTCCTGATGGACACCCCAACCGACATCCGCGGCGTCTACACGCCCATGACCCGAGGACGAGACAGCAACCACGCCTACGTCGTCGTCGACGAAAACCAGACCGCCCACGATGTACTCACCCAGGCGATCACCCGCGACTGGATCGACCAGCCCGCCATCGTTCGCAAAGCCCAGCTCGATCCTCACCACACCCAGCAGCTACCCGATCCGGGAGACGAAGATGAAGTCGACAACCTCGAAAAGCGCGTCCACCGGTTCATCGAAGAACGCCGCCGGGCTCGAGCCCGAGAAGCGGAGCGCACCACAGGTCGCGGCTTGGAGCTGGACATCAACTGATGTCTCACCCCGGTGTCCTCCTGGCGGCTGTGGCCTTCTCAGCGCCCCAGCCCGCCACCATCGGTGGTCGACGCACCGTAAGCACCCGAGCTCCGACGTGCCGATCTAGGTACGGGCGGTTGGCAAGAGCGTTATGGCGACCGAACTGGGTGATATGCGCTACTCATGAGAACCCGGCGGCGGGGGCCGTCTTTCCGCAGCCCCTTTCGCCTTCGATGGTGAGC
>JAOTUY010000002.1 GCA_029863625.1 Acidimicrobiia bacterium
CCCCCCCCCCCCCCCCCCCCCCATAACCGGCAGATAGGTGCACGTCGAAGATGCCGATCGTCACCGTCAGCGTTCGAGACCCCGCCCAGGAATGCCGATCTGGTGCACTAGCCAGAACGCTCGTTCTTGCGCCGTATTGGGTGATCGGCTCGGCGTCGGGGAGCCTGGACAGGGCCGGGATCCGAGGTTGTCCGGCTTGGGTGGACTGACAGGACGGATTTCGCACCTCGATCTAACTCCGGGGTGAAGATGGCCCTTTGGAGGCCGGGTGGTGTTGTCTCAGACCGGTCCGCTCAGGGCAGCGATCAGGCGTTTCGTTGCACGCTCGTCACCGGAGACGTGGTTGAAGGCTGCGTCGGCGACGGATTGGCCCAACAGGAAAGCAGAGATGGCCCGGGTGGGCGCAGCTACCCGAGCGTCGGGTTGTGTCGACGGTCGTGCGGTGACGGTAGGCCTCGGCCCGAGGACGATCTCAGCGTACTGGCCGTCCACGTCCAGCTCGATGATGGCGATTCCGCTGGGCAACGCGTCGCCGGCGCGAACCAGCACGGAATGCAGGGCCATAGCGATGGCGCGGATGCTCCGCTGGTGGACGGCCGGGCCGACCCGGCCCATACGGGCTCCCCACATGCCGAGCTCTTCGATCGCCGTCCGTATCCCGGCACCCTCTTCGGTCAGGGTGTAGAGACTGGAGCCCCCCACGTCGACCCGCCGGGCGATGCCGTCGGTCTCCATGCGCCGGAGCCGCTCGGTCAACAAGTTGGTGGCGATACCCGGGAGCCCGTCACGCAGCTCTTGGAATCGGGCCGGGCCTCCGAGCAGCTCACGGAGGATCAGGATGGTCCAACGGTCTCCGATGAAGTCGAGCGCCGTCGCCATCGGACACACCTGCTCGTAGCTCTTGCGGTCCGGAGACTCTTCGGTCATTGCCATACCGTCTACCATACAGTAGAAAATCAACTTTCCAGTTGATTTAGTCAACTCAATGTGCAACGATCGACTGACCGATGAGCCGTCGGAAGGGCGGGTCGAGAGATGAGGAACCCAGAATGAACACCCTGAAGATCACCGTCACGGCCAAATCGGACCCCATGGGAGGAAGACAATGACACACCGCACGGAACCCCTCCCGTCTTTCCTCGCCGAACCTTCCAAGATTGGCCAGGAAATCAGTGTGACCGGCAAATGGATCCCTACGAAGCAAGGCGGGATGTTCAGAGAATCTGCCGAGTCGAAAGAGATGCTAAGGGAGTGGGAAGACATCCATGTCGGCGCCAAAGCCGATCCGGGCGTGCTGTCGACGGAAATCAACCACGCGGTTGGCGAAGACGCTGTGCTTGTTCACCACGTTTTCAAGGACGCAGACGCCCTAGTTCACTATTTTTCGACCACTGCCACGCAGCACATGGGCGCGCTCACCAAGGTCGCCAAGCCCGAGTTGCACCTCATCCGTGGAGTCAACGTCCCTCCGGCTGCCAGGGAAGCCGTAATGGCCAAGAACGTGCCTGGGGTGTTTGGAGAGTTCCTTTTCGGATACGTGAAGGAGGACTACAAGCGCCCCGACCGGGAGACGGCCATCATGGTCACCGCCAAGTGGACGTGTGAACCGGGGGCTGAATCTCACCTCGAGGAACTCAGGTACTGGTGGCAGCGCGTCGGTACTGAGGCACATTCGATCGAGAAGGGTCTACTCAGGTTCGAGGCGTACCAAGCCATCGGCGAGGATGCCTTGATTATCCATGAAACCTTCGAGAACAGCGACACACTGAAATTCCACCTGACGAAAGGCACAGCTGAGATATACAAGAAGGACATTGACAAGGTCGCGACACCCGAGGCCTATTTCTTCCGCGGCCCTGTGTCCTGGACGATCAGGACGTACTCCAAATTCTTGCATCTACCGGCTACGTACTCCAGCCAGGGAAGCAACTTCACCCAACCGGGGGGAAGCATGAGTGATGGAACGGTTGCGTAAACCCGATGCCGATGAGCTACCAACGCGTCTGCCGCCCTCCCCTGAGAAAGGACCGGCATTGCCAGACATGGAATTCCCGGCCCCGGCCGAGGGCATCATCGTCACCCACTTCGTCGTGGCGACGGATGCCGCCGTATCAGCCGATTTCTACACACGGGTCCTCGGCGGCACCATCGTCATGGAGGGTCCGCCTTCGATCGTCAAGCTGGCGAACAGCTGGATCATCATCAACGAAGGCGGCGGACCGACCGACGACAAGCCGGAGGTCGTCCTCCACGTGCCGGACAACCCGCCTCCTCAACCCTACCGAAGTACAAACCCTCGCCCAAGCCCTTCCCGAGCGGTACGGGTCTTTGGCGATCGTCGCCGCCTACACCGGACTGCGGTGGGGAGAACTCGCCGGTCTGCGGATCACCGACGTGGACATGCTGCGCCGCCGGCTCACCGTCCGCGCGGCGCTCATCGAGGCGTCCGGTCAGCCACCGAGGCTCGGTACCCCCAAATCGAAGACCTCCGAACGCACCATCACCCTCCCCCAGGTCGTCATCGAAACCCTCGCCCGCCACCTCGGACAACACCCCCCGGTCGATCAGATGATCTGGACCACCGATCAGGGCGGGTTCTTGTGACGGGGTTCCTTCGGGAGGATCTGGCGGCGGGCGGTGGCCGAGTCGGTCGGAGCGCCCTGCCGGATCCACGATTTGCGCCACACCCACGCCTCCTGGCTGATCGCCGCCGGTGAACATCCCAAAGCCATCCAGACCCGGCTCGGGCACTCCTCGATCCAGGTCACCATCGACCGATACGGGCACCTCATGGACGGCCTCGGCGACCAAACCGCCGACCGTCTCGACGCCATTGCCCAATCCGTTCGTGGCCCAGGCGTGGCCCAAGCCACCGAACCGACCGACCTACAGACGCAGCGAGTCCCCCGTGAGCGAGGGTCTGGCGTGGTAGCCCCGACCAGATTCGAACTGGCGTTACCGGCTTGAGAGGCCGGCGTCCTAGGCCTCTAGACGACGGGGCCGCGGCGGCGTGAACCGCCCGGCTCGGGGGGAAGGACTCGAACCCTCAATGACAGGACCAGAACCTGCTGTGTTACCAATTACACCACCCCCGAATGGGCCTTTACGGTAACGAAGGGCACCTACCTGCGCAAACCACCCCTGAGACCGTCTCACGGTCGCCGAATCGCTTTGAAACGAGGCCGGCGACCTCCCCGCGCCAACGTCGCCCTAATACTTCTCGGGGACAAACGTCTGCTCAGCCATCGGCGGACGAACGTAGCCGATATCCGTCTGGCGAGTCGGCAACTCGATCGGCGGCGGAGTGCGGTCCTCGTATGGGATCATGGTCAGGAGGTGACTGATGCAGTTCAACCGGGCGCGTTTCTTGTTGTCGGCGTCAACCACGTACCAGGGGGCTTGCTTCATGTCCGTGTGATTGAACATCACATCCTTGGCGATCGAGTATTCGATCCAGCGCGACCGCGACTCGAGATCCATGGGACTCAGTTTCCAGCGTTTGGTCGGGGTGGAAATGCGGGATTGGAAGCGACGTTCCTGCTCCTCGTCGCTGACGGAGAACCAGTACTTGATGAGAATGATGCCGCTCCGAACCAGCATCCGCTCGAAATCGGGACACGACCGAAGGAACTCCTGGTATTCGGCTTCCGTGCAAAACCCCATGACCCTTTCAACCAGGGCCCGGTTGTACCAGCTGCGATCGAAGAGCACCATCTCCCCGGCGGCCGGTAGGTAGGGCACGTATCTCTGGAAGTACCACTGCGTTTTCTCGCGTTCGGTGGGGACTCCCAACGCTTCGACCCGGCAGATGCGGGGGTTGAGGCTCTCCGAGATTCGCTTGATAACCCCACCCTTGCCGGCCGCATCCCTGCCCTCGAAGAGCACCACCACCTTGAGACCCTGGGCCTTCACCCATTCCTGGACCTTCACGAGCTCGATCTGAAGCCGGGCCAGTTCTTTCTCGTACTCCTTGCGGGGGAGCTTTGGTTTTTCCGACTTTTCCCCAGCCTTTTCATCGGCGTGGTACCGATCGAGGATGGGGTGTTTTCCCGCATCATCCTTGTCCGGCAAGACTTCTCTGGTTTCCCGATCTTCCGCCATGTGATCTCCCGCTTTCGCTCAATTCCAGACGGCCGCCCCGGCTGTGCAGATGACGTTACCGATACTATGCGATCGATCCGGGCTTGGCCCCCGCACTAGGTTGTTGCTGTGGATTGCTCCGAGTACTTGACTGCCATCCGACGCGACAGCGACGCTCTGGCAGCGGCGGCCGACCGTGGCCTAGATCAGGTCGTGCCAAGCTGTCCCGGCTGGACGGTGCGCGATGTCGTCCAGCACACGGGTGCGGTGCACAGGCAGAAAGAACAGATCGTCAGAGAGCGGTGGATGGAAACCCAACCAGACCGGATCGATCCGCCGCCCGCCGGATTGGTCGAGTGGTTCCTATCCGGGGCCGAGCTGCTCCTGAACACCCTGGCCACAACCGACCCGGCCGTCCACGTCTACAGCTGGTACCCACCCGACCAGAGTGTTGGGTTCTGGTACCGGCGGATGGCTCATGAAACCGCCATCCACCGGGTCGACGCCGAACTCGGACACCGCATCGTGTGTCCGCTCGATTCGGCGCTGGCAGCCGATGGGGTCGACGAGATCCTCACCGTGATGATGGAGGGATACCCCGATTGGGCGACATCGGCCGCCACCGACCAGACATTGGAGATCGAGTGCAACGACCGGCCGGGCTCCTGGTCGATGCGATTCATCACCTGGACCGGAACTGGCCCGGAGTCGGGAACCAGTCACAACGATGAGCCGGGTATTGCCTTCGAGTCCGTCGACGATCCAACCACGATTGTTCGTGGTACGGCCGGCGACCTCGATCTGTTCTTATGGGGTCGGGGGCCAAAGGATCGCCTGATCGTTGATGGAGACCCGTCGCTGGTCGACACGCTCCGGGCCATAGCCGCCGAGGCGACCGCGTAAGACACCTGTTCAGAACGGGAGGTCGGCAACTGGAGGTCGGCGCCCTGCAAGCGGCGAGTGCTGCCGGCGTGAGCCCACCCGTTCAGGTTGGCCCTCTCACTTCTATGCGCTCCGAGAAAAAGAACCGACCTGGAGGGTACGCATGAAAACCTGCATCCCGTAGTGCAAGGCAATCAGGCCGCCCAACTCCATGATCTGAGCTTCGGTATAGTGCAGCTTTCCCTCGTCGTAGAACGAGCGGTCTAGCTCTTCGGGTCGGCGGTACATGAGGTAGGCGTATCGCAGCGCCCATTTCTCCGCCTGGCTGAACTCTGGACTGTGTTCGAAATCGGCCGATCCTGCATCGATGCGTTCTTCTGTGAGTCCTTCCGCCGTCGCCCGACCTGATCGCAGGCCGGCGAAATACGGATCCCCGGCAGTGCGGGCCAGTTGAATCCGGATGATTTCCTTCAGCCGGTGGTCAACGTCCCCCAGAACGTGGGACTGGTACATCGCATCGTGGATGGCTTCGGCGTATCCGGGCACATGGCCGAGGATGCGGAGGAAAAGCTCATCGTTGAGTTCCCGCTCACCACTCGTTTCCAGCAAATCGGTCAGCCTCCGCTCCTCGGCGAGCTCGTCGTCGATTGGCTCGATTATCGACATCAACCCTCCTCCGCGGCAGAGTCTTCACCGCCGGCCCCATCCTGGGCCCGCGCGAGAGCACCTTGCAGATGAGAGACTGGTTTCCGTCCGTAGATCCGGCGAGATTCGTTCTGACTCACCAGACGACCGTCTGGTGAGTACATCGGATAGAAGTCAAGTGTCCGAAAGAACGTGTGGTAACCGACATTGAACCCGATGAAGGCCCCCAGCTCGATGATCTCGGCGTCCGTGTAGTGCATCCGGAGGCGTTCGTAGAAAGCTGCATCGATCCGCTCAGGGGCAAACTGCATCAGCTCGCTGTACTCGAGGGCAACTTTCTCCGATTCGGTAAACGCGGCACTCTCCCGGTAATTGTCGATTCCCTCATCGATCATTTCTTCGGTCAAACCGTTCCGCTTCGCCGAAGCGGATCGAACATTCCCTCAATAATTGCAGTCGGCAGCCCTGGATAGCTGGACGCGGATGATCTCCTTCAGATTGTGATCAACCGCTCCTGTGTTGAACACCGTTCCCCAGGCTATGTACATCGCCCTGGAGAGGTCCTCGTTGTGACCCTGGATAGCGTGGAAGGCCGGGTCGGGAGCCCGATGCCTCAAGCACTTCCGCACCAACGGAGCGAGCTTGGTGGCCATCAACTCGTCGATCTCGAGCATTGAGATATTCGACATGTTCCCTCCCGCGTCGAGAAGTGCCCGGGGACGTTACCAGCAACTGACGCGCCGGACCAGCGGCCTACGATCGAGCCAACCTGGCGCTCACCCAGCCGTTCGACCCGCCAGCGGTGCTATCTTCCAGCGGGTGTAGCCGATGAAGCCCATGATCGCCGCGAGCACGACGTTGTTGGCAATGTTCGAGGCTTCACCACGACTCGCGTGCCAAACGGCAGCACCGATCATCACCACGACCAGGCCGAACGCCGCCAGGACGGTCAAGTTGGGGCGAATCTTGGTTAGCCCGGGAAGAATGAGACCAAGACCTCCCAGGATCTCGGCGATGCCGCTCGCTACGTGCAAGCCGTCCGGTAGTTCATACATCCACGACATCAAATTTGGCAGCCCCTCCGGAACGATGAAATGGAGGATCCCGACGGCCAGGAAATACACGCCGAAGACGACCTGCAGTATCCAGATGGTCCCATTCGATCTCAAGGACTTTCCCTCCTGCTTTGCGCCCCCTCTCTTGAGGCCGGGCAATCGTCAGACTCTAGTTATCGTCACGTGCACCGTCGGCCGAAACTAGCACCGACGCAGCAGCCCGCCGCTTTGTCCAGCAAACGAGTTGAACCCGGGAGCGGTCGAGGCACCACGACGTGAGAAGTCACCGTCGGTCCTCATGACAGACATCTCAGGCCGAAAGCCGACCGGTCCCGGCGCGAACTGCCACCCGTCCGCACCGATTCGCCGGCGCAACTTCGGGCCGCTTCTTGGGCCGCAGCCGATGCTCCCCCAGCTTCAGCTTCGAGGCAGCCAGAGAGAATAGTTGGTTTAGGGTGAGCGCATGCTCGTTGGCCTGATTGCGAACCCCGTTTCGTCGAAGGACATTCGCCGACTCACGGGGCTGGCCCGGGTGATCGACATCGAGGAGAAGGCCAATCTGATTGCTCGTCTGCTCGTCGGGATTGGCTCGGTGAACGGCGTGACGGTCCTCTCCGTCGACGACCCGTCCGGCCTCGTCCGGCGGGCGGTCACCCTGGCCGGATCTGCCGCTCCCCCCGTCGACTACCTCCCGATCGAGGTGGATGGATCCGAGTCGGACACTCGCGTCGGCGCCGCCCATCTCGCCGGGATGGGAGCTGCCGCGCTGGTAACGGTCGGCGGCGACGGCACGGTCCGCTCCGCCGCAGAAGGATGGCCCATGGCGCCCCTGGTTCCAATAGCGGCGGGCACAAACAACGCCTTCGCCCTGACCGACGAACCCACCGTCGTGGGGCTGGCTACGGCGTTGGCTGTGATGGGCACCGGTGACGCCTTCACCCCCACCACCGCCATCGAGGTCCAGACCACCGAGGGGCGCGCGCTGGCAGTCATCGATGCGGTCGTTGTGAGAGACCATTGGATCGGTACAGGTGCCATCTGGGACCCAACCCAACTGGTGGAAGGAGTGGTGACGTCGTCTCGCAGGACGGCGGTGGGGATCGCCTCGGTCAGCGCCGCCCTCGGGCCGCTGGCACCCGGCCATGCCCGACGGATCCGTTTCGGAGGTGAAAGAAGCGTCCGGGCCGTGTTTGGGCCAGGACTGGTGCTGGACGTCGCGGTGGCCGACCACACCGATCTTCCCATGGGTGCCGAGGTGTTGCTCGACCAGGAGGCGGGTCTCGTTGCCCTCGACGGTGAGCGCCGCCTTCCCGCCAGGGGTGGCACGGTCCGCGTGGTGGCGGGACCCCGGGTTCTGGATCTCGAGCGAGCATTCCGCACCCTCTGAAGGCGCCGAGCGGACGACGTGTGTAGTGTCGGCGCAACGTTGGCGTCGGCGCACCCGGGCACAGACCCGGGGAAAGGAGGTTCGACCATGGATATTCCGAAAGAACATCTGGTCGATATGTACGAGACGATGGTGAAGATCCGCCGATTCGAGGAGCGAATCCGGGAGCTCTACTTCGCCGACAAGCTTCCCGCCTTCGATATCGCCGCCGGTCTCATTCCGGGTGAGATGCACCTGGCCGCCGGTCAGGAGCCGGTGGCGGTTGGTATGCGACCTCATCTCAAAGCAGGTGATGCCATCACCGCCACCCATCGTCCCCATCACCTGGCCATCGCGCAAGGGGTGGACCTGAACAAGATGGCGGCAGAGATCTTCGGGCGCGAAACCGGACTGGGACGCGGTAAAGGTGGCCACATGCACCTCTACTCGGTGGAACCCAATTTCGGTTGCTCGGGGATCATCGGCGAGGGCATACCGGTGGCCGTTGGGGCAGCGATGGCCTTCCGCCACCGTAAGACCGACAATGTTGCACTCTCGTACTTCGGGGAGGGGGCAGCCAACCAAGGAGCGTTCCACGAGTCGCTCAACCTGGCCGCCCTGTGGAACCTACCGGTTGTGTTCGTGTGCGAGGACAACGCCTACGCGATCTCGGTTCCCAAAACCGCCTCCACTGCCATACCCGACAACAGCGATCGGGCTTCGGCCTACGGGATTCCGGGGGTGCTGGTCGCCACCAACGACCCGGTGGCCGTCTATGAGGTGATGGGTGAGGCTATCGCCCGGGCCCGGCGGGGTGACGGTCCCAGTCTGATCGAGATCAAGACCGATCGGCTGTGGGGTCATTTCGAAGGCGACGCAGATGCCTACCGCTCCGACGAGTTCAAGACGGACATGAACGAGCGCGACCCGCTGGCGACGTTTGGCAAGCGCCTCATCGACGAAGCCATCCTCAACGAGGCGGACATCGCTTCCATACAGGATGCGATGTACGCCGAGGTGGAAGCCGCTCTCGAGTTCGCCATGAACAGCCCCTACCCGGCTCCTGAGTCGGCGCTCGAGGACGTGTTCGCAGGGAGGATCGTGCAGCTATGACCACCACTACCGAGCGAAAGCTCACCACTCAAAAGGCGATCGCCGAGGCCATCGCCATCGAGATGCAAGACGACGACTCCGTCTTCGTGATGGGCGAGGACATTGGAGTGTATGGAGGGATCTTCGGCGCCACCGAGGGCCTGCTGGACAAGTTCGGACCGGAGCGGATCATCGACACACCGATCTCCGAGACCGGGTTCATCGGCGCGGCGGTCGGCGCGGCTATCAACGGAATGCGACCCATCGTCGAGTTGATGTTTGTGGACTTCTTCGGCGTGTGCATGGATCAGATCTACAACAACATGGCCAAGATCCACTATTTCAGCGGTGGCAACGTCAAGGTGCCCGTGGTCCTGACGACCGCGGTCGGAGGCGGCTACTCCGACGCCGGCCAACACTCCCAGACACTGTGGGGCACGTTCGCCCACCTGCCCGGCATGAAGGTGGTGGTGCCGTCCAATCCATACGACGCCAAAGGGTTGATGATCGCGGCCATCCGCGACGACAATCCGGTCGTCTACATGTTCCACAAGGGCGTGTTGGGGTTGGGCTGGATGACCAACAACCCGCGGGCAACCGGCGTGGTCCCGGAAGGCGCCTATGAGGTGCCGATCGGCAAGGCCAACGTCGTGAGGGAAGGGAGCGACCTTACGATTGTCACTATCGGGCTGTCGGTGCACAGAGCGCTCGACGCCGCCGAGGCGTTGGAGACGAAGAACGTTTCGGCCGAGGTGCTCGACCTGCGTTCGCTGGTCCCCCTCGACCGGGAGGCGATCGTGGCCAGCGTGAAGAAGACCCATCGGTTACTGGTGGTCGATGAGGACTACCAGAGCTTCGGAATGACCGGCGAGGTGATCACCACCGCTATCGAGGGAGCTTTCGACTATCTGGATGCTCCTCCGACCAGGGTGGCCACCCCCGACACTCCCATCCCGTACAGCCATCCGCTCGAGACGTGGGCGCTACCTTCGGTGGACCGAATCGTCGAGGCCGGATCGAGCCTCTTGGTGGCTCGCTGAGGTCCTCATGTCCATCGATGTGTTGATGCCGGTGATCACCGCCGCAGGCGACGAGGCGGTGGTGACGGCCTGGTTCGTCGACGAGGGTCAGCCCTGCACCGAGGGACTGCTGATCGCCGAGGTCCAGGCGGAAAAGGTCGCCGACGAAGTCAACGCCTTGAGCCAAGGGTATATCGTCAACCGGGTCGCTATCGGCGACCCGGTAGCCCAGGGCAATCCCATCTGCCAGATCGTCGACTCGATCGAGCAACCTACCCCTGCGGCGGCGCCCGCTACGGAAGCCCCGCCACAAACCGTCGTCGCCTCCCCCGCCGCCAAACGACTGGCCAGGGAGTCGGGAGTGGACCTCTCCGGCATCTCCGGGAGCGGACCGGAAGGTCGGATCACCGAGGAAGACGTGCGGTCCGCGGCCCAACCCGCCCGGCCGGCGATGGGCGGGTTACGAGCCGTGATCGCTCGCAACATGCGGCGCAGCCATGTCGAGACTGCCCCGGTGACGTTGTTCTCGACGGTGAGCCTGGGCGAGCTGCCACCGTCCAATCTCACCGCCACGATCGTCAAAGTCGTGGCCGAGACGCTGGCGGACCACCCCCACCTCAACGGCCATCGGGACGGGGACCTTTTCATCCCGGCAGGCACCGCCCAGGTGGCGGTGGCCATCCAGACCGAGGAGGGCCTGGTCGCTCCCGTCGTGAGGGATGCCGCCGCCCGCCCGGTGGAAGAGGTAGCCCGGGCGATCAGGGAGCTGGCCGAGCGGGCCGGAAGCAAGACGCTAACCCCGGCCGATTATGACGAAGCCACCTTCACCGTGAGCAACCTGGGTGGTTACGGAATCGACGGGTTCACGCCGATCATCAACCTCCCCCAGGTGGCGATACTCGGGGTGGGCGCCGCCCGGCCGACGCCCGTCTTCGACCGCGACGGGCATGTGGCAATCGGATACCAGATGGTGCTTTCGCTCACCTTCGATCACGCCTTCGTCGATGGCGCACCGGCGGCGGCGTTTCTCCAGCAGGTAGCGGCCGCGCTGGCAGGCTGAGGAAGGAACCCGGGCCCATCCCTCGTCGTTGCCGGGCAATTCGACTCAGCGTCGAAGCAGCAACCGATGCCGGCGCGCAGGCAGACATACCGAACCGATATCTCACACAGATCCTGTGACGTAGCGGGTGCGAGATGCAGGACCGGACGATCCTGCTCGTGCACGCCGACGGCGGATTGTCCCAAACCTGCAAAGGAGAAGCGGAACGGCGTAGCCTGAGAGATCTCAGTTTGGCATGAGAGCACAGCGGATCCGGACGCTAGTCGTGGCGGTGGGACTCGCCGCCGGTTTTGTCGTGTTCTCATATCACAGCCCACCGGGACCACCCGCTCCTGACCCGTGGGAAGCAGCTGAAGTCAGGATTCCGGATCGGTTCAGTCAGTGGCCGCCATTTGTCTCTTGGTGGCGCGTGACCCGTCCGCCCGACGCTGCGAAGCTTTGGGAGTCACCCCTCGCAGCCGGCTTCATAGGCGATCCATGCAGCGCCCTCGACTCACTGGAATGCTACGTGCGGCTGGCATGGCAGGATTTGACTCGCTGGTCGCTGACTGTGTCACCCGACCCGGACTTCGGCCGCGAGGACCTCACTGCTTTCACAGTGGGCCCTCTTCACTACGGGGTCGTCGGAGGAGTGATGGTCGGTCAGTTGTCGTCCGACCGGGTACCTCTGCTGCATATCTGCAACAAACTCTTGCGCGCCAAGCAGCGCGGGGAGTCCGTGACCGCCGCTCCGATCGACCTATACCCATTCTCGTCCGCGGGCTGGCGCTTGGAAAGTTCGAATGGGGAAGCCGCCAGCTGTTCGGGTCCGGCCGGACTTCCGGTGGACTTCTTCGATGGCAACCAGGCCTGGAATGCGCTCAGGTCGGAGGAACGTCCGCCCACGGCTGCGGAAATCGGTATCGATCTCGTCTCCGCCGACGCCTCCGATCTGGACGAACAAGGCTGTGCGCCCCAGATGGGTGAGTCGTTCTCCTCATCACCGGCCGGGATTTGGCTGCTCGATCTCATTTCACAAAGAACCGGGTACCGCGCCGCTCCGGCCGGCTCAGGAATCGTATTCCTCGTTGCCTCGCCTGCCGGTCCCCGAACGGCGTTGGCCTGGGTCACGGTCGACGACCCCTCCGCGCTGCCGACCGGGGCGAGACAGAGGAACGTGGGTCGGCAGGTAGTGGTCGACGAGATTCTGGAGCCGTCGTTGGTTCAATCAACGGTGATTGAGGGCATCAGGATCTGGATTATGTTCGACCTCGATCCGGATCAGCCGCGCACGATTCTCGAACGCGAGGCCTTTGTCCTGGGTGAAGTCTCGAATCGGCTGGCAGAACTGGCCGTGGACCGGCCGCTCGACGGTCGCCCACCGGCCGGGCCCGGGGTGATACCCACCGACCCCTTCTCGTCGCCGCCCATCGAGGTTGGGCTGCCTCTCGAGGTGAGCGCAGGACCGATCATGGTCCCCGATCCGGATGTCTGGTCACCCACCTCTCCCCTGCCAAACGGTTTCCCCGTCTGGGAGGCCGCCGACGGCGGATCGCGGTTGGTGCTGGCCGGCGGCGGCTCCTTCGAAATCACAGGACTGCGGGCCGTGGCATGGGGCGAGATAGCCCCGGCGGTGGCGTCTGCGCTCGATTCTGCGCTCGTGTGCCCGTGGGTTGGATTACCTGCTCAGCCTCGATAGTGGACACCAGGCCGGCCCCTGGCCTGATTGGTAACCTGGGACTCAACCGCGACCGGAGGGGTGACGAGAGCTATGCATGCCATAAGGGTTAGTTCGACGGGCGGCCCGGAGGTCCTCGAATGGGCGTCTACGGAGAAACCGGACGCAGGGCCCGACGAGGTCCTCGTTCGCATGGAGGCCGCCGGAGTCAACTTCATCGACGTTTACCACCGGATCGGTTTGTACCCGTTGGAGCTTCCTTTCACGCCCGGTGCAGAAGGGGCCGGGGTCGTCGAGGCTGTGGGATCTGGTGTTTCTACAGTCCAAGTGGGCGATCGGGTTGCGTGGGCGGGACCGATCGGCTCCTACGCCGAATATGCCACGCTGGCCGCCGACCGGTGTGTGATGGTTCCGGATTCGGTTGAGCTGGCAGTGGCCGCCGCGGTGATGTTGCAGGGAATGACCGCTCACTACCTCTGCCGGGATACCTTTCCCCTCGCCGAGGGACAAAAGTGCCTCGTCCATGCCGGAGCGGGCGGTGTGGGCCATCTCCTCATCCAGATGGCCAAAACGTGTGGGGCAACCGTGTACACCACGGTCTCGTCAGAAGCCAAGGAGGAGGCGGCACGCCGAGCCGGGGCCGACCACGTGATCAACTATCTCGAAACCGACTTCGGCGACGCGATCGAGGACTTGGCCGGCCCGAAGTCGCTCGACGTAGTTTATGACGGAGTCGGCGCCGACACCCTGGAGCGTGGTATGGAGCTGCTGCGGCCCCGCGGGATGATGGTCACGTTCGGAAACGCCAGCGGACCCCCGCCGCATGTGGATCCCATCCGGCTGATGAGCCTTGGCTCGCTCTTCATCACCCGTCCCACCCTGGGTCACTATGTCGGGAACCGAAACGAGCTGGAGCGGCGCGCATCTGACCTCTTTCGATGGATTGCCAAAGGAGAGCTGGAGGTGCAAATCGGGGCCCGTTTTCCGTTGGAAAACGCGGCCGAGGCACACCGAATGCTGGAGGGCAGGCGCACGATCGGAAAGGTCGTACTGGACGTCTGAGAAGCTCTTGTGCCGTCCGTCGCCCGGCTGGATCGCTAAGGTAACGCACACCCGGGAGGATCAACAGTGGCAACACCGGATTTCACCCTGCTCGATCAGTCCGGCCGGCCGTGGACACTGTCGGACCATCTCGACGCCCCGGCACTGGTCGTCTTCCTCAGGGGAGACTGGTGACCTTACTGCAACGGCCAGCTGGTCAGCTTGGCGTACCGACATGACGAGATAACGGCCGCAGGAGCGCGCCTGGTTGGTGTGAGCGTCGACAGCCCGGCGCAGCACGCGGCCATGATCGAGACCCTTCGACTACCGTTTCCGCTGCTGAGTGATCCCGACCGCAGCCTGGCCATCACTCCTTGGGGCCTGGCCGACCCCAAAGACGCCCGCAACATCGCGATCCCGGCCGTGGTTGGTGTGGGACCGGACGGCGCAGAAGTGTTTCGGTTCACGTCCGGAGACTTTGCCGATCGGGTGTCAGAGGACGACCTCATCGAGGCCGTGCGAGCCATGGGGCTCTCCCCAACTACGCAAGATCGGCCCGAACTCGGCACGATAGAACCGGGTCCGAAGGCGATGCCGTCCGAGCTCCTGTTCACCTACTTCCGCGGTGCCCGGTTCGCAGTAGTAGCGATGTCCCGGCGCCATCCGGAGCTGAGAGAAGACGCAGAAACGTACATTGCAGAGATGGACCGGTATATGGAAAACGCCAAGCGTCTCCACCAGGAGAAGCTCGGGGGCTGATCGCCGACCAAGGGAACGGCTAACCCTTGACGGCCCCCATCGTGAACCCGGTGACGAATCTGTCGAGAAACAGGTTGAAGACCACGGCGATGGGAACGGCCACGACGATGGCGGCACCCATCAGGGATTGCCAGAAGAAGACGTCGCCCCTCACCAGCTCGGTCGGCACGCCCACCGCGATCGTCTTGAACGCGCTGGCTTTGTTGAAGGCAAGGGCATAGATGAACTCGTGGGAGGAGAGCGTGAAGGCGAAGACGATGACGGCCACGACTCCCGGGAACATCAGCGGCATGACGGTGCGCATGACCGCCCCTATCCGGCTATAGCCGTCCACCTGGGCCTGCTCTTCGATGTCACGCGGGATTCCCTTGAAGAACCCCATCAGAAGCCACACGGAGATCGGGATGGTGATAGTGGGGTACACGAGAATCAGCGACCACAGCGACTCCTGCAGGTCGAGGAACACGATGACGCGCTGCATGGGTATGAAGAGCAACGTCGGAGGGATCAAGTAGACGAGGAAGATGCCGATCCCGAGTCGCTCGCCCCACTTCCTCGCCAGCCGGGCCAGGCTGTACGCAGCCGGCAGGCTGATCAGCAAGGTTATTGCGACAACCGCCAAACCCACCACCATGGTATTGCGGACAAAAGTGAGGAAGTTCGTATCGTTGAACAGAAACTTGAAATGGTCCAACGTCGGAGCGAGGTTGAACAAGAACGGGTTATTGCTCTTGACGTAGAGGTCCTTGTTCTGTTTGAAAGCCGTGAGACTGGCCCAGATAAAGGGAAACGCACCCATGACCGCCGCAGTGATGGCGGCTGTGTAGAGACCAATCCTGCCGCGCCGGCGTCGGCGCCTGGCCTGAGTGCGTTCCGTCTCGATGTCCCGAACGATCGTGGCCATTAGAACACCTCCACCCGCCTGGCCAGCCGCAAGATCACCACCGTCAGGCCGACGAGCACCGGGAGCAGGAATAGGGCGATAGCCGCTCCCTGGGAGAGGGCGCCCCCTTCAATTCCTTTGAGAAACGACCAGGTGGCCAGCACCTGTGTGCTGTTGGTAGGACCGCCGCGGGTCAACACCCACACCACCGACATGTCGGTGATGGTCAGGATGACGCCGAACAGAACCGCAACGGCGATGATCGGCGCCATGAGCGGAATGGTTATCTCAAAGAGCTTCCTCCAGAAGCCGGCGCCGTCAACCTGGGCCGCATCGTTGATCTCGTGGGGGATGGCGGCCAGCCCGGCCATCATGATCACCGCCGCCAGGGGCACGATCCGCCACGTATGCACAATGATCACCGACGCCATCGCCAGCCCGGGCTTGCCCAAGAAGTATGAGTTTGATTCGATGAGACCCAGCCAGCGCAGGACCCAGTCGATGGGGCTGAACAGGGAGTCGAGCGTCCACAGCCACATGATGGTCGCCAGGGAGATCGGAGTTGTCCACGGCAGCAGGACGAAGAACCTGATCACCCATTTGCCTTTGAAGTCGGCCACCAGGATCATGGCGAGCGCCTTGGCGAGGACCACAACCAAGATGTTCGATATGGCCGCGAAGACGAAGGTGTTCCTCAACGAGCGAAGAAACACCGGGTCATCGAGAATACGAACGAAGTTGTCGAAACCGACGAAGTTGAAGCCCCGCGACCCGGTGGTGACATCGCTGAGGGCATAGATGATGGCAAGCACGAAGGGAAAGCCGACCAACGCGACGATGTAGATCACCGCAGGAGTCATGAGTACGGAGCCGAGCACGCGCTCGTTGTCGAGAAGGTACCGTCGCCTTCTTGTCGTGATCACCTCGGTAGCCATCGGATCGACCGATTCTCCTCTCAGAGGGGGCGCGGAGAGGTCCGCAAGCCGGTTTCCTTATCGAAGAAGCGCATCTTCCCCTTGACCACGACGAACTCGTGGTCCTCTTCTTGGGCGACGGGAAGAGTCACGGTAGACGGCAACATCGCGATGACTTTGGTCTTCTCGGAGACCCCGTACACATGGCCGTAAAGATATCGCTCCGAGCCGAGAAACTCGATGCGGCTGACGTGGTAGGTGAGCGGAGTGCCTCCCTCCGGCGGCGCTATCTCTCTCGGTAGGAAGTGCTCGGGCCGGAAGCCGAAGAGAAAATCCTGGTGCTCGAGAAGGTTCATGGGAGGCGACCCGATGAAGGTGGCCACGAAGGTGTCGGCCGGATCGTCGTACACCTCGCCCGGGGTGCCAAACTGGCGGATCTCTCCTTTGTTCATGACGGCGATTCGATCGCCCATGCCCATCGCCTCTACCTGGTCATGGGTGACGTAGATAGCAGTGATGTCCACCCGGCGCTGGAATTCGAGAAGATCGTCGCGGGCCGCCGCCCGGAGCTTGGCGTCGAGATTGGAGAGAGGCTCGTCGAGTAGAAACACGCTGGGTTCGCGAACGAGAGCCCGAGCCAGAGCTACCCGCTGCCGTTCCCCGCCGGAAAGATTGCGCGGCTTGCGGTCGAGCAGCCGCTCGATGTCGAGGAGCCTGGCCGCCCACTCGACCTTCTCCCTTCTCTCCTCTGGATCGAGGCCCTCGGCCTTGAGAGGAAAGGCGATGTTCTTGAAGACGGTCATGTGCGGGTAGAGCGCATAACTCTGGAACACCATCGCAATCTTGCGAACTCGAGGAGGCAGCCCGTTTACAACGTCGCCGCCGATGAGCACTTCACCTGCGGTGGGTTCCTCCAGGCCGGCGATCATCCGCAGCAGGGTCGTCTTGCCACACCCGGAGGGCCCCAGCAGAACCAGGAACTCGCCCTCTTCGCTGCGAAGGTTGAGCCCGTTGACCGCATGGACCGCACCAAAGTGCTTCGTGATCCCGCGAACCTCTACGACAGCCATCTGATCCTCAACTCAAGGAGTGAATGCGTGAGGCAGAGTGGACCTGCCTCACGCATTCAACTCATCCTCCCACCAGTCCTCGTCCCCGCCAGTCCCCGAAGATCGCCTCGATCTGTGCCGTTGCGTCCTCTACCGCTTGGGCGGGAGGCTTGTTCCCCTGGGCGACGTCGGCGTACATCACCGGGAGGATCGATTCGCCAAACACCTGGCCAATCGCCGGGTTGGCCGGTCCAGGGTGTCCGATGTTGGTTGCCCAATCTGTGGCAGTCTTCAGCACCGACAGCTTGTCGGCCGGCTGCGCCCCAAACGGATCGTTGTCCAGCCAGCTGTTGAGCTCGGGCACTCGGCTCGCGAAGGCAGGGAAGTCGTAGAGCTTCGAATGCCACGCAACCGAGGCCAGATTCTCCGTGTAATGGAGCAGGAACTCCTGGGCGGCGTCTACGTTGACACTCGAGAAGTCCGGGACCAGCCAGTTGTAGAGAACGTGCTGGGCGGCGATGGCCGTGGCCGGACCGGCCAAAGCCGGGGTGAAGAAGGTGTCGTTGGCGATCGCTGTGTCGGTCTCCTGTGACGTCCTCCAAGCGGAGATCGAGTTCAGGATATAGGACAGCTCGCCGGCGATGAGGCCCTGGTTGTTGGAGGCGGCGTTCCAGGCGAACACCTCAGGGGTCATCGCGTTCTCGTAGAGCTCCTTCATGTATTCCACTGCGGCGATGGTTGCGTCCGAGTTCAGGACGACCTTCTCATTCTCATCCTGGATCGAACCGCCAAACGACCAGAGCAGTGACCTGCCCGCCATGTTGGAGTCGATCTCCTGGGACATGCCAATGCCCATCTGGACGCCCTGCTCAGAGAAGATCTTCGCACCCCCGTCGAGCAGCTCGTCCCACGTGCTGGGGCCGTTCGGAAACCCCGCCGGCGTCCACAGCGACTTGCGGTAATCCCCGGGGTCGGGGACCCAGGCCGGCGCATAGGCGTAGAACTTGCCGGTGTTCGGGTTGAAGCTCGATTTCCGGGTCAGCTCGAGCATCGTTCCATAGCGACTGATCGCCTCGTCAACCACATCTTTCATGTCGACAACGCTCGGCTCGTGCTGCCCCTGCACGGCGATGTACTGCAAAAGGTCGTGTTCCGGGCTGCCGCTCTGCAGCTCACCGGCGATGGCCGCGGGGACGTCACCAACGCCGATATGGTCGACGGTCACCGCCACACCGACCTGGTCACCCCATTCCTTCGCGAACACGTCGAACCAGACGTCGTGGGCGGGGACGAAGTGGCTCCAGAGGAGGATCTTCAGCTCCCCGCTCAGACTGGTCCTGGGTTCCACGAAGCTGGTGCTCGGCGCCGCCGCAGGACCGGTGGTGGTGGTGGCGGCGGCGGTGGTTGTTGTTGCCTCCTCCTCTGCGCAGGCAGCCAAGAGGAGGCTTGGACCCAATGCAGCTACGGCTCCGGTCGCCCCGAATCTCTTTATGAACTCCCGCCTCGTGGACGATCCATAGCGATCCACCATCACAACCTCCTCGGTCGACCCGGGTGCTGATCCACCCCGTCCGAGCATACACAGGTCTCAGCCTCGGATGTCGAGCGTCGCGGGTTCCGGGTACTGCCAGCAATTGATGGTCGGAGCACGTCACCGGGGACTCGACCGTCGGCAGTCATCCTGGGGATGGCCAGTCGTTGCGAGAACCTGAATCAGCAGTCAACCAAGCACTATTGGGCTGGAAGCTGGAGTGGAAGGTGTAGACGTCCGCCGGAAGCCGGCATCAGTAGCCCCGACGGGATTCGAACCGCGCGTTACCCGCTTGAAAGGCCGGCACGCCGATCACCGATCACCAGGTCCGGGGTTCCACTTCGACGAGGTCCGCTTTCCGACTATCGGCGCTGCCTCTGCCGTTATCTGGAGAGGCGAAGCCCATGGCGCATGATCACTTTGTCGCTGGGTTGAAAGCCTCATCGAAATACGCCTCAAGCTGGCGGCTCGCATTGACGACCGGCCGAGCCGTGGCAGTGCTTGTTATTGAGACCTGACTCGCACGGGCATCGTTCATTGCGACCGACCTTGCGATTGGCTTCGGCGGGTCGTAGGTCTCGTGTTCAACGTAGCGACCGTCTGGTACGCATGGACGTGGCGGGTCGCGAGGCAGCGGCCGGCAGCGCAGGGAGTTCTGGGAGTCGCCGGCCGGGCGTCCTGCTCTCACAGTCGAAAGCCCAGGACGGGGGGAGTCTGGTGACCTCTGGTCGGCCACTTCCTCGGAGTAGCTGTGGCGCGCCGCAACGTCGGGGAGCGGTGCGAGATAGACAACGCGGGATCACGATGTGACGAGGACAACCTTCCCGGTGTGCCCGCCGCGTTGGAGGATCTCGTGGGCGCGGCGGGCCTCGTGCAGGGAGATACGCTCGGTCACCATCGGTTCGATCTCCTTTGCGGCAAGCAGGTCGAGGAGGTCCGCAAGTGTCTTCGGGTACCAGTCCGGGTGTTTGTCGATGAAGTCGCCAAGGGCAGGCATGAGCGGCGCCTGCCTCTGTCCTGGAACGAGCTTGAGCAGCCCCAGCATCAGCAAGGTGTACGGGATGACCCGGGCGCCCTTCTTCTTGGCCGCTGCCATACCGAACCACACCAGCCGCCCGTTCTTGGAGAGAGCTCGATACGAGCGAAGGATCTGTCTGGCTCCGCCGATGGGGTCGAACGCGACATCCACCCCTTCGCCAATCAGGTCCCGGATGCGCTTGACGAAGTCCTCGGTGTGGTAGTCGATCGGTATTGCGCCGTGCGCGGACACGAAGTCGTGGTTCCGACTGGACGCCGTACCGCACATCTCCAGTCCAGCGATCCTGCCAAGGTCGAGCAGCGCGCTCCCAACGCCACCTGCGGCACCGTGGACGAGGATGCGCTCTCCCTCATGTACGTGGGCGGTCTCATGCATCGCCAAGAACGCTGTCAGGTAGTTAACAACCACGCAGACGGCTTGGGCAGCATCTACGCCGGGCGGAACAGGTACCAGGTTCTCCGCCGGCACGCACAGGTACTCTGCGTAGCCTCCTCCGCGAGTGAAAACGGCGACGCGCTGACCAGGCTCGACGTCGGAAACCCCTTCGCCAAGCTCGTCGACCACGCCTATGACATCCTCACCCGGCGAATAGGGAACGCGGGGCGCCCCAGGGATCGAACCGCCCGAGCGACGGAGCATGAGATCGTATGCAGAGACCCCGGCCGCTTCTACTCGTACCCGAACCTGGCCGGCGTTCGGTTTGGGCACATCTTCCTCGATAACGTGCAGGACCTCCGGTCCGCCGCGCTTCGAGACAATGACTCGGTGGTGTTTCAAACTTTCGTGCTCCTACGCTGAAGCTAGCTCACCAGCGCGCCCGGAGGGATTCGGTTTGTGCCGGACGTGGGGCGTCCGGTTGGCTCAGGCCATGCTGAAGTCGAGTGGGACACGTGGGACGTGTCTCGGCCATGCTGTCCTGCACGAACCACAATGGACGCAGGCACCTTGGTGCCGAGACAGTGCGACTTCAGTTGCCGGGGTTCTTTGCCCAGACTGACACCCCCCAGAGCACTCCAATCCCCACGAGGAATACGCCCAGACCTTGCAGGGCTAGACCAAGATCGACCAACGTCTCCATCGTCTTCCTCCTGTCCGTTTCTGGCTACCATTCACACTACCGACCAGCTCTGGAGCCCCCGTCGGGTTATCTGGGCGCCGTCGCCACTGAGACCTGTGGACCGAATCTGGTTTCCACCGCCGACTAACCGGTGCTCTTTTCAGGCAGCGATCGCCTGGATGGTGTTGATGCCCAGACCGGTTGGAGGTCGGCTAACCAAGCGCGAGTTCGAGCTGACGCTGAGCCACCGGCCCATAGTTTCTGCTGAGGGACAACATGTGATGGCCCTCCTCGACGAGAATCAACTCGGCACCGGCGATGTTGTCCGCGGCGTTGGTTGCATGTTCGAGAGGGATGATTGCGTCGTTGGCTCCCAGGGCGATCAGCGTGGGTGCGGTGACGTCGGCGAAGGGGAGCGGTGCCAGGTCACCCTCGTTGATCTGGTCGTTGGTCCAGCCCGGCTTGCGATACTCCATGGGAGCGACAGAGGTGAATTGTTCCTTCAGGCTCCGGAGTCGAGCCGGATCAAGCCTGATCCAGTCGACTTCCGCCTTCCTCTGTTCCTTGTTCAACCCATACGAGACACCATCCACCACGAACCGTGTCATCAACCCCGGCCATCGCGTCCCTATCTGGTAGGAGAGCCAGACGACGAAGCCGGACTCGAACGCCGCTCGCCTGACAGCACCGATGGGGGGTGTGAATGGCAGCAAGACCGCGGTATCGAGGAATAGGGCAGTGGTGCGGTCGGGGTACCGAGCGGCGAAGTGAACAGCCGACGGACCTCCGGAAGAGAACCCCAAGACTGCTGCCCGTTCGATCTCGAGCGTATCGAGGATCGCCGCATACAGGTCGGCCTGGTCTTGCGGCGTGCGACCAGATTGCAGCGGGGTCCGCAGGTAGCCAGGCCGCGACGGAACAAGAACCTGGCAGCCGCCGTCTCGAAGGTGTCGACACCAGGCAAGTCCGATGTCGAATCCTTGTCCGCCGTGTACCACCAACACCGGCGGCCCTTGGCCCTCTCTCGCCACCTGCACTTCCCCCCGCGCCGAACGGACCATCGTCGCACGCTGATCGAGCGCCGCCATCAGCTTGTCAGACCAGGACATACGGACCTCCAATACCTTGCCGGTATCCGCTGAACGACGCCGAGATGCTGGCGTCGCGTGTCCCTCCATTTTGCATTACCGGATTGTCGATGTCTTGGCCCTCCAGGACGACGTCAGGTCAGCCGTAGCGGTGGTCGGCGATTGCCTTCATCTTCCCTCCTCGACTGCCGAACGGGCTTGGCCGACGTGGCTGCGTGGAGCGAGGTACTGCCCCACCAACCTGGTCGCCGCCCGGTCCGGCAGTCCACAACGGCGCTACGCAACCGTCGGCGGGCGGCCCATCCGAGTCCGGAAACCGAGCTCCACACGCGCCAAAACCCCGCTGAGCAGGTATCTTGCCTGGTAGCCCCGACGGGATTCGAACCCGCGTTACCGGCTTGAAAGGCCGGCGTCCTAGGCCGCTGGACGACGGGGCCAGGACCGAAGGGCATGGTAGCGCGGCGCTCTTTGTCTCCCGCATCCCGAACTTGCGTTAGAAATCTGCGCAGAGCGCACCAAATCAACGCCAGAACCGGTCTAGAGCTTGGCGCGGGCGGCTCGAAGCCGATGGAGGGTCACTTCCCGTCCCAGCACCTCGAGGGTCTCGAAGAGGGGCGGACTCACGGTCGAGCCGGTCGTCGCCACCCGGATGGGTTGCAGTCCCTTGCGGGCGTTGAGCTCCAGCTCATCGAGCATGGCTCGCAGCTCTGCTTCGATGTCCGCTGCAACCCACTCCCCGACCGCCGTCAGCCGATCGATGGCAGCATCGAGAGCGGATGGGGTCGTCTCCGTTTCCATGACCTTGCGCCACGATGTCTCGTCGTAGCTCAAGGCGCCCTCAAAAAGGAAGGTCATCATCTCCGGCACCTCGGTCAGCAGCTTGACCCGCTCCTGAACCAGCGGTCCCAGCGCAACAACCTGCTCCCGTTCCGCTCCTGACAGCTCCCTACCCAGTTCGTCCTCGACAAGCGGAAAGGCCCGGTCGATAAAATCAGCCGGATCCAGCGCCCGGATGTAGACCCCGTTCATCCACTCGAGTTTTTCCGGATCGAATATGGCCGCGTTCTTAGAGACGGCCGACAGGTCGAACCGTTCGATGGCCTGTTCCCTCGTAAAAACCGTCGTTTCGGCCTCGTAGGACCATCCGAGCAAGCACATGTAGTTGAACATCGCTTCAGGCAGGAAGCCGCCGTCGCGGTATGCCTTCAACGACACGTCCCCGTGCCGCTTGGAGAGTTTCTTCCCGTCGGGACCGAACAGCAACGGCAGGTGAGCGTAAGTGGGGACGGATCCTCCCATCGCCCCGGTGATCAGGATGTGCTTCGGGGTGGAGGACAGGAGGTCCTCACCTCGAGCGACATGGGTGATTTGGTAGTCGACATCGTCGACGGTTGAAGCCAGATGGTAGGTAGGCGACCCATCAGATCGAACCAATACGAAGTCATCAATGGCGTCGTGATCGAAGCGGACCTCGTCGCGAACAATGTCATCGAAGGTCGTTACCCCGGGACGCGGCACGGCAAGTCGAATGACCGCGGCCTCGCCCTGCTCCTGCCGGCGTCCGGCCTCGGCGTCACCAAGCAGACGGCACCTTCCGTCATAGCCGGGCGGTCGCCCCTGGGCTTGCGCCTCTTTGCGCCGCTCATCCAACTCCGACGGCGTGCAGAAGCAGTAGTAGGCATCGCCTGCTGCCAGCAATAGACCGGCGACCTCCGCGTACCGATCGAGGCGGTCGCTTTGCCGGTAGGTACCGTACGGACCTCCCACCCCAACACCTTCGTCCCAATCGAGGCCCAGCCAGCCCAGGCCGGTCAGCACATCCTCCTCGTACTCGTTCTCGGAACGAGCCAGGTCGGTGTCATCGATGCGAAGAATGAACGTACCGCCGGTGTGGCGAGCGAACAGCCAGTTGAATAAAGCCGCCCGTGCATTGCCGACGTGCAGAAGCCCGGTTGGGGAAGGAGCGATACGGACCCGGACGGTCATCGCCTGCCCACCGGGTTGAACAGGACGCCGATACCTTCGATTTCGACCTCCATTCGATCACCCGGCATCACCGGGCCGACCCCGGAGGGGGTTCCGGTGAGCACTACATCACCGGGCAGCAAGGTCATGATCCGCGTGATGAACTCGACCAACTCGGCAACCCCAAACACCATGTCGGCGGTCGAGCCGGATTGGCGAACTTCGCCATTGACCCGACACTCGACGCTGAGCCCCACCAGAGGGTCGAGTTCGGTTTCGATCGCCGGGCCGAGCGGACAGAACGTGTCGAAACCCTTGCCGCGAGTCCACTGGCCGTCCTTGCGCTGCAGATCGCGGGCGGTCACATCATTGGCGGCCGTGTAGCCGAGGATCACGTTCTGCACATCCTCTGCTTTGACGTTGCGCGCCACGGCGCCGATGACGACCGCCAACTCTGCTTCGTGATGAACGTCCTCCGAATCGGGCGGGTAGACCACGGGTACTCCTGGGCCAATCACCGCGGTGGCCGGCTTCAAGAAGATGATGGGACTCTCGAGGACGTCCGCGCCCATCTCTTCGGCGTGTTCTGCATAGTTCCTGCCGACCGCGACGACTTTGGTCGGGAACACCGGCGCGAGCAGGTGGGCCCTGTCAAACGGAACCACGACCTCGGTTGGCTCCCAGGCCACCAGCGGTGACCCCTGATACACACGGATGCCGTCGGGCTCGGCTCCTCCGTATGAGATTCCTTCATCGGTGCGAATGCGAACAATCTTCATGGGTAGTACTCGTCGCTGTCGAAACGGGAGATCCGCGCACGCTGGTCGGGATCCATGTGGTGCAGGGTCGCGGCGAAGTGATCAACACCAATCGGGACAAAGAGGGCGCGCGCTTCGACGTAGATCGTGCCCTGGTCGTCGTACCCAACCGCTTCCGCCCACAGCTTCCGCCCTTCCTGAGCGGACAGCCAGGCTTCGGCCCGCAGGGACAGTCCCAGCGGAATGGGTTGCGTGTAGTTCATCTCCAGCCTGGCGGTCACCGCCGGTTGCTGGTGGGCGATCATCACGAATCCCATCAAATCGTCAAAAAACGCTGCCGCGGCTCCCCCGTGCACAACCCCGGGACCGCCCTGGAAACGTTTGGCGAACTCGAGCTCCCCGACCACCTTGTCGCCTTCGTAACGCGGCCGGACTCCCAGTCCGTGCTCGTTCTCCGACCCGCAGCCAAAGCACCACGGCAGGTGTTGCGTCGTAAGGCCGGACAATGCCTGGGAGTCGGACACCCGGACGATCTTTCCGGTCAAAAACCTGAAGTCGTTCATCAGGTCACCGACGTCAGACCCGCCACGTTGAGAAGGCGGCGGACGCGTTCGGGGTCTGCACTCAGGAGGCCCGGCGAAAGCTGGGAAAGGAACGACCGGCCTTTGACTCGCTCATGGGCGGCCTTGCTCAGCCATTTGACGCGAGCCAAGCTGAGCTGGGCAACGACGTCCTCGGGTATGCCTTCCGGGCGCAGGCCGAGCAGGATGAGTGCCACCTCCACGTCGGAGGAGGTCGGTCCGCGACCATGGTGAGCGGCACGGGCCGCGGCGACAGACGCGACGACCGCTTCGATGCCAGCCCCCGACCGGTCGAATTCAGTTGCCCTCACGATCCGCAACACCCATCCGGAATCAGGTCCCGGGCGTCCGAAGGCACCCCCCAACGAGGCCCCGCCTGGTTCCGTGATCTCTCCGGGACGGCCACCTCCGTCGCGGCGGGCAACTCCCGGCTCCAAAACGGAGCGCGGTAGATCGCTCGCGTCCAATTCAATGTTTGGCTGCTGACCCATGGTGGTTGGCGATTCCTTCTATACGTAGTCAAGCCAATGCCGGTAAGCCTCGAGGCGTCCCGTTACGGCCTTCTGAAAAAGATCTTGCGCTTTGCGAGTGACGGGTCCCGGTCGGCCGTCCCCAACCGGTCGGTCGTCGACCTCCCGTACCGGAGTGACTTCAGCCGCGGTGCCGGTGAAGAAGATCTCGTCGGCGTAGTAGAGATCGGATCGGATGACGTTTGCCTCTTGCACCTGATGACCGTCGTCTCGCAACAGGGTCATGACCGAGTCGCGCGTGATGCCCTCGAGAATGCCGGCCGTGACCGGAGGCGTGGTCACCACGCCGTTCTTGATGACGAAGATGTTCTCGCCGCTCCCCTCTGAGACAAACCCCTGGGAGTTGAGCAGAATCGCCTCGTCGTAGGAGTTCTTGACCGCGTCCTGCTTGGCGAGGATCGAGTTCAAATAGCCACCGGTACCTTTGGCGTTCGGATTGAGCATTGCCTGATCGATCCGCCGCCACGACGACACCTGGGTCCGGATCCCGTTCTTCAGTCCATCTTCCCCCAGGTAAGCACCCCACTGCCAGGCGGCGATGATCACCCGCACCTCGGCACCGGCCGGGTTGAGTCCGATCGAGCCGAGCCCGTAGAAAGCCAGCGGACGTAAATACCCGGATTCGAGCTCGTTGTCAACGAGTAACTGGCGGCTGGCCTTCACCAACTCATCGACGCCAAACCTGAGAGGAATCCCATATGCCTTGGCCGATCGGTGGAGACGCTCCATGTGCTCCGTGAGTCTGAACACCGCAGTACCGGTGGGGGTCTCGTAGGCGCGGATACCTTCGAAAACCCCTGTCCCGTAATGAAGGCCGTGGGAGAGTACGTGAACGGTTGCTTCGTCCCAGGGCACGAACTCGCCGTCCATCCAGATAACACGAGAAGTTTCCATAATCACCTATCTTGGCACGTCTGAGGGGTCGGCCGCCAGATGCAGCTGATGCCAGTCAAGCACTGCTTCGAAACGTTCCAACCGGTGTCTGGGTTGGCCTGATCTCGACAGTTCGTGCCCCTCCCCCGGAAACCGCAGGAACTCCGAGGGGATATTCCCTTTCTTGAGTGTCATGAAGAGCTGCTCTGCTTGTTCGATCGGACACCGGAAATCATTCTCGGAGTGGATGATCAGGGTCGGGGTGGTGATCTGATGCGCCAACGACAATGGACTGGCCTCCCAGAGCCGATCGTGTCCTTCTGGGAGATCGACGTTCAGGTACGTGCGACCGAACGTTGCCCCTATGTCGGATGTGCCGCCGAACGACGGCCACCCGAGCAGAGCCCGCTCTACCACCGCCGAGCGGTACCGGTCCTGTCGAGCGATCAACCAGGCGGTCAGGAAACCGCCGTATGACCCGCCCATGATTCCGACTCGTCGGGCATCGAGACGCGGGGACCTCTCCAGGGCTGCGTCGAGGGCGGCAGTCACGTCCGCCTCGTCAACCGAACCCCAGCCCTCCCCGATTACGGCTCGAACAAAGTCGAGACCGCGACCGCTCGCCCCACGGGGATTGCAGGCAACCACTCCGTATCCGGCGCCCGTGTAGACCTGGAACTCATCGAGGAAGGTATATCCGTATTGAGTCGCCGGGCCCCCGTGGATGTTGAGCAAGGCCGGGACCTGGTCGTCACCGGAGGGCAAGAACACCCACACATCAATAGCCTCCCCGTCCGAAATCACCGTGAAATGGTCCGGCTCGGCGAGGCTGATCTCCGCCCGGAATGTCCCGTTGAGATTGGTGGTGAGGGGCGGTGAACCTTCCTCAAAGATGTGCACCTCGCCGGGGTCTGTGGGAGCGACCGCCACGTAAGCGAGTTTTGTCCCGTCGCCCCCGGGGCTGACTCCCGTGACGACCCGATCTCCATCGAGCAAGAGATCGACGGTGCCGTCCGGTTCAACCCGGACAACCTTGACGCGGCCGGCGTCTTCCATGCAGGTGATGGCAGCCTCTCCCACCCACTGGGGGCCGGCAGGATTGATCGCTGGAGCATACGTGGTGACGCTCCGATCCAGATGGCCGGTTAGGTCGGTCAGGTCACCTGAAGTCTCGACCCTCCACAGCGAGAGGATCGACGGGTGGGCCCACGGATCTGGCTGTCCGACCGCGTGGACCACCCCGTCCGGTCGGTACGAGACGAGTACCCAATGACCCTTCTCCACCAAGGTGCGCAAAACGCCCGACTCGAGATCGACCTCGAGGATCTCCTGACCGGGATCGAACCCGCGCCGGTCGTGACGGGCGCTGATGAAAGCAACCGCCTGCCCGTCGGGCCGCCAGACCGGTTGCTCCTCATCGAAATCACCCGGCGTGAGGCAGCGGCGGTCCTCGTTGCCCGATGGATCAATCAGGTACAAATGGCGGCGCCGATCGTGCATCCATCCCCGGTTATCGAACCGGTAGGGGACCCGATCGATACGCCGGGGTCGCCGCTTGCGTTCCTCGTCGTCGAGCTCGGCCCAGTCCTCAACCCAATCGACACCGACCACCAGAAGGTGATCGCCGGCCGGTGACCACTCGAGGGCTTCGACGCCGAGGGGAAGGTCCGAGATGACCGTTGCCTCCCCACCTCCGGCGGGCATCACTGCTACCTGTGGTTGTTCATTCTCGCCAGCCCCTGTGCGGAGAAACGCCAGCCGGGTCCCGTCCGGCGACCAGCGCGGAGAGCTATCGCCGGGTCCGTGAGTGAATGGATGCTCCGCTTCCCCGTCCCAAAGCCAGATGGTGCGATCATACCGATCATCGTCGAAGTTCACTTTCGAAACCGCAAAGGCGACCCTTGTGCCGTCAGGGTGAAGGTGTGGGTCGGAGGGGGTCGCGACGGCTGCCAGATCTCGGGGTAGCACAAACATCTCCAGTCGGGTGACACCCCAGAATGTAGTGGCTCACCGGTGTCTATCAGCGCGGTACTAGCCTCGCCGACGTGGATCGTGTTGTTGCCTCCTGGTTTGGCACCGGATTGCTGCTCGGCCGCCTCCGCGGGTCCGATGCCGGATCTGGAACCGTGGCCGCTGCCTTCGCTCTCCCTCCTGCACTGGCTCTCGGGCTCCTGGGCTGGGGGGCGCAGCTGGCGGGAGCCATCATCCTTGTGGCCGCCTCCCTCTGGTCCACCCGTCGCTTCGCCGTCGATGACGCCGACCCCGGATGGGTGGTCATCGACGAAGCGGCGGGTACCTTCCTGGCGGTCATCGGGCTGGGCGGTTGGGCGGCGCCCACGGCGTTCGTCGTCTTTCGAATCGCCGACATCTCCAAGAAGTTCCCGGGCGTCGCCGCCGCCGAACGGCTGGGAGGTGCGGTTGGGATCACCGCCGATGATCTGGTCGCCGGTCTCTGGGCCCTGGCCGCAGGATGGCTGGTTCAAACGCTAGCGGGCTCGTAGCTCGTGGCTCGGCGCCGGCCGCTTCCTACACCAGCGGTAGCTGAACGAATTGGGCTTCCTCGACACCCTGGAGGTTGCGCACCGCGTCGACCACCTCCGGCGAGAGCGGTTGGTCGATGTCGATACCCATCATGGCCGCCTCGCCGGTGACGGAGGACCTCCCCACCACCATGTTGGCGATGTTCACATCGAGCTGACCCAAGAACGTGCCGACCCGCCCGATCAATCCCGGTACGTCGGCATTTCTCACTATGAGCATGTACTGGGAGAGGGGTAGGTCGACTTCGTACCCGAACATCTCGACCAGCATCGGCGCCCTTCGGCCGATGGTTCCGGCCAGTGATATCTCTCTCCCACCCACGGTCCCGGTGAGCCGAACGAGCGACACGTACTCCGTGGACTCGGATGAGGACTCCTCGGCGATCGCGATGCCATGCCGTTCGGCGAGCGCCGGCGCGTTGACATACGACACCGTCACCGAACTGACCGCGGAGAGCGCTCCTTTGAGTACCGCCAGGCCGAGAGGATGCACGGCGTGCTCGGCCAACCTGCCTTCGATCCGAACGGTCAATCGATCCGGCAGACCCATCGCTACGTCGACAAACACCCTTCCCAGGTGCTCGGCCAGGGGCAGGAAGCGCCGGACCTCTTCGGTAACGTCGGACCCGATGTCGACATTCACCGCCGACAGAACCAACTCTCCCCGCAAGGCACCGGCCACCGCTTCGGCAACGTCGATGCCGGCTTTGTCTTGCGCCTCCCTCGTCGATGCTCCGAGATGCGGGGTAACGACGACCTGCGACAGCTCAAACAGCGGACTCTCCGTGATCGGCTCGGTGGCAAAGACATCGAGGGCGGCCCCCGCCACCCGACCGGAGCGGATCGCGGCGGCGAGCGCGTCTTCGTCGATGATGCCGCCCCGAGATGCGTTGACGATCCGTACCCCCGGCCTCGTCCTAGCCAAAGTTTCGGAGTTGATCATCCCGGCAGTTTCCGCAGTGAACGGGAGGTGAATCGTGATGAAGTCCGCCCGGGAAAGCAATTCGTCGAGGCCGTCCGCCAGCTCGACCTCCAACTGTCGAGCGCGGTCAACACCTACGTAAGGGTCGTGGGCGAGCACCCGCATGCCGAACGCTTGTGCTCTTTTCGCCACCAGCGAGCCGATCCGTCCTAGACCGATGACGCCCAGTGTCTTCCCGAAGAGTTCAACGCCCTGATACGGCTTCCGATCCCATACCCCGGACCGCAAAACCGCATCGGCACGGGGAACATGCCTCGCTTGGCTCAAGAGCAACGCCATGGCGTGCTCGGCGGCGGAGATGACGTTCGCCTGGGGTGCATTGACTACCACGATCCCCGCGGCGGTCGCGGCACTGATATCGATGTTATCGACGCCAATCCCCGCCCGGCCGATCACCTTGAGATGGGGCCCTCTCTCGATCATCTCTGCATCTACCTGGGTGGCAGAGCGGACGATCAACGCCTGGGCGTCGGTCAGCAACTGCAGCAACTCGCTCTCGTCGAGACCTACCCCGTTCACCACCTCGCAGTGCGTCTCTAATGCCTCGATGCCGGCCTCGGCTATAGCTTCCGCGATGACAACTTTTGGTCTCATCGGGGCATTGTGACGCTTCTCGCAACCGATGCAAAAGCCGAGGGGCAACCATCCGGTCCGGCCACCGCATAGAGTGGGTTTCAAGGAACCGGAGGAGGAGCCCCATGGAATGGCCGGGTTGGTCACCAAACGTCGTGGTCACCGCAACGGACGGATCGGACGGCAGTCTGCGAGCCGCCCATGTGGCTGCCAGCATCGCCAAAAACAACGCCGCCAAGCTATATGTGATCACGGTGGTTCGCCCGCCCGAAGGTTGGTGGGGAATCGGCGGAGCGCCCCCAACCGCCACGGCGCTTGCCAACGCACTAGACGAGGCGCAGCACGGCGTGCTCGACGAAACGACGAAGGATCTGGACACGGAAGGGATAGAGGTTCAGACCGTCGAGGAACTCGGAGACCCGGCGGCCACCATCATCGGGTTCTGCACCGAGATCGATGCCGACCTTCTCGTTGTCGGCAAACGTGGGGCCGGGCTCATCGAACGATTTGTTATGGGATCGGTTGCAGATCGTCTCGCCCACTACGCACCCTGTCCGGTGCTGATGATCCCCTAGGAGACCGTCCTCGATGAGCGAGCCGTTCGACACCTCCCGGGACCTCGCTTTCGCAGCGAGAGGATCATTCGCGGGCGTACCGGCGAGATCGTTGGCAGATATCGGTGACGCCGGAGTAGTCATTCTGGGCGCTCCGTTCGACTGGGGCACGTCGTACCGGGCCGGCGCACGGTTTGGGCCCAAAGCCATCCGCGAAGCCGACTACCTCGGATTCGACGGCTACCGGCCACACCTGCCGACCGGCATCGACCCCCTCGGGACTCTGGGGGTTGTTGATGCCGGCGACGTCCTCGTGATCCCCGGCGCGGTCGAAGAAAGCCTCGACCGTATTACAGCTTCCGTCGAAACGATCGCTGCTGCAGGTGCAGTTCCGATCGTCCTCGGCGGCGACCACACCATCACCTACGCAAACGCCACGGGCCTGGCACGGGTGGCCGGGTTCGGGAAGGTGGCATTGATTCATTTCGATGCGCACGCCGACACCGGCGCGACTCAGTACGGCCAGCTTTACGGGCATGGAACCCCCATGCGGCGTCTCATCGAATCCGGAGCCGTACCGGGCCACCGCTTTGTCCAGATTGGCCTGCGGGGATACTGGCCCGATCCGGAAACCTTCGCCTGGATGCGCGAGCAACAGATGCGCTACTTCACCATGAACGACATCACCCAAAAGGGTTTATCGGCCGTCGTCGACGAGGCGGTGCGACATGCGGCCGCAGACGCCGACGGAGTGTTCGTCTCGGTGGACATCGACGTTGTTGATCCCGGGTCGGCTCCCGGCACCGGCACCCCGGAACCCGGCGGTCTCACCCCCCGTCAGATCCTGGACACCGTCCGCAGGCTGGGGCGAGATTTAACGGTGCTGGGCGCCGATGTCGTCGAGGTGGCGCCTCCCTACGACGGGCCCGGCCAGGTGACAGCGTTTCTCGCCAACCGGATCGTGCTGGAGATTCTCAACGGCATGGCCGAGCGGCGCGTTGCTCTAGCCTAACGATCCGGGCTCCCCGGCTACTTCTTGAGCGAGTTGAAAAGGGCCACTGCGGGAAGCCCGAAGGCCAGCGCCGCCGCTACCAGGCTCACCGCTCCGGCCATAGGCTCGGTCTCTTTGTTGAAGGCGAAGATCAAGGCAACCCAGCCCGTCAGCATGCTGCTCAGGATCAAGAACCACAAGACCGTGCTGATCGATTTCACAGGAACTCCTTCGGCATTACTTGCTGAGACGCTACACGCCCTCCCACGTCTCGCGCTCGTCGTCGGTGAGACGAGGCCGTTCACGAACCGGCCGGTTGGTAAACCACTTCCCCAAAGAGATCACGATTGGCCGAGATGATGGCTGCGCGGCCTCCAGCCGATCGCAGCCAGGCAGCAAAAGCTGCTGCTCCTGACTCGGCCGGCGACCCTTTGACCACAATGATCTGGTAGGGGTTGACCAGCACCGGATCGTCCCTCAACGGGACAATCTCCAACGAAAGAAAGGGCGCGGCGGCGAGGAACGCACCGAGTTCGGACAGCACGAAAGCCTGGCGCTGATCCGCCACTTGAAGCGTCAAACCCATCCCCTGCCCCGTTTCGAGATACCAGGGCAGGCCGGCCGGATCGACGCCTGCCAGGCTCCACAACTCCAGTTCTTTGCGATGGGTTCCCGAACCGTCGGACCGGCTCACGAACAAGTCCCCCCGCCGGGCTATCTCCCGTAACGCATCGACGACCGTAGACGGGATACCAGGGCCGGTTCCGGCCGGGCCGGCCAGAACGAACCGGCTCGCCAATACCGGTTCATAACTGGCGGCCAGGCCTTCGGCGACGAAGTCGGCCTCCAGGTCGGGTGCGTGAGTTATGAGCAGGTCGGCGCCGCCTCTTCTTCCCAGCTCGAGAACCTGGGCAGTTGATTCACCGACGACGCTCAGATCGACGTCGGGGTGATCTGTCTCATAGAGCGCGACGAGTCCATCAAGAATGTCACTGTCGACCAGGGTCGTGCCCGCTGCGACGATCACCCTGACCGGGGTGGCGCAGGCGCTCAAGACCAGGGCTGCAATCGCAGCAATTAGCCCAATCCGCTTCATCGAGGGATCACCCGCACCGCCGTGGCCTTCACCGTGAGGGTTACCGGTGCGCCGGGCGCCAGTTGCAGCGCCTCCCGGGAGCCCGGAGTTATGAGGGCGGCAATGGGGGAACCCGCGTCCACGATCACTTCGATCAATCGGCCCGTCTCCCGGAGGACTGCTACCGTGCCCGGCCAGCGGTTCCGGGCCGACCCTGCCGACGCATCATGACCGGGGAACAGGGTGACTGCCTCGGCGCCGAAGAGCACCCTGGCCCCGGCTCCCTCCTCTAGGTCGCCCAAACCCCACACATGCAACGCACCAACCCGGATCGAACACAGGGGACCCTCGCGGCTTCCAGCAACACCATCCAGAACGTTGGCTACCCCAACGGCCTTGGCCACACGATCGTCGACCGGAAGCGAGAAGACCTCGGCCACCGGGCCTTCCTGCGCAATGGTCCCGCCCACCATCACCGCTACCCGCTCCCCCAGCACCGCCGCCTCCTCACGATCGTGCGTGACGATGATCGCTCCCTTGCCGCTCAGGCTGTCGACCAGCGCAGCTGCCACGACCACCCGGTCGGCTACGTCGAGCGCAGCGAGCGGTTCGTCGAGGAGCACCCAGGGTTCGGGCCGTGCCAGGGTACGAGCGAGCGACAAACGCTGCCGTTCACCGCCGCTGAGCGCACTGGCCGGCTCTTGATAGAGCGCCGGATCCAACCCGAACCGGTCGGCCAGGGTCCGCGCCCGGGCCGCCTGTTCGGAGTTGAGACCCAGGCCGAGATTCCAACCGGCCGAGCCACGGAACAAGTGCGAATGCTGAGGCTGGTAGGCCGCGCCCAACAACGGCCCGCCCGGCAACACTCCGGCCAGGAGACGCAACAAGGTGGTCTTCCCGGCGCCATTGGGACCGAAGATGATCAACCGCCCGCCGGCCTCGACGGACAGCCGCTCCACAGAGACGATCGAGCCGTCTGCGGGGAATCGGAGGCCCTCCACAACAAGTGGTGCCATCAACTCGTCCGTTCACGAAGCTGCAACCAGGTCAGCGCCCCATTGATCAACAGCGCCAGCACCATGAGGAGGATGCCCAGGGCGAGCGCAGCACCAAATTGGGCCTGCCGGGTTTCCTGGACGATGGCAGTGGTCAAGACTCTGGTCTCTCCTTCGATGTTCCCTCCCACGACCAAGACCGCCCCGACCTCGGAGACCACCCGGCCGAAGGCAGCGGCCACCGCGGCGGCAACGCCCGGCCACGCTTCCCGCACGGCGATCCACCCGGTTGCCGTTTTGCCCAGACCCAAGGCGGAGAGCTGTTCACGAGCTACCGGGGATAGCCCGCCTACCGCGCCGGCGGTCACCCCGGCTGCAATCGGAATGGCCAGCAGCGACTGGGCGAGCACCATCGCCTGGGGAGTAAAGAGAATCCCCCAGGAGCCGAGCGGACCGTCCCTCCACAGCAGCAACAAGATGACCAGCCCGGCCAGCACGGGGGGCATACCCATCCCGGTGTTGACCGCCACCAATAAAGGGGTCCGACCACGAAAGCGGCCCAGGCCCAGGGCTGTGCCGAGCGGGACGCCGAGAGCAACCCCGATGGCGGTCGCCAGCAACGACACCACCAGGGTTAGCCAGAGCACCCCCCGTAACTCAGCACCGAATTGGGAGAGGAGTTGCACCGCCTCGCGGAGGACATCGCCGATAAAGGACATCAGGCCATCACGGTCAACGGATCTGGAAGTACCACAACCAAGCGATCACCCCGATGATGCCCGCATAGAGCGCGAATTTGAACAGCTTCTTGAAGATCCACCACCCAACCAGCACCGCGGCGCCGATCCCAACGAAGAGAGGCAGTTGTTCCATGCCGGACAGCCTACCGTTCAGCTTCCCAGGAATGGGGCGGGTGTCAGGCGAGGGACCACCACGTCTGCGGCCCGTAGATCCTCGAAGCTGTAATGCCCTCGTTCAACCGCCACCACCGTCATTCCTGCGGCACGGGCGGCTTCGATACCCGCCGGGGCGTCCTCGACCGCGTAACAGGTCTCGGGTTCTACTGCCAGGCCAGCGGCAGCCGCCAGGAAGAGATCGGGGGCTGGTTTTCCGTGCGAAACCTCGTCTCCACCTACGGTGAACTCGAAGTACCTACTCAACCCGGTAGCAGTCAGCGATCGATCCAGTCGTTCCCGGGGGCTGGACGATGCCACCGCCATCGTTGCTCCCCGCCTGTGCAGGGCATCCAGCGTATCGGTGGCATCCTCAAACGCCAGCAGATGCTGATCGAACAACCGGAAGGTCACTTCGGATAGCTCATTCCAGAATGTGGCCTGGTCGGGCAACTCTCCTCGATCGGAGAAGTGGACGTGTGCATCTCGATCGGTGCGTCCGGTCAATAGGGCGATATCTTCAGTGGTCAAGGCGATGTCATACTGTGCCAGTACCCGTCGCCACGCGCTCCAGGCCAGTTTTTCTGAATCCACGAGAACCCCATCGCAATCGAACACGATGGGGCGCATCAGCCCCGGGCTTTCTCAGCCAAGATCGACGAAACAACTTTCGGGTCGGCCCGGCCGGCCGTGATCTGCATGACTTGTCCAACGAGATAGCCGATGATCTTGGCATCTCCGTCCCTGAGCCGTTGGTACTCCTCCGGGTGATCCGCCAGCACCTGGTCGATCTGGGTAGCCAGGGCGCCGGCATCGGAAATCTGGATGAGATCCCGCGCCCGCGCCACTATCGCCGGACTCCCTTCACCCGCCAAAACGCCGACCAGAACCTGTTTGGCTGCGGTCGAAGACAGGTCGCCTGCGGCGCACAGCCGCTCGAGTTCGAAGAGATGCTCGGCGGTCAGTGGAGTCTCACCCAGCTGGACCGATTCACGTCGCAGAAAGGCGGTAACTTCGCCCGTCACCCAATTGGCGATGGTCTTGGGATCGGCCCCCGCCTCACAGGCGCCTTCGAAGATCCCGGCCAGCTCCAAGCCTCCCGACATGAGCACGGCGACTGAGGCAGGATCGAGGCCGAGGGACGCAAAGCGGGAACGTCGGGCGGCGGGCAATTCGGGCAAGCCCTGTCGAATCGCATCCCGCCGGGTGTCGGTGATCTCGATCGGTACGAGGTCTGGTTCCGGGAAGTACCGGTAGTCGGAGCTCTCTTCCTTGGACCGCATCCCGCCGGTGACTCCCGCACTCTCGTCCCAATGACGCGTCTCCAGGTAAATCTGCTCTCCCGCCTCCAAAGCTGCCGTCTGGCGTTCGATCTCGTACGTGAGGGCGCGTTCGAGCGACCGGAACGAGTTCATATTCTTCACCTCAACCTTGGTGCCCAATCGGCCGGTACCCTTGGGTCGCAAGGAGACGTTGGCGTCGAACCGCATACTTCCCTCTTCGAGCTTGGCGTCGGACACGCCCAGGGCTAGAACGGTCGCCTGCACCTCCTGGGCATAGGCACGTGCCTGCTGGGGAGTGGCCAGATCGGGCTCGGTGACAATCTCCACCAGAGGTATCCCGGAACGATTGAAGTCGAGGAGCGAGTGATCGGCATCCTTGATCCGGCCGCCGCCGCCGATGTGGATCATCTTGCCGGTGTCTTCCTCCATGTGGACCCGATTGATCCGCACGCGGGTGGATCGGCCGTCGGCCTCGATTTCGAGCATCCCGGCCGAACAGACGGGAACGTCAAACTGGGAGATCTGGTAGTTCTTCGGCTGGTCGGCGTAGAAGTAGTTCTTCCGGTGGAATTGGGATCGGTGCGCGATCTCGCATTCGAGTGCCAGCCCGATCATCACGATCCACTCGATAGCTTTTTCGTTCGGAACCGGCAGGGCGCCGGGGAGACCGAGACAAACCGGGCACACATTGGTGTTGGGGTCTGCACCGAAGTGGGCAGGACACCCGCAGAACATCTTCGAATCGGTGGCCAACTCGACATGGGTCTCGATTCCGATGACGGCCTCATACTCCATGGTCGGCCTCCACCAGGGGCGGTCGCCGGTCGTTCCACCCGGACGCCCGCTCGACCTCGGCCGCCACTCTGAAGAGGACTTCCTCACCAAGCGCAGGCGCCATGATCTGAAAGCCGATCGGCAGGCTTGCTACGTCGAGCGCCACGGGAACTGAAATGCTCGGAGCCCCGGCCAGATTGGACGGGATGGTGCATACGTCGACCAGGTACATCGACAAAGGATCCTCGGTGCGGGAACCCAACTCGAAAGCCGTCATAGGACTCGTCGGGGAAACGAGCACATCGACACCTTCGTAGGCCTTCGTGAAGTCTTGAATAACGAGGGTCCGCACCTTCTGGGCTTGTCCATAGAACGCGTCGTAGTAACCGGCCGAGAGGGCGTACGTTCCGAGCAGAATCCTTCTCGTCACCTCCGGCCCGAACCCGGCCGCCCGTGTCCTAGCCGTCATCTCTTCCACGGTCGCGCCCTCGACCCGCAATCCGTAGCGAACGCCGTCGAACCGGGCCAAATTGGCCGAACACTCGGCGGGGGCGATGAGGTAGTAGGCCGAAAGCGCGTACTCCATCGACGGCAATGAAACCTCGCTGATCGTGGCCCCGGCCTCGGCGAGCGAGTCAACGACCGAGCGGCAAGCAGACAAGACATCGGGACTGATGCCTTCCCCGGCCAGCTCCGTCACCACCCCGACTCGAAGGCCCGCAACTCCCCGTTCAAGCGAAGACCGGTACTGTGGGTACTCGCCCCGGTACGAGGTCGCATCGAGCGGGTCGTGTCCGGCGATCACCTCGAGCGTGGTGACCGCATCCTCAACCGTCCGAGAAATCGGTCCGATCTGATCGAGGCTGGAGGCAAAGGCGATCAAGCCGTAACGGGACACCAACCCGTAGGTCGGCTTCATCCCGACCACGCCACACAACGCGGCCGGCTGCCGAATCGATCCTCCGGTATCCGAGCCAAGCGCAATCATGGCCGAGCCTGCCGCGACTGCGGCGGCCGAACCACCCGACGATCCCCCCGGAACCCGTCCGGTGTCCCATGGGTTGGCCGAGGGGCCATACCCGGAGTTTTCGGTGGACGATCCCATGGCGAATTCGTCGAGGTTGGTCTTCCCAACGATCACTGCTCCTGCCCTCTTCAAGGCGGTCACCGCGGTGGCGTCGTAGGGAGGGATGTACCCGGCGAGAATCTGCGAACCGGCGGTCGTCTCCACACCGGCCGTAACCATGTTGTCTTTGACGGCAACCGGGATACCGTGGAGTGGACCGGTGGTTTCTCCCCGGGCCAGTACTTCATCGGCTGCATCCGCCGCCGCGCGGGCCCTTTCGTGGTCGATGGTCAGAAACGCATGGAGCTCCGCTTCGGTCAGCAGAGCCCGGTCCAGCGTCGCTTGAAGCAACTCCCGCGCACTCAACGCACCGGCCCGGAGCGCCGCAGCCGCCTCGGCCAGCGTGAGGTCGGCCGGCGAGCTCACTCTGCCTCCAGCGTCGGTGGTACCCGAAAATACCCCTCTTCGGACTCAGGAGCCTGAGACAAGGCCGTCTCTCTCTCAATAGGTGGTATCACCTGATCCGGGCGAAACGAATTGACCATCGGCAAAGGATGGGAAGTCGGTTCAATTCCATCAGTCGGCAGCTCCTGAACGAGGGCGGCGTGCTCGAGGATTCCTCCCAGTTGTCGCCCGATCCGCTCGAGCTCTTCTTCCGACAGCTCGATCCGCGCCAGGCGCGCTACATAAGCGATGTCGATATCGATGGCCATGCGCCGATTGTAGATGGGCCCCGAACGAACCCTGAACGCCATGATGCGGGCCGCTCGTCCGATGTTCCGGCCTTGACGGGCATAATGTCCTCTCATGCACCGTCCCACGCTCGGGGTTATTTCGCTCGTCCTGATCATCGGTGGCGCGATCGTCATGCTGCGACCGATCGACGGGGACTCCTACCTCGGCGCCATCAGCGTTCGCTCGGGACTGGTTCTCGGTTCCATCTGGGTGGCGCTCCCCAACATCCGTAAAGCACCCAGCTGGTTGTTGTCCTCGGTCGGGCTGCTGGCCATTGTGCTCATCGTGCGCCCCCGTCTCTTGCTCTATGCCCTGCCGGTGGCGGCAGTGGTCGCCTTCTTCGGTGCAACCGCCGGAGGGCCGGGGCGCAGCGGTACGTAGGCAAGAAGCGTTCCTCAACGTTTCTACCGAGACGGTATCTTTGAGTCATCGGTGTGATGCTTGCCGCGCGTCGGGCGACCACGCTCGGGGCACCCCGTCGCGATCACGGTCTGACCCCCGCGGGGGTCTCGGCTTGGGTTCGTTTCAGTGTCCGGTATGGACCGGCCCCGTCTTCGGGGTGGTCTGCGCGATCGTCCGTGGTGGACGACTCACACCGACTAGAGGACCGCCTGAGGGGTTCTTCTTCGAAAACCAAGCACGGCCTAGAGACTGCTTCGTCGCGGGAGCTGTGCCAACCGGGAACCGCCACGTCGAACTCGGGTCGGATCGGTGGTGGTGCGCCTGTATCTGCGGCCCGGTCGATCTTCAGCCGGATGCTCGAGGCAGGGTGAGAGCGAAGATGCTATCGCCGGCCTCACGAAAGTAGGTCAGGTCTCCGTCCATGAGCCGGGCGAGTTGACGGGAGATGGTGAGCCCGAGCCCCATGGATGCGGTCAAGCCGGGAGCGTTGTGGGCTCGACGGTATGGCTCGAAGATGGTCTCTTGGTCCTCGGTGGACACGCCGGTCCCGTTGTCGGCAACCGCCACTCGCCCAGTCGAATGATCGCTGCTCACCGAAACGCGAATCCGTTCCCCTCCGTAGCGGAAGGCATTCGAGACCAGATTTCGTAGGATCTGACGGACCCGCACAGGGTCGCCGACGGTATGGACGGATGGGCCGATGAATTCGATTCTTCCCGCGGCGTCCGCCCCCCAGCCTTCCAGGACTTGTGCCGCCTGGGCGCGCAGGTCGACCGGGACTCGGGAGACCGTCAGGGTTCCGGCTTCGGCCTTGGCCGCCACCAAGAGGTCGTCAACGATGTTGGTGAGGTCGACCCCCTCGTCGGCGATCATTCGAATCATTTCGGCTCGTTCCTCCGATGGAAGATCGGATCCCCCGTCCCTGAGAACCTGCGCGAACCCAACGACCGCCGTTAGCGGCGTACGGAGTTCGTGAGCGATCGTTGCGACGAATTCGTCTTTGGAGCGCAGCGTTTCCCTGAGTTGTGCCTCGGCCTCCTGCTGTCGCTGGCGGGCGCGTAGAGCTCCGATTCCGTAAGCAAGGTCATCGGCGAACCGTTTGAGAATCCCGATCTCGCGCTCATCAAAGGCCGCCACTTCGGCTGCGTACACGGCGAGTACCCCCAGGACCTCGTTGCTGTGGATGAGGGGCACGCTGATCACCGACTTGTAACCGCGCTTCAGAGCCCGCTCCCGCCATAATTCGAAGCCGGGATCCATGGCGACGTTCTGCACGGCTACCGGACTTCGCATCCTGACCGCCGTGCCGGAAGGCCCGGCGCCGTGCTCGTTGTCTGCCCACGAGGCGGTCAAGCCAGCCATGTATCCTTCGTCCAGCCCCCACTGGGCGATCGGTCGAATCGACCTCTCTTTGTCGTGCATGGCAACCCCAACCCAGGCCATCCGGTACCCGCCGGATTCGACGACGATCCTGCACACATCTCGTAGCAGAGCGTCCTCATCCTCGGCGCGCACCAGTGCGTCGTTGCATTCCGTGACCGCCTGGAGCATCCGGTTGGTGCGCTGCAGCTCCATGCCAACCTGCTGGCGTCGCAGCGCATTAGCGAAGAAATCCTGGAGAACCATGAAGGTGGAGATCTCATCGGCCGGCCAGCGCATCGCCTGCGAATGCACGGCTTCAAACCCGATGAGCCCGACGACGCGCCCGCCCGCGATCATGGGCACGTTGACGACCGATCGGATGCCTTGTCGGCGGAACCGGTCTTGCTCGACACGAGCCTCGGGCGGGAGATCATCGACCGAGGGGATCTGCACCACTCGCCCCTGGTCGATCTGCGCGGATATCCACGGAAAGGTGGCGAGCGGAATGTCCCGGTACATGTCGATTCGGGACTCGGTTCCGGGGGAGCACCACTCATAGGTGTTGCTCATGGTCGTCCCGTTCTCCGACTTCTCGAAGATGTAGCTTCTGTCGGCCTGGGCGAACTCGCACAGGTCGGCCAACGACTGGTGGATCTGCTGGTCGATCTCCTCCAACGTGGGAGCGTTGAGGCGTCCCAGGATGCTTACCACCACCGCATCGAGGGCCAGCCTCCGCTCCAGATTCTCCTGGGTGGCGACCCGGTCGGTTACCTCGCGGATCACCATCAAGACGTAGGTCGTCCCGCCCGTTTCGAACCGACCGACGGCGGCGTCGATCGGGACCTCGTTCCCGTTTGCGGTCAGCCCGTAGACCTCCAACTCGGGGGCCGTTGGCGCGCCCCCTTCCAGAAGCGCTCGCCGGTGGGCAAGGTACTCCTTGCGGAACCGTTCGGCCAAGAGCTGCTCCATCGACATCCCGCGCATGTCGGAGGGCCGGAAGGAGAACAGCAGCCCGGCGCAGGTGTTGGCCCGAACGATGATGCCCCTGGTGTCGGTAGCGATCATCGCGTCGGGTGCCGACTCGAACAGCCCGTCGAAGACCACTCTGGATTGGTCTGGCACGGAAAGCAAAGAGCGGGACTGGGCTGGCGCCATCACAGATCATCGGCCTCCCGGGCTATCACCTTGACGCCCGATGGGGTTGCATTCCATGAGGAGTATTCGCCGGCACATCGCTACCTGACATCCTCACCAGGCTGGAAACTGCTCTCGCCGGTTTCCGGTTCAGAGCACTCCTACCTCTTGAAGCTCACCTGCGCGACCACGAAAGGAGGCGCTCCGATCGATGCCTCCGCCCAGCGACCAGCCACCCGCCGGTCAATCAGCCCAAATCAACCTCGACGAGGAGCCCGCTGTGGTCCGAACCGGGAATCGTCACCCGCCGGGTATCGAGCGGACGGAGACCTTCGACGAACACGTGATCGATACGCAGCAGCCGCGGCATCGAAGGGGTGGGGCCCCAGGTTCGAACCGGTCGTCCTCCACGCTCCTTCGTCACCAGTACCGCGGCGTCATCGAGGCGGGCCGCGAGACGCCGGTAGACCGGCCAGGCGGGCGAAGCGTTGAAGTCACCGGCCACCAGCCGGGACCCAGGAGAGCCGAGGTGCGCCAACAGGACACCCAGTTGCCGACCGCGCGATCGTACCGATTGCCAGGGAGGCCACATGATCGGGTTCGCCATGTGGATGTTGATGATCTCGAGTGAACCCGGCCATTCGGGTGGCTCGAGTCTGGCTATCAATCCATCCCGAAAGGTCATGGGCAGCCGTTCCATCTCAGCCGGCGCCTTCAGAGCCAACCCTCGCCCATCATGACCCTCTTCGGGGACCAGCATCCCATAGGGCAGGACCCCGCCCAGCACCTCAGCAGCTGCGAAGCTCAACTCCTGGACTACGGCTACGTCGAGGTCGAGATCCTTTAAAAGCTCTCGGAACCCCCCAACATCGAGACGTTCCGCATAGAGATTGGCGGTCAGGATGCGCAAGGTCCGACCGGGTCGGTGGAGTTCATTCATGGCCATCGCACCGACTGCCCCCTACCGCAACTCCATCTCGACCAGTAGTTGCTCGACGCGTCGCCCGATTTCGTCCCGGACCATCCGTACCTCTTCCAGAGAAGCGTCGTGCGGATCGGCCAGCTCCCAGTCCACGTAGCGCTTGTTTGGGAAGTACGGGCAAACGTCCCCACAACCCATCGTGACAACTACATCGGAAGCCTGAACAATCTCGTTGGTGAAAGACACCGGGAAGGCTTCCGAGATGTCGATGCCGACCTCGGCCATTGCCTCCATGGCTCGAGGATTGACGGCTTCCGCTGGGACGGAACCTCCCGAGAACACGAGCAAGCGATCGCCTCCCAAGTGTCTAGCCCAACCGGCCGCCATCTGCGAACGCCCGGCGTTGTGGACGCACACGAAGATGACGGAGGGAACCCCGGCCAGCAACGTGCCCTCAACCTTGCCCTGGGCCCGCAGGCGGTCCCTGGAGAACTGTTCGACCTCATCCGGGCGGAGCGGGCCGGAGCGGATCTCCTCCAGCAGGTCAATCGAGCTGGCAGCCATCCGGTCGATATCAGCCGGCCCAAAGACCGTGTCAAACTCCGCGCGAAGGTTCTCGACGACCAGGTCGATTTCTTCCGGCGAGATAACTATCGGCTGCTGAGACTCCATGCCGCCCTGCGGGTTGCGAGCCCCTACGGTAGCTTTGAGACGTACCTGTGAGGAGTGAAGCTTGAAGCTCATTTTTGCGGCTCATTGCCACCAACCGCTCGGCAACGTGGACGACGTCGCCCAGGATGCGTGCGATCGAGCGTATTTGCCGTTCCTGGAGGTATTGGCCGCTCATCCGGATATCCGGATCAACCTGCATTATTCGGGTTCGCTATTGGAATGGCTCGACAAAAACCGGCCGGATGTCCTCGAGGCTCTCACTTCCCACGCGAATCAGATCGAGTGGATGGGCGGAGCTTTCTACGATCCCATCCTCCCTTCGATCCCTACCAAAGATGCCCTGGCCCACATTGCCCTTCTTACGGCATTCTTGAAGGATCGCTTCGATCGCGCTCCGCGCGGCCTATGGCTCGCCGAACGAGTGTGGGATCCGAGTCTTCCCTCGCTCCTCCGCGAGGCCGGAATGGAATACACGCTCCTCGACGATTTCGCGTTTCAGCACGCCGGATACCCACCCGACAGTCTGGGCGGCAGCTTCATCACCGACCACCTGGGCAACACACTGACGATCTTCCCCATCGCCCAGGATCTCCGTAATGCGGTCCCCGGTGCTGATCCGAAGGATGTGGTGGCGTTGCTCCGCGATCGCCATGACCAGGACCAGGATGCCCTTGCGGTTATCGCCGACGACGGAGAGAAGTTCGGATTATGGCCGAACAGTCCGGCCCGGGTGTACGCGCCGGGGAACTGGCTCGATGGGTTCTTCACTCTGGTCGAGTCTGCGGATTGGCTCGAGACGACCACCTTCGAGAGTTACCTCGACGATCATCCTACCGACCGGCAGGTGGCAATCCCACCGGCCTCGTATCGCGAAATGAGCGAGTGGTCGCTCTCGGCCGAAACGGTACGTGGGGCAACCGGGCCGGGATCCAGGGAGGGCGAGCCCACAGACTGGGTTCGTATGGAGGCCTTCCTGCGAGGTGGGTGGTGGCCAAACTTCCTGATCAAGTACCCAGAGGCGGCGATGTTGTACAGGAAGATGCTCCGCGTCTCTACACATGTGGCGAGCACAAAAGGGGCCGAGGAGGCACATCGGGAGCTACTCAAGGCCCAAGGCAACGATCCCTACCGGCACGGTGTGTCGGGCGGGCTGTACTCCCCGCACTTGCGGGCCGTAGCCAACCGTCACCTCATCACCGCTCAAACGATGATCGATGCCAATCACCATCGTGGCCGCGCCTGGGCCTATCTGCGCCACCTCGACTGGGATGCCGACGGACGAGAGGAAATCGAAGTTGAGCTGCCCGACCAATCCTGGGTCGTCGACCCTGCCGAGGGGGGATGTCTTTTGTATTTCGACGACAAACCGTCCCGATGGTCGATCAGTGACGTCGTCGCTCGCACGCACGAGCCGTACCACGTCGATCTGGCAGATACGCCGGTCTATGACCGCCGCCCCCGTCGCTGGTTGGTCGATCATCTTCTTCCGGAGACCACGACCGTCGTTTCATTTTCTGCCGAGACCTATGAGGAACTCCTGCCTCTGGGAGATACTGCATACGCCGTCGAGGAGGCAACTGAGGGTCGAGGATCGGCACAGATCGTAATGACGGCCCTGGAGGGAAAGGTTCACAAGACGATCGAAGGCGAAGACCGCCGGTTGCAGATCGGCTACCAGGTTGCGGGCCTCTCCGGTGGCCGCTTCGGACCGGAACTGCCGGTATCGGTGTGGGAAGGTGCCGGGGAGATAAGGGTTGACGGAGGCAAATGGCAGAAAGTCGACCAACCGCTCGCCATGTCCGGACACCGATTCCGGTTGCGTCACAGCGGGATTGAGACGTATCTGCTGGTTGTGCTCCGTCAGCCGGGATCGATGTTCTCAGTACCGATCCGCACCGTCGTGAGAAGAGATGCGGGCCTTACCTCGATTCTGCAGGGAGTCGTGTTGTGGCCCCACTGGTCAACGAGCGGCGATGGGAACTACGAGATGACGATTGAAGTCGGCGAAGCGGCCCGGGAGACAACATGAGATTGTTGATGGCGGCGGCTGAGTGCTCTCCTCTGGCCAGTACCGGTGGGATGGGAGAGGCCGTGGCCGGACTCGCCAAGGCTGCGGCGGACCACGGCATCGAGGTGACGGTCGCCATCCCTCGTTACCGCCATTTGCACGACACCGGCGTGGTCGCAGCCGATACACCGGTGCCTGCTTACCGCCATCAATTGGGTGAGGTGGAGGTGCTGCTCATCGATGACGCCGAAGCTTTTGATCGTCCCGGTATCTACGGGCCGAAGCCCGGAGACGCTTACGAAGACGAGTGGTTCCGCTGGGCGCGGTTCTCGGCGGCCGTCGCTCAGCTGGCAACAGGCTTCGACCTCGTTCACCTCCACGACGGCCACGTCGGACCGGTGGCCTTGCTCACTGGCGTGCCGACGGTGCAGACGATTCACAATGCTTCTTATCCACTCCTCGGGCCGCTGGCCGACGCCGCCGACGAGCTGGGCGTGCCCTGGCAAGACCGGATGCTGGGAGGAGCGCTCGAATGGTACGGTCAGGCCAACTATCTCAAGGCCGGCATTGTTGGAGCTACCCGGGTAACCACCGTCAGCCCAACCTTTGCCACCCAGATCACCAACGACGCGTCCGTGACCGGCGGATTGAGCGAGGTCATCAACTGGCTCGACCCGCCGGTGGTCGGCATCGTCAACGGCATCGACACCGAGTCGTGGGATCCGCAACGTGATCCAGTCCTTGCCGCTCCGTTCTCGGCCAAGAGGCTCAAGGCCCGGGACGAGTCACGCACAGCCTTGTTGCAGAAGGCCGATCTCGACGACGGGTTCCTGGTCGGCAACGTGGGGCGAATGACAGAGCAGAAGGGCTTGCACCTGATCGACGCCGGCCTCGATCGGCTCACCGAAGATGGGCTCCGTTTGCTACTGATCGGCAACGGAAACCTGGATGTCATGGTCGATGGTTGGCAAACGCGCCACCCCCGCTCCGTGCGGCATCTCGACTATTCGGAGCAGCTGGCCCGAATGCTGTTTGCCGGGGCCGATGCCTACTTCATGCCGTCCCAATTCGAGCCGTGCGGGATTGGGCAGCTCTATGCCATGCGGTACGGATGTCCGCCGCTCGTTCATTTCACCGGCGGGCTCACCGACACCGTCCTTGATCTCGATGAGCAGCCCGATGGAGCGACCGGGTTCGGTTTTCGCAGTTTCCTTCCTGAAGAGGCCGCCAAGACGATTCGCCGCGCCATGCGAGTGCACCGCATCGCCAAGAAGGAATGGAAAGAGTTGCAACGTAACGGCATGTCCCGCGACTTTTCGTGGGAGCACGCGGCACTCGATTACCTGCGCATCTATGAATCGGCCATCGGAGCATCCGAGCAACGGTCGGAAGCCAAGACCTAGTGGTCTGTCGCTGAAATGACCGCGCGGAATGGGCGAAGGCCTCTGAGATCGCACGGCCGTTTCTGCGACCGGCATACCAGCAGCGAATCGAGCCGGTCCTATTTGGGCCTGCCGACCTATCAAGAAAGCCGGGGACACCACCGATAATGGTGGAGAGCACTGAGAGGAGTCCCATGCTTCGTTTGCTCCGCATTATGCACAACCTGCAGTACGGCGCAAGCCTCGTCGAGTACGGGCTTCTCGTCCTATTGATCGCTCTCGTCGCGATTTTGGCCGTCTCCTTTGCCGGCGATCAGAATTCGTTGCTCTACAGCGAGATTGCCAGCGCCGTCGACCACTGATCCTGTTCCGCAACGCGGGCCAAGCACCCGACTCGGCAACGCCAGACGTTCCTGACTAAGTGACCTTTTTGCCCCCTATACAAAACGCCCTTTCGAGTCCAGCATGGTGGGCAGGCAACGAAAGGGAGCCCGACCGTGTCGGAGAGCGTATACAAGGTCATCGAGCTGGTGGGGACCAGCTCCGAGTCCTGGGAAAAGGCAGCCGCCGCAGCCGTAGAGGTTGCCGCCAAATCACTTCAGGATCTCCGTATCGCCGAGATCGCCCATCTCGACATGCAGATCGGCGAGCACGGCGAAGTCGTCGCGTACCGAGCCAAGGTGAAAATCTCCTTCAAGTTCCGCAGCGACGACTGAGCGACTGACCACTCAGCTCAAGAACCGGAGAAGTGCCTCAAAGACCACCGGCAGGTTGACGACCGCAACGCTTTCGGCAGCCTGATGGGCTTGGGCAGTTTCGCCCGGGCCGTAGTTGACCGCGGGGATTCCATGCTGAGCCAAACGCGCCACGTCGGTCCAGGCCTGTTTTGGTGTGCAGGCCGCCCCCGACATGGCGGCCAGTCGCTCAAAGTAGGAATTGCCTCGCGGAACGGGCCCGGGTGGCGCCCGGTCAACGATTTCGATGCCGTCGGCCGCCGCTGCCACCTCTCGTAGGTTGGCCTCCGCCTCGTCGAGCGTCTTATCCGGTGCAAATCGGTAGTTGAGGTTGAGTTCGAAGCTGGCCGGAATAATGTTGCGGGCGATGCCGCCGGAAGCGGTAGTGACCGAGAAGACTTCCTTGAACTCCAGGCCGTCGATGATGATGCTCTCGGGAAGTCGGGCGTGCAGTTCCGCCAGCCATGATCCGGCCTTGGTGATGGCGTTCTCTCCCAGCCAGGGACGGGCGCTGTGCGCCGAATACCCTTCGAATCGCACGGTCGCATTGATGGTGCCGATGCAGCCAACCTGCAGCTCGAGGTCCGTCGGTTCGAGAACAACCGCGAACTCGGCTTCCGCCAGCCAGGGGGCCCGTTGCAGCACCGGTTCTAGCCCGTTGTCGTCGACCGGGCCCTCCTCCTTGTCATAGAACAACCCGACGACGTCATAGGGACCCAACCGGACGGACGGATCCTCTAATAGGTGCACCATGACCGCCAATCCGGACTTCATGTCGGAGGCGCCCAGACCGATGACCCTGCCCTCTTCGATCGTCGCCGGTCCGTTCCCCTGAGCGGGGACCGTGTCGATGTGTCCAACGAGAAGAACGAGCGGCCGCTGCGACCGCTTGCCGACGATGAGGCTGTTACCTATGCGCTCAACACCATCCATACCCCAGGTCGACATAAGACGCTCCGCCAGGGAGGTACACAACCTGCCCTCATCTCCAATCTCCGAAGGGACATCGATGAGATCAACCAGAGTAGAGATGAGGTCGCTCATACGGTCACCTCGAACGTGCGAAGCGCTTCGTTCAACGACGTACGATCGTCCGTCGAGTCGGAGCGCCGACCGATGATGTAGGCGCACTGCAGTTGAACGGTTCCGGCCGCGAACGATCGCGGGCGGGTACCGGGAACGACCACCGATCGGGCGGGAACCCGACCCCGGTAGTCCACCGGCTCGGACCCGGTGACATCGATGATCGGCGTGGTAGCGGTGATCGTAGTGTTGGCGCCCAGAACTGCTCCCTCTTCGACAATAGCCCCCTCAGTGACGATGCTGCGGCTCCCGATGAAGGCGCCGTCCTCGATGATAACCGGCCGGGCGTTGGGTGGTTCGAGCACACCACCGATGCCCACCCCACCCGACAGATGCACGTTGCGGCCTACCTGGGCGCAGGACCCGACGGTTGCCCATGTGTCGACCATCGTGCCGGCTCCGACGTAGGCGCCGATGTTGATGTAGCCGGGCATGACGACAACTCCCGGTTCGCAGTAGGCCCCGTACCGAACGGTGCCAGGAGGTACGACGCGAATGCCCGACTCTGCCAGCCCGGACTTGGTCGGGATCTTGTCGTGGTATTCAAATTCGCCGGCCGTCATAGTGTGCAGTCTTGTGATCCGGAAATAGAGAATGATGGCCTCTTTGACCCACCCATTGACTGCCCATGCACCGTCCCGCTTCTCGGCAACCCTGATGTGCCCTCCGTCCAGGAGTGCCATAGTTCGCTCGACCGCACCCGTCGCCTCTCCAAGCAGGTTGAGGTCGGCGTAGGCGGCCTCGATCAGGGCTCGGTCAGACACGCTTTCAGAACCTCCGTGGCTTGCTGAGTCTCGTCGAGGGTTGGGATGAGAGCGAGCCGGAGAAAGCCCTCACCACCCGACCCGAAAGCTCTTCCCGGCGAGACGACGATCCCCCGGGTCAAGAGACGCTCGGCAACCGCGACATCGTCGCCGACCCGGGCCCAGATGTATATGCCGGCCCTCGAGGCGACCACTTCGTGGCCTGTGTCCTCGAACGCCGTACGAAGGATGGCCCGCTTGGCGGCAAAGATGGCCCGCCGCTCAGCGGTGTGATCGTCGTCGTTCCAGGCGGTGATGGCCGCTTTCTGAACGAACTCGGGTGACGCGGTACCGGTGGATGTCCTCAAAGCCTTGAGGATCGCTATACCTTCTGCATCACCCACAATCACAGCAGTCCGGTAGCCGGTCATCCCGGACCGTTTGGAGAGACTGAGGTAGGCGAGCGCCCCTTTGGTCCCGGCTCCGGCCAGCTGCAGGATCGAGGGCGGTGGCTCCCCTTCATAGATGTCGACGTAGCACTCATCGGAGCAAACCCAGGCGCCGGCTCGCCTGGCACGGACGTAGAGGTCCTCGAGATCTTCCCGGCCGATGATCGCTCCGGTCGGATTGTGGGGATAGTTGATCCAGATAAGAGCAGTCCGGTCCCACACCGCATCAGGAACCTGGGTCGGCCGGAGGATGAAATCTCCCTCGAGGGTTACCGGGAAACCCACCGCGCCTGCCAGAAGGGCGCCTCGCTCATAGATCGGATAGCCGGGGGTCGCCCACACGACCGCCGAGCCGGCCGTCCGGTCCACGAAGGCAAGCGGGGTGGAGAAGATCGCTTCTTTGGACCCGGCAGTGGGAAGCACCTGCGTATCAGGGTCAACCTCGACGCCAAACCGGCGGCGGACGTACGAAGCAATGGAGCTGCGGAGTTCAGGTAATCCGGATGTCGTTGGATACTGGGAAACGGCCGGAATGGAACGACGGAGCTCTTCCGGTACAAAGGCGGGAGTCGGTTCGCGCGGGTCGCCGATCGAGAAGTCAAGAAGCGGTTCGCCGGCGGCTCGCATTGCGCGGGCGCGTTCCTGGAGGGCCGCAATGGGGTATGCCCCCAGCTGGGTGAGTACCGGGTTAGTCCGCATGAGCGCAACGGTAGTACGCCCGGGGCTGCCGGGCAGCGTCCCCCTACAATCTGTGCTGTGAGTCCTCGCACCGTCTATGTTGGTCTGGGTCTAGCCCTCGTGGTCGTAGTTGGGCTTGGAATCGCGTTCGGGTCGCCGGACCGGCCCGGCGCAGGACGGCCCCCCCAGGTCGACGGCGTCAGCCCGGAGCCCGGTGAGACCGTTGTCCGCCAGACACGCATCGAAGTCGACCTGGTCAGCGGGTATGCCATGGACCTCTTTGTCGACGGTTTCCTGATCCCGGACGAAGAGTTGTTCTTCGTCGAAGGAACCGGGCTCTACTCATGGCAGCCCGGGGCCGACGGGGTGATCACTGAACTGTCACCGGGCCAACACGAGGTTCTGATCCGTTGGCGAACCCTAAGCGGACTCCCCGATGCCGGTGAGTATTCCTGGACGTTCCGCGTCTATTAACACCGTTCTTGCGTGAGTTTGCGGCGCGTGGGGCACGTTTCTCACGCAAGAACGGGCTTAGAGACCCTCATCGACGTCGAAGGGACACTCGCCAGTCTCCCGGCCGGAGCCAACGTACTGGTCGTAGAAAGCCCGCAACAGTTCCTCGTCGACCGCACTCAGCCGCATCATCGTCGTCCAGGCCGTAGCGATGACCGGCGCGTCCATCCCGGGGCGAGGGGCTACGATGATCCGATCCTCGAAGCTGCGGGCCAGTTCCTCGATGCGCTCGACATCGACAGCTTCAAGGGATGGCGCGTACTGAAAGACGATCACGCCGATAGCGAGGTCGTGCAGCTGATAGGCATCGGGCACGGGCTGGCGGAGGATGCCACAGGCGGCGGCCTTGGCCGAGTGGGCTCCGCTGGTCGGCGGGTCCGAATTGTATTCGGGTGCCGCGATTTCACTATTAATGATCTGACGCACGGCCGACTCAGACAAGTGCACATCGACGGCCTGCTCGGGAAAGGTGTCAACCTCGAGGATGGTGGTGGGACCGTCGGTCGCTCCTCCCGAGCATGCTGAGGCCAGCAGCAGGACAAACCCTGCGATTGCAGTTCGCATCATTTCAATCCCATTGCTTCCGGCCCCTTTTCCAAGAGCTCGAAGAATGCCGTCTCGTCGATCACGCGCACCCCGAGCTCCTCGGCTCTGGCGAGCTTAGACCCGGCCGACTCGCCCGCCACAACCACGGAGGTCTTCCCAGACACGGATGACGTCACTCTTCCGCCCTGGGCCTCAACGGCAGCTTTGGCCTCCTCTCTGCCCAGCGACGGCAGTGTGCCGGTGATGACGACTGTGAGTCCCTCGAGCGCAGAAGAGCCACCGGCTTCTTGCTCGTCGGCGAGTTGGACGCCACCGGCGCGAAACCGATCGATCAATCTCAGGTTCTCCGGATCGGCCGCCCAGTCATGCACGGAAGCGGCAATAGTTGGACCGATTCCCTCGATGGCCGCCAGGTCCCCCTCGCTTGCACCAAGCAAGCGGTCCATGTCGCCGGACCTGCGGCTGAGGAGCCGGGCGACCGTGCCGCCGACGTGACGGATTCCCAGAGCTACGAGCAAGCGATCCAGCGGTCGGTGCCGGGCACCGTCGATCGCAGCCAGCAGATTCCCGACCGATACCTCACCCCAACCCTCGAAACCGAGCAGATCGTCGGCTCCGAGGAAGAAGATGTCGGCGGGATCTGAGATCAGTTTCTCCCGCAGCAAGAGGTCGATGGTCTTGTAGCCAAGACCCTCGATATCCATACCGTCGCGAGAAGCGAAATGCGCCAGCCATTCCCGGAGCCGGCTGGGGCATTCCAAACCGCCGGTGCATCGGGCCACTTTCTCGTCTTGGGGACGGACAATCGGATGACCACAGAAGGGACAGACGGACGGCATGTGCCACACCTGCTCCGACCCGGTCCGCAAGCTCGGCACGGGTCCGACTACTTCGGGAATCACATCGCCCGCCCGACGAACCACCACCGTATCGCCAACCCTGACGTCTTTACGATGGACCTCGTCTTCGTTGTGAAGGGTTGCCATGCCGACATTGGCGCCGCCGACGAAAACGGGTTCGAGCACCGCGAACGGCGTGGCGGCCCCGGTTCGACCGATGTTGATCTCGATGGCCCGCAACGTCGTGGTCTGCTCTTCGGGCTGGAACTTGTAAGCCACAGCCCAACGGGGTGCTTTAGCCGTGTAGCCCAGATTCTCCTGGTCGGCCAGGCTGTCGAGTTTCACCACGACACCGTCGGTTTGATAGCTGTGCCGGTGTCTTTCCAGCTCGGCCCGAACAACGTAGGATTTCACACCGGCCAGATCCGGCACCGTTTCAGAGGCCGGGTTGACCTTCAAACCCAGGTCGCGAAGGTACTCGAGCGTCTCCCCATGGCGATGGAAGGCCGGGCCGCCCTCGACGTAGCCGAGCTGGTACACCCAGATCGAGAGGGATCGCGAGGCCGTGACGGCCGGGTCCTTTTGGCGAACCGATCCGGCCGCGGCATTGCGGGGGTTGGTAAAGAGGCGGTCCCCCTTAGCCGCCTGGCGTTCGTTGAGGTTCTCAAACGCCGGAAGGGGCATATAGACCTCGCCGCGTACCTCCATGAACTCCGGCGGCTCACCAAGCAGCCGCAGCGGAATGGCGTCGATAGCCCGCACATTGGGACTGATATCTTCACCGGAGAGACCATCCCCACGAGTCGCTCCTCGCACAAAGACACCGTTCTCGTAGGTCAAGGAGACGGCCAGACCGTCGATCTTCAACTCGCAGACGTATCCGGCCCGGTCACCCTCGAGCTGACGCGCCATGCGCGTCTCCCAGGCCTCCAGCTGATCGAATGACTCGACATTGTCCAGCGAGAACATCCGCTGACGGTGCGGAACCGGTGCAAACAGGTCGGAGGCCGGAGCTCCGACTCGCTGGGTCGGAGAATCGTTCGTGATGAGGTCGGGATATTCCGCCTCGAGCCGCTCCAATTCCCGGACCAACCGGTCGTAGTCGGCATCCGAGATCTCGGGTGCGTCGAGGACGTGATAGCGATGGCTGTGATACCTGATCTGCGTTCGCAGCTCGGTCACCCGGGCGGCGACATCCTCAGCCATATGAAGGCAACTCCTCCGCTAGCCGAATCACCGTGCGAGCCACGATTTCTGCCTGACCTTTGGTTAGTCCGGCCAATCCGCACCCAGGAGAAAACATAGCGCCCTCCAGCAGACCGGCCATCTTCGCTCCCGACATCACCAACCTGCCGACGATTCGTTGCAGGCGCACCTCGAGGTCAGCGGGAAGTGGCTGGGATTGAGTTGGGACGACGCCCCAGATGAACCCCGTCCCTTCCCAGGTGGCCGCCGCAATCGCTTCGGCATGTTCAAGAAAGGCCGCTCCGAGAGCGTTGATATCCCACGAAATCAACGATGGACGCGCGGAGACGACCACCGACCAGTCGGTGTCGGCGCAACAATGAATGCCGGCCCGCGCCGGCGCGGCGTTCAGAACCTTCCTGAGCACGCGCCCTGCCTGCTCCCTGGTGATCGGAAACCCGGGCACCAGCAGTCCCGACAGACCGGGTTCATCAAAGATGAGCGTGAAGTCCGTGTGCGGGAGGCGGGAGGCCAACCAGGCGACATGCTCGTCGACCCGACCCATCAGGCTGGTCGCCACGCAATCGAGGAGGCCGTCGCCGGGATGGCCGGCCGCGAGCAAGCCGACCGCGAGCGTCACGGGCCCGGTTGCCTGGGTCTTCAGTTCAGGGACATCATCGCCGAGCACCTCGAGCAGGGTATCGGCTCCCCCGAACGCTTCGGCCCGCGGCCCAACCGGTTCGCCGTAGCCAAGACCAATGCTGCCATCGATCGCCCCGCACCCGCATATGCCGTCGCCCCATTGAACCAGCATCCGTTCTTCGGGATGACGGTTCGGGAGTTGAGGAAGATACGGAACTGTGGTGGTCTCCAGCACAAACGAGGCCGCCTGCCCGGGATCTGGGTGGGGAAGACTTCCGACCCCCGTAACCAGCGGGCCGGACGTCAATGGAGGGCTCTCACGATTGTGCCGCCGCCCAACACCTCGTCTCCGCGGTAAATCACGCCTGCCTGGCCGGGAGCAACAGAGGGCTGGCGGTCCTCGAACCACACGATGCAGGCTGGACCGTCGGGTTCGAGCACTGCCGGCACTGGTGGGGAGTTGTAGCGGATCTTGACCTCCACCCGTCCGGGTGAGGGCGGTTGGTTCCGCACCCAGGAAACACTTTCGAGACGTGCGCCGGACGCCAGTAAATCCTCGTGCCTGCCGAGCACCACAGTGGCCGATCCCGAATCGATCGAAGTGACGTAGCGGGCCTCGCCGACAGAAACACCAAGACCCTTTCTCTGGCCGACCGTGAACCCCGACACCCCGTCGTGGTCGCCGAGGTAGGTACCGTCGTGATCGACTATCGGGCCGGTCGCTCTGGCCTTCTCTGTTTGCGAATCGAGGAAGGATCGATAGTCACCGACCCCGACAAAGCAGATGTCCTGGCTCTCCTTCTTGGTCGCGGTTCGTAATCCGCACCGGGCCGCCACCGAACGTGTCTCCGTTTTCGTCATGGCACCGATCGGAAACCGGACCCTGGCGAGTTCCGATTGCCCCAACATGTAGAGAACGTAAGACTGGTCCTTGCCGGGGTCGACACCCCGCAACAGTTTCCATCCGGCCGGATCCTCGCGGACCTGGGCATAGTGGCCCGTCACCAGCAGGTCGCATCCGAGAGCGCCAGCCTGGTCGAGCAGTCGACTGAACTTGACGGTCCGGTTGCATTCGACGCACGGGTTGGGGGTCTGGCCAGACATATACGACTCAACGAACGGGTCGACGACCCCGGACCGGAAGTCATCGGTGTAGTCGAACACGTAGTACGGGATGTCGAGTTGGGCGGCTACTCGTCGCGCGTCCTCGGCGTCACTCACGGTGCAACAACCGGCCGAGGGTGCTTCACCGTTCGGTCCCTGCCACAGCTTCAACGTGGCTCCGATCACCTCGTGCCCGGCTTCGACCATGAGGGCCGCCGCCACCGAGGAGTCCACTCCCCCACTCATCGCGACCAGCGTCTTCATCGAAACCCCTCGAGCGCCTTCACGACCAGTGCCGCGGCGCTTGCTCCGTCCTCTACCTCGGTCGGCCACCCGAACGAGAACCGCAGGCACTGGCGGGCATGATCAGGAGGCATACCCATTGCCGTCAGAACATGCGACACGGTGGCGGCGCCGCTTTGACAGGCCGAAGCGGCTGAGGCGGCAATGCCGACCTGGTCGAACTTGACCAGCGCCGTTTCGTTACGGACGTCGGGAATGCGGACGTGGGTGTGCTGCACGAGGCGCGCATCGCGGGGAGCGTTGATTTGAATATCCGCAAAGGTCTCTTTGATCCGTGCCTCGAAATCCTCTCTCGCGTTTGCCACCGTCTCTCGAAAACGCACCCGGTCGGCGACGGTGGCTTCCATCGCCGTAGCCATCCCAACCGCCCCCATCACGTTGTGCGTGCCGGAGCGGCGCCCGAGTTCCTGGCCGCCGCCATGGAGCACCGGCTCGAGCCGCACCCCATCCCGAACGTAGAGCAAACCAACGCCTCTGGGGCCGCCAAACTTGTGTGCGGCTAAAGACAACATGTCCACCCGAAGCAGATCGACCGTGACCTCTTCCGAGATAAAGGCCTGCACGGCGTCGGTGTGGACGGCGACCGCGGGGTTGGCGGCGCGAGCGGCATCGGCCAGCTTGGCGATCGGTTCGATAACCCCTGTTTCGTTGTTGGCGGTCATAACCGAGACCACCGCAGTTCGACCATCGACGGCCGCGCTGATCGCGTCCGGATCGACCAGGCCCCATTGATCGACCCCGACGATGGTTACCGGACATCCGAGCCGCTCGACGAACCGAGCGCTCTCGAGGATCGCCTCATGCTCGACGGCCGAGGCGACCACGCCGCCGCGTCCGTCGCCCGCCAGGGCTGCTCCGGCTACCGCCAGATTGTCGGCTTCGGTTCCACCGCTGGTGAAGACGATTTCGTGCGGCCTGGCACCGAGCAGCTCTGCAGCCCGTTCCCGTGCCTCCTCCAGAGCATTCTTGGCGCGCCGGGCCGTACCGTGGGAGCCCGACGAGTTTCCAAACGAGTTCCAGGCGAACGGTTCCATCACCTCCCAGACTCCGGGACGCATGGGGGTGGTAGCAGCGTGATCGAGGTACAACATTGGGGACACATTGTGTCACGCGCGAAGAGCTACGAGCCGCGAGCCAGGAGCGACCGGCGGCGAGCTACTAGCTACGAGCTATGAGGTCGCTCCCGGTATCCTCATGTGCGTGCCGGCAGTCGAAGTCTCCGTCGTGATCCAGACGCCCCTCGAACAGGTTTGGGCGGCCGCGGCCAATCTCGAATCACACGTCGAGTGGATGGCCGACGCCGAGTCGATCACCTTCCTCACCGCCAGGCGCCGGGGGCCGGGAACCCGCATGGAGGTTGGTACCCGGGTGGGGCCCTTTCGAACGACCGACATCATGCAGGTAACGGAGTGGGTCGACCGCCAACGCATCGGCGTCCGCCACACGGGTCTGGTGACCGGTGAGGGCGCATTTGAGATCGAGTCGATCGATCCCGGCACGACCAGATTCACCTGGCGGGAACAGTTGACGTTCCCCTGGTATTTGGGCGGGCCGTTGACTGCCAGGGCTGCCTCACCGGTCCTCGCGGCCATCTGGAAACGCAACCTGAAGCGACTGAAACGGCTCCTCGAACGCTGACGCGGCTACCTGCCGGGCGGTTCCGGAGGCAGTCCAAACATCAGCGTTTCGGGTTCTTCCCAACGGCGGGGTTCCCGAACCCGCTCCGCCCTTCCGATCGGTGACCGGAACGGGACTGGGGTGATGGGCCGGAACGGGCCCAAAAAGCACAGGGCGATCCCGGCCAGAATGAAAACCGCACCGACGAGCTTCACGACTTCAGCGATCCCGGCTGCGCCGTTCATGTTGCCAAGGGCTGCCGGGCCCAGCAGGTAGGCCCAGTCGTGTGATCCTCCGATGAGCGGTAGCCGTTGGAAAGGTGCGTCGGCGATATAGACGCTCACGTCGGCGGCGCTGGCTCCAGCCCACGCGAGACACAACCCTGCGCCCATAAGATCACGACGTCGCAGCCCGAAGTACGCCGCCAGTCCGAGAGGGACCGCCACCTGGAAGACACTCCCCATAAGGGCAGCAATAACGTCCGAGAGAGCATAGGTGAGCATGTGGCCCAATTCGTGAAAACCGAGATCGACTCCGCCCAGCAAGGGAACCCGTCGCTGTTGCACGAATGGGAAGTACCCGATCACCGCGCAGCCGAGTACACCGGCCACGTATCTCCAGGTGGTTTTCCACGATTCCACACCAAATCCATCGGCTCTTTCGTCGGGAATCTGAACGGCGCTAATCCGACAGAGTCGCCAAGCATGGAAAGACAAATGATCATCGCGGCCCGGTCCGCGGGCCACCGGACTCGGCCAACGGTGGCCACGCGTACGCCGTAGGCGCCAACCTGCTTGAGGTGAGGTCACCTGTCGCCGACCTTCGCCGCTTGATACTCCGATCGGCGGGCTGCGTCGGACGGATGAGCAAGTCGAAGTTCGTGACGATCACGGGCTTGAATCGCCGCAGGGCGAACCGCCGAAGAAGACCCAGGAGTGCGCCGCCGTTTGGCTTCCGAGGGAACCGTGAACCCGCCGGGTACCGGGGTTTTCGAACCGGGCGGCCACTACCTGGATCACGATTGCTGGGTGCTGCGTCGCAGTACTACGAACCGGTGAAGCGCGCCGCTCGCTTATCGATGAAGGCGGCCACACCCTCGCGGGCATCATCTGTCCGGAAACACGCCTGAAAGGCATCGACCTCGGCACGGAGTCCAGGTTCAATCGGCAGGCGCAACGCATCGTTGAGGGCACGCCTGGCTGCTCCATAGGCCAGAGTCGGCCCTGCGGCCCACCGCTCGGCATCGGCCATGGCCGCTTCCAAGAGCTGAGCGGCCGGTAGGACCTTGTCGGCCAGCCCTATGGCGATGGCCTCTTCGGCCCCGAGGTGCCGACCGGAAAAGATGATCTCCTTGGCTCGCTGATAGCCGACCAGGCGAGGAAGGCGTTGCGTGCCACCCGCGCCGGGAATCAGGCCCAGCAGGATCTCCGGCTGTCCCACGCGGGCGTCGTCGGCGAAATATCGGAAGTCGGCGCCCATCGCCAGCTCCAGACCACCTCCGAGCGCAAATCCGCGCACGGCGGCAATGGTTGGCTTCTCGAGCGTTTCAAGAAGCCGAACGGCTTGGCCAAGATCGGCGGCCAAACTGTCTTCGCTGCCGCGGTCGTAAGCGACTTGGAAGCCTTTGATGTCGGCTCCCGCCGCGAAGTGCGGCTCCCCGGTCACCATCACCGCCCGGATCCTCGGGTCGGCTGCCTCCGTGAACGCTGCTGTCAGATCCGCCGATAGTTCGGCCGAAAGGGCATTGACGGGCGGTCGGTTTAGCACGATCCGGGCGACGTTCCCGTCTACTGAGTACTCGACGAGCGACATAGCGAACTCCCTTTGGCTGGCGTTAACCCACAATAACGGTGGGTTCCCGACCACCCGCCGGGATCAACCGCCATCCAGGAGCCGTCGGGCGGCCGTCCAGGGATCCAGGCGGCGAGCACCCACCTCCGCCGCGAGGGTGACGAACCGGTCGTCCTCCGGGGCACCCTCAATCCGGCGCAGCAGCTCGGCGACCACCGCTCGATGCAGCTCCCGGCGGAGGCGGGCCGAACGTGTCTCGATGAGCCGTCCCGTAGATGCGAGGAAATCACGATGCTCCTGAACAGCATCCCAGACGGACCCAATCCCCTCGCCTGTCGTGGCGACGGTGGCCAGCACCGGAGGACGCCAGGCTCGTTCTGCGCCCAGATCGAGCATCTGTTCCAGGTCGCGCACCGCCTCGGCGACACCCTCGCGATCAGCCTTGTTGACGACGAAGATGTCACCGATTTCAAGGAGTCCGGCCTTATTGGCTTGAACGCTATCGCCCCAACCCGGGTTGACGACCACCACCGTCGTGTCGGCGCTTTCGACGATCTCTACCTCTGCCTGTCCGACGCCGACGGTTTCGACGAATACGTAGGGGAGTCCGATCGCGTCGAGGATCATGATGGCCTTGGGGGTTGCTTCTGCCACACCTCCCAGGTGGCCGCGACTTCCCATAGACCGGATGTAGACACCCGGATCTCCGATGTGGTCCTGCATGCGAATCCGATCGCCCAGGATCGCACCACCGGTGAACGGGCTCGACGGGTCAACTGCCAGGATCCCAACCTCGTCACCGATCGACCGAACGTGGCGGATAAGCTGGTCGGTCAGTGTGCTCTTCCCCGACCCTGGGGCGCCGGTCAGACCGACCACGTGGGCCACACCCGTGCGGGGGAACAGGGTCGCCAGGATCTCGCCGGCACTCGGGTGGTGGTCTTCGACCAGACTGATCAGCCGGGCGACCGCCCGAGCGTCGTGCTGTAAAGCCGCTTCGATTAGTTCAGCCGTGGTACGGGTCGTCATCGGGCCAGTCTCAAGCGTGGGTCTCCAAGTTACAACTCAGAGATCGGATCTTCAGAAAAGGCCGGCGCTCTCGCCCTGCTCAGATTGCGTTGACTTCGTCGACGCCGGGGACACGCTCGGTCAGGATCCGTTCGATCCCTGCTTTGAGGGTCATAGTTGAGAGTGGGCAACCGCCGCAGGCTCCGACCATCTGCAGATTCACGGTCCCGCCTTCCACACCGAGCAGGACCAGATCACCACCGTCTGCTTGGAGGGCGGGACGGATGTACTCGAGGGTTGATTCGAGCACGGCCAGGTCTACCTGCGGATGCTCGGTCTGCAGGGTGGCGCCTTTGGTGATGTCTTCTACGGTCGTATCGTCAGTCATGGCTCACAAAAGTGTAGAGGCACTCGGAAACTAGGAGCGGAGAGCCCGGACCTACGGCCGCCTCACCAGCTCAACAGTGATGAAGGAGTCGGCAACACCTTCCGGCGAGCGGGCCTCGATGAGGACGCGATATCGGCCCGGACCGGCCACTATTCCATTGACGCTTCCGTCCCATACCAGGGCGAATTGGCCCGCTTCACGCAACGTCCAAGGCGCCTCACCGATCACCCCCGGACCGTCAAAGACAACCAGACGGACCTCAGCTGCGGCGGCCAGCGTGCCGGTCACGACCACCGAGCTTCCGGCGGGCGAAACCACGAGGGGCTCGAGATCCCGCAGGGCCGGAGGTAGCCCAAAACCTTCGGGCGGATATACCGCAACATCATCGGCACGTGCGGTGAACCGCCAGCTTCCCAAAGCGACGGTGGCGATCGGCTCACCGTCGGCGACAACTGCGATAGGCCCGTCGGCGGTGACAACCACCTCCGCTTCGCCCCACTCCAAACCGACGGCGATTTGGTCCGGAAGCGTCTCCCCAGCCGGTTGAGGCTTCAACCCCCCGTAATAGTGACCGAGGATCTCGTCGTAGCTGCTGCCGGCTTCGGCCAGTGCCAGGGCGCCGTATTGGCTCATCCCCACCAGGTGGCCCCATCCGTGTCCCGAGATGGTGTAGATCTCATCAACAACGATGAACCCGGAGCGAAAATCCTCGGGATACCTCCAGTCCTTTGCGATGGTGTAGGTGGGCGACAACACCGTCTGCGGATAGCGTTTCCCATCGGGTCGCTGGGCCGGAAGCAGCTCCGGCGCGACCTGGGGCCCGTAGCGATTCATCACGCCGCGGAAATCCCAACTGGTGAGCGATCGGGTCCGGCCATCTGCATCGAGCTCGACCATCCAGGCGCCGGCCCCATCGGCGGTGGTGCGCACCCTGGCCCCCTGCAACCGGCCGTCGATCCTTTCTGCCTCGCGCAGTATGGCCTCCAGTACCGAGCGGGGAACCTCAAACGACCAGTCGACGAACGGAGAATGTTCACCCGGCGAGTCCACTGCTCTGAGGTAGGGCACACCGTTGCCGCCGAATACGTCGCGGACATCTCGCGTTCTGCCACCGGTGGTCGACGAGTAGAGGGCCTGGGCGGGTGCGCCATTGAAGAGCAGCACTTCATCGGTAGTTGCGGCAACGGCGGCTGCCCACTGGTCACCGCCGGAACCCTCAACCTGATCAAGACCTCCATACACCTGACAGGCCGGAGTGGCACAAATGTCAAAGCCGTAGGTCGCCCCCGAGCCTGCCCGGCCCCGCGACAAGGTCCAGGCCAGATAGGTACGGGCGGCGACCACCTGGGTCTTCAACGCTTCCTCGGGCCAGGAGAAGGGGACTTCCTGAATCCCGAGCAGGTAGCCCTCCGGCTCGACACGCTCGACAACCACCAGTCCGTCGGAGGCGGACTTCACTTCCAATTGGCCGGCATACCGGCGCCCGCTCCACGACAATACGGTGCCCTCAGAGGGTGTCAGCAGGATGGCCTCATAGAGACCAAAGGTCCCCTCTTCCTCTTCTTGAGCAGAGGCGGGCCGGCCGGCAACCAGCCAGACGCAGATCAGCACGGCGAGGGTCCTACTGCGCCGCACCGGCCGGCCGGCGTTCGAGATCCCCTCCGAGTGATTGCAACCGCCCGACGAAGTCTTCGTAGCCACGATCGATGTGGTGGATGTCCCCGACCACCGTTTGGCCCTCGGCCCGGAGGGCCGCCAGCACCAGAGAGGCCCCGGCACGGATGTCGGGTGCGATCACCGGACAACCCGACAGTTTCTCGACCCCCCTGATGACGGCGTGCTGCCATTCAGTCGTGATATCTGCGCCCATCCGCATCAGCTCACCGGCATAGCGGAACCGTGCGTCATAGATGTTCTCGGTGATGACCGAGGTGCCGGACGCGACGCTGAGCAGAGCAACCATCTGCGGCTGCATGTCCGTATGGAAACCCGGGAAAGGAAGGGTGGCGAAATCCACCGGAAGCGGTCGTTCCGGTCCGGCTACCGTGAACCAGTCGTCACCACGTCCGATCGTACAACCCACGTCTGTCAGCTTTCTCAGCTCCATTCGAAGGTGGTCTGGAACGCAGCGCTCAATCCTGACTTCTCCGCCGGTGATGGCGCCCGCCACCGCATACGTTCCTGCTTCGAGACGGTCGGCGAGCACTTCGTGGGTCGTCGGCTGGAGGGTATCCACGCCTTCCACCGTGATGACCGATGTTCCGGCGCCCTGAATCCGAGCCCCCATCTTGGTCAGGAAAGCAGCCAGGTCTTCGATCTCCGGTTCGCGGGCGGCATTGTGGACCGTTGTTTCGCCGGTCGCCAGAACGGCCCCCAGCAGCACATTCTCGGTTGCGCCGACACTCGGGAACTCCAGACCGATCTCGGTTCCTACCAGCCCGCGGGGAGCTCTGGCCATGAGCACTCCATGCTCTAATTCAAACTCGGCGCCCATTTTCCGAAGCCCATCGATGTGCATGTCGATGGGCCGGGCTCCCAGGTCGTCACCGCCGGGAAACGCCACCATGGCCACGCCCCCGCGCGCCAGCAACGGACCCAGTACAACAATCGAAGCTCGCATCTGACGAACGAGATCGAGTGGTGCCTCCGGTCGCAGCTGATCCGGCACCTCGACCGTGAGAGCATGACCGTCGAAGGAACATGTCGCGCCGATGTGTTCGAGCACCCGGCCCATGAGGACAACATCAAGAATCCCGGGGACGTTGCGCAACTGGTGCGTCCCGGGCGCCAGCAACATCGCCACCATCTGCTTGAGGACGGCGTTCTTGGCGCCCAGCACCGCAACAGACCCGTTGAGCGGCTTGCCGCCGGTAACAATGATCTCTTCCATAGTGCGGATTGTACGTTTGGCACGGCCCATTTCCGCCTACCGGCTCAAATGGGGCCGTCCTGGCAATAGAAACGGCGGCTACGCTTCGCCGGCCGGACGACACCGAGGAGAGAACGTGCGAGTGGCCATCGGAGCCGACCATGCTGGATTCCAGCTCAAAGAAGATCTGGCCAAACTGCTTGCAGATCAGGGATACGCCATTCTCGACATGGGGACTCACTCCGAATCGCCCGTCGATTACCCCGACTATGCAGCCGCGGTCGGGCGGGCGGTGCGCGACGGCAGAGCCGATCGCGGTGTGCTCGTATGTGGGTCAGGAGCCGGGGCGGCGATCGCCGCCAACAAGATCAAAGGCGTCCGTGCAGTACTGACGCACGACACCTACACCGCTCACCAGTCCGTCGAGCACGACGACGCCAATGTGAGCGTGTTGGGAAGCCGGGTGATAGGAAAGGCGCTCGCCGAGGAAGTAACGAAGGCCTTCCTGCTGGCCCGCTTCACCGGCGAGGAACGCCACATGCGCAGGCTCAACAAGGTCAAGGCAATCGAAGCGGAAGAGTGAGCCTCGTCGCCTCCCCACCAGGGCGCAGGCGCAGCCGGAGCCAGGTTGGGGGGAGGTGGGTTGGTTCGAAAGAGCCAAGCCGGAGGGGGGTCCGTTCCACCAGCGGAGTGCTGTTGGTTCCGACTCATGACTGACGACTAAACCCCCAACCCCTCCATCCACACCACCGTCCGTGCCGCGATCCAGTCGAGGACTTCCTCAAACGTGCGGCCGGTGCGCTTGGGAACCCGGAACGAGTGGTCGGCGCCGTCGATGAGCTCGATGGTCGACCCGGGGAGGGGCCGGAGGTGCTCTTCGATGAGCTCGACCCGGGCCAGCGAGTCTCTGGTTCCGGAGATAAACAACATCGGGACGGTTACGTCCGACAGGTGCTCGATGCGAAGCCCATCCGGCTTTCCGGCCGGGTGCAGTGGATAGGCGTAGAGAACGAGACCACGGACGGGTTCACCCCCGGCCGCCAGGTGGGTTCCCATCCGCCCACCCATCGACCGCCCGGCCAGGATCACTTCGTTGCCGACCTCAGCCCGGAGCCACCCAAGTACTGCCCGATGACAATCCAGCAGCGTTGCCTGCCTATCAGGACTTCGTCTTCCCGCTTCCATGTAGGGGTAATTGAACGTGAGCACCCGGACCCCGGCCCCGGCCCCGGCCAGGCGCTCACGCAGCCCCGCCACCCCTGGATGGTCCTGGCCGGCGCCGGCACCATGGGCCAGCAGCACAGTGGGGAGCCGCACCTCATCAGGTCCGGCCAACCGACCGGTCACACTCTGCCCCGGCCGCCACTCGACGCTCACCTCACGGGTCATGAGATCCCCCGGCATATTTGATGCGTAGCATATTCCGGGAACGGGTCGGAAGGAACGGGCAATGGGAAAGCGAGCCAGCACACGCCGTCGCGTCCTGATCTTCCTGGTTGCCACCGTCGTCTTCCTCGGCGGACTCCTGATCATCGCAGATTGGGACGCCTTCCTTGGCGTCATCGCGGAGTCGAACTGGGTGCTGATCCTGCCCGCGCTGACCATGACGGCCGTCTCCTACACCTGCATCAGCTACACCTTCGCTGAGGTCGGCCAGTTGATGGACATCCCGATCCGGCGTAACCGGTTAGCGGGAATCGGCTTCGTCTCGGCCGTCCTCAATCATCTCGTGCAAAGCGGTGGCGTGGCGGGTTACGGGGTGCGTTACGCACTGATGCAACGTGAGAGGGTTTCGCTCAACGACGTGCTGGCGGCCTCGATTCTGCATTTCTACTTGACAAGTCTGGCCATGCAGGCCTTTCTTCCGCTGGGTTTCCTTTATCTGTTGTCAAATGCCACGCTCAGCGGGAACGCGTCGATTGCCTTCGGTGCGGCCACCATCATGATGATCCTGGTTTTCGTCGCCGAGTCGGCAGTCGTCTTTCGATCGGAGACTCGCCGGACGGCGCTCGGCGGGATCGGCAAACTCACGAAACGCATCTTCCGGAAGGACTTGAGCCGGCCGTTCATGGACTTCGATACGGCATTGGATCGCGGTGTCGGCGGGATGCGCCGGCAGCCGAGATCTGCCGCCCTGATCGGGGCGCTGGTCCTCGTCGACTGGTTTGGGAGCGTTTTCGCTCTCGGGTTCTGTTTCGATGCCCTCGGATCGCCGCTCAAACCGTCGGTGCTGTTCACCGGCTTTGTGATCGGCGTTATGGCGGGTGTGCTGTCTGCCCTGCCGGCCGGGATCGGTGTGCAAGATGGGTCGATGGCAGGAGTCTTCGCGCTCCTGGGAGTAGGTTTCGAAGAAGCGGTCCTGGCAGCGTTGCTGTTTCGGGGTGTGTTCTATCTCGTCCCGTACGTCGTCAGCCTGGGCTTCTACTGGCGATTGGCGCCAAGGATTGCACCAACCCACGAAACGATTCCCTAGCGAAGGTCTATTCCATGCGCATCCTCGTCGTCAGTCACGGATATCCACCCACATTGAGTGGTGTCACGTTGGTCGCCCAGAAGCTGGCCAGAGCGATGGCGAGCCGGGGCCATTCGGTCACGGTGGTCGCCGCTTCTGCAGACGGCACTGCCCGCGTCGAGGACGACCAAGGAGTGCGGGTCATTCGCCTGCAGTCGCGCTCCAATCCCTTCTGGAGTGACGGGGCTTTGCCGGTCGTCTCACAGACGGAATTGCGACAGATCATACGTGAAGCGGACCCCGACATCGTGCACAGTCACGAGACTGCGCTGTTGAGCCTGCAGCTCCTGCGCCTCGGCCTCGATCGCGAAGTCCCACTGGTGGCGACCTGCCATTATCTGCCTCGATTTGTGGCCCAATACGTAGGATGGGACGGTCGCTTGGACGGACTGGCCGAGAGCATCGTCTGGGAATACGCGATCAGACTGTTGAATCAATTCGACCATGTCGTGTTCCCGTCCAAAACGCAGGCAACCGCGTTCACCGAAGAGGGTCTGGTTGTGCCGTTTACCGTCATCTCGAACGGAGTCGACACCGACCGTTACCGGCCGGGCCTCCACGGAGTCGAGGGGGTCGAAGCAAGATACCGGCTGCCGGAGGGTCGGAGAATGCTTTTCGTCAGCCGCCTCGCTAAGGACAAACGGGTCGATGTACTCCTCAACTCGCTGCTCCATCTTCGGCAGGCCAACACGCATCTCGTACTGGTCGGGACCGGCGACGACGAACCGCGCCTGAAGGCGATCACGGGCAATCTCGCTCTCGAAGGCCGCGTCCACTTTCTCGGGTTCGTGCCGGAGGAGGATCTGCCATCGGTATATCGAGCTTGCGACCTCTTCGCCATCGCCTCGGAGTGCGAAGTCCAAAGCATCCCAACGCTGCAGGCGGCTGCCACCGGCCTCCCTATCGTCGCGGTCGACGCCGCAGCCCTGCCCGAATTGGTGAACGACGACGTCAACGGCTTCCTCGTGGCTCCCGCCGATCATCGAGCCATCGCCCGGGCCGTTGAGATGATTCTCGACGATTCCGGTCGAGCCGCGGCGATGGGTCGCGCCAGCCTCGAAACGAGCCGGGCACACGGTGACGCCGCAACGGTCGACGCTCACGAGTTGTTGTACCGCACTGTGATTGCCGGATACGAGCGGCCCCGCGAAACATGGTCCCTTGAACGACCCACCGGGAGGTGGTCAAGGCTCTTGTCCACATCGGGAACGCAACGGAATCAGCCGCCAGACGTTTAGGCTTTCTCGTCATGAGAGTTCGAGTGCTCGACGGCCCCGACGTCGTAGCCGACATCGCCGCCGCCACTGTGGCCCATTTACTTGGCGCATCCTCCGGGCGGGTCACCCTTGGTCTGGCCGGCGGCAGCACCCCGCGCACGACCTACACGCGACTCCTCCAAGAGGATGTGGACTGGGCTTCCGTCCACGCCTGGGTCGCAGACGAACGATGGGTCGCTCAGGACCACGCCGATAACAACATGCGGATGGCTCGCGACACATTGTTCGACCGGGTTCCTGCGCATGTCTACCCCGTTCCCTGGGCTCCCGATCGGGACCCTCAGGAGGGAGCCGCCCGCTACGAGCAGACGCTGCTCGAGCTGCTTCCGAAAGTGAACGGGGTCCCCCACCCCGATGTCGTGCTGCTCGGCATCGGCGAGGACGGTCACACCGCTTCTCTGTTCCCGGGGACGGCGGCGCTCGATGTGGACGACCGGTGGTTCGTCGCCAACTGGGTTCCTGAGAAGGAAACCTGGCGGCTCACGGCGTCCCTGCCTCTGCTCCACGCAGCCCGGAACATCATCTTCCTCGCCTCGGGCAGCAGCAAGGCAGCCCCGTTGGCCCGCATCCTCCTCGGCGACGAGAGCCCCGCACTGCCAGCCCGCCGGGTCATGGAAGGGGCCGCCACCGTCACCTGGCTAATCGATCGCGCGGCCGCCGCGGATCTCGAGGACTACCCCGTCGAGTATGTGTAGTAGCTAGAACAAACCCGACCGTACACTCGGCCGGTGATGAGAACCCTGGTCCCGTCCCTCGTGCTGGCGCTGGCACTGATCCTGGCTGCCTGCGCCCAGGACACCCCCGCCGCCGAAGCTGGTGCCACCACCTCCACTACCTCGCCGACCACCAGCACCGCACCCGCCCCGTCAACCACTGAGGCCACCACGACGACAAGCAGTACCTCGACCACCACAACACTGGCAACAGGATCGACCACGCTCAGCGCCGACGGGACCGTGCTGATAAGCGAAAACATCCCCTTCACCTCACAGCTGACTATGGATGTGTTGACCCCGACGACGCCCGGCGCCTACCCGGTGGTGATCATGTTCCACGGCGGCGGATGGGTCGGCGGCGATCCCGACGAAATCACTCCCCTGGCGACGGCGATCGCAGCGGGCGGGGCCGTTGTCTTCAATGCTCCCTACCGGCTGGCCTTGCGGGGCGGCGGCTACCCGACCACCTTGGAGGACGCCTCCTGTGCCGTCCGTTTCGCTCGCGAGCGCGCTCTTGAGTTCGGCGGGAATCCAGCTTTCGTTACGGTGGTCGGCTACTCGGCCGGCGCCCATATCGGAGCCGTCACCGCCCTGGCCGGTGATTCGTTCACCGGAGACTGCAACGTCGAGTCGGGCAGTTCCCTACCGGACGCGTTTGTCGGCGTTGCCGGACCATACGACACCGATTTGCTCGACCCGCTGATGAGCGTCTTTTTCGGCACGGACCGCGCCAAAGACCCAGTTGCGTGGGAGGACGGCAACCCGCACACGCATATCGGGGAAAACCCGAATCTGATCGTCCGCCTCATTCAGGGCGAGCTGGACCCCCTGGTGCCCGTCGGATTTTCGATCGCTTTCAACGATGACCTCCTCGAGGCAGGGTACAACGTCGAATTGACCATCATCAAAGACGGCACCCACGGGACCGTGGTCGACCCCCTGGCCGACGGAGATGCGGTTGTGGCGGCGGTACTCGCGTTGTCCGGTTGAACAGCCGGGTCGCCTCAACTGTTCGGGCGGTCCGTTCGGCTACGCCTGCGCCGCACGATCAACCAGACGAGCATGGAGACCACCAGCACCACGAACACGGCTGAAACCACCGGGACAACAATGGCGGCAACCGCCACTAGTGCGGCCACAGTATCCTCCCCGGCGCTGACGACGGCGTTTCCGGCTCCGGCAGTGGTCGCAGTAATCACCGGTCGGGCCACCGTCTTGGCCGTGTGAACCCCTCCTGCAACGAGCAAGCCAAACACCAGCGCAAGACCGGTGTTGAGATCACTGATGGCATTGCTCGAAGCAGCGAATAGAACCGCTCCTGCGGCGGGCCGGACGAGCGACTGGACGACGTCGTTGAGGGTGTCGACAATCGGGATCTTGTCTGCGGTGATCTCGACGAGCAGCAGAACGGCAATCACCAACAGCACCCACGGCTCCTCGAGGGCATCCCACGGTTCCGCCAGCGTCAACAGGTCGGTGTAGCGGGCCAGGAGTCCGGTGATCAGAATCGGCAGATAGGCATTGAACCCTGCCGATGAAGAGAGCCCAAAAGCCGCCAGGATGTCAATCAATCTGTGCTCCGCTGCCGTGACTGAATCAGGTTAGAAATGTTCTCCCTGAAACGTGATCTCTCGCGCTTTGCGACCGACGGGCTTTCGAGTCCCCCCGCGGCACAGCGGGGAAGGTGGCCGAACGGAGCGAGTTCGGAGCGGGCCGCCGAGGCGCTCGCGCCGGATGACCTCTCCGGTCATGCCATCATGGCGATCGTGACTTCCCTACCTTCTGATCGCGCCCGCCTGCAACGGGTAGCCCTCCGCCTGGAGTACGGGACCATTGCCTGGAACATCGGTGAAGCGGCGCTCACGCTGGCCTTAGGGGCCGCGGCCTCGTCGTTGGCGTTGATAGGTTTCGGTGCCGTGTCGGTAGTGGAGGTCTTTGCCTCCGCCGTGGTCGTCTGGCATCTTTTGCCGGAACATGAAACCGACCACCCCGGCCGCACCCGATTGGCCCTACGGCTGACCGGGATAGCCTTCGGCGTCCTGGCCGTCGCTCTTGCATTGGTTGCGATCAGCGACCTGACAACAGGACGCCACCCGGATGAGTCGCCGTGGGGCATCGCCTATCTGGTCGTGGCTGCGACGGTGATGTTTGGCTTGGCAATTGTCAAGCGGCGGACCGCCGAGCAGCTCGATTCGGAACCGCTTCGATCAGAAGCGACGATGACGCTGCTCGACGGTTTCCTGGCCTCCGCCACGGTGATCGGGCTGGCTCTCAATGCCATGGTTGGCTGGTGGTGGGCAGATCCGGGCGCCGCCCTGGTAGTAGCAATAGCGGCTGCGAACGAGGCCCGGGAGAACTGGCAGGCCGCCTCCGAAATCGGGTAGCTCAGATGCCGTCACCCCATTGCTGGCGGCACCATTCGACCCATTCTTCGGCAAGCGATACATCGCCCGGCAAGGCGTTGCGCTCCGTGAGGCTGGTCAGGGCATCCTGCGCCTCGCGACAGCGGCCGAGTACCGATCGGACGTAGACCAGGTCGACGAGAGGATCGGGATGTGGGGAGACCTCGGCGGCCGCGGCATAGAACACCTCGGCCGCTTCGAAGTCCCGGTCCACATCTGCCAACTGGCCGAGCCGCTCGAAAGGCCAGGATCCATAGCTTCCTAGCGCGAGAGCCACGCGGGCGGGAGTTGGGGAGGAGAGATCGGCTCCGATCATGGCGATGTACGGCGCCGCAAGGATGGCCAGGCCCACCAGAATCGCTGCCATGGTTGCGGCCACCAATGCTCGCATAGGCGGCGGGGCGGGAGGTTCAAAGTCCACGTCCAGCCCGGCTGCTTCCAGCCGGTCTTTCAATTGGCCGTGACTCGGACGACGCAGCACGGCAGGGATGAGCCCGATCCGGTAGATCTTCTCCAATGCTCCGCCGTATGTGCCGGACTCATCCAGGTGAGCGATAGCGTGTTCATCAGACTTCGCTTCCATGCTGGCGGCAAAACGCCGCACCACCATCAAAAGCCCGGCGAGCATGGCCACGACTGCCAACAAGCCGGTGCTCCCAAAGGAACCGAGGACGGGCTTTATGGCCGCCAGCGGGATCCAGATGAAGTGGGTAGCCTGCCGGAGCACGGCGGAGGATGTCGATTCGGCCATATGCCCAAGTTCATGCAGCGCTACCGACTCCAGCTCGTCGTCTGAAAGCTCCGCCACGGCGCGGCTGGTGAAAGCAACCGCGCCCCGCCACGGGAACGCAAACGCGTTGGGTTGATGATGTTCGATGATGAAGACCGCCGGCACCTCAACACCGACGCGAGTGGCGGCCCGGCCGACGATGGCGGTCAAACGTTCATCCGAGTGCTCGGCCAGCCCAAAACCGGCAAGCTCGAGCTGGAACCGGAGCGACATTGCAACAGCGAAGGCAAACAGCATCCACAGAATCATTCGGGGGCTGGACAGTCTCGCCGGAGCAGCCAGGGCAAGGATGATGATTCCCGCCAGCGGTATGATCCGAACGAGAAACCTGCCGAGAAACGGGCTCCACCCAGGCACCGGTTGTTGCAGCACCGAGCCTTCAATCCACCAGCTCACCCGGGCAACCATCAGCACTGCGCCAGCAGCGCCGGCCAGTCCGAACAGCCACTGGGGTAACCACCCGACCGGCCCGATGGTGATGGTCGACAGAAGCCACATCCCGGCCGGAACCGTTGCCGCCGCCCAGATGACGCTCACCCGGGCTGCATGTACCAACCGGGCTTGCGCGGTCCAATGATCCGTCGGCTCAACCCGGAGTACGGACATTCGGACCACAACCACCGGAACAAACCCCACGATGGCCGCCATCCCCAAAAGGAACAGCAGCGGACCCAGCCATTCGACCCATCCGGGAACCAGAGAGCGCACTTGTTCTGTCACCCCCTATGGATCGGACGAGGCACGCCGCGGGTTGAGGCCGAACCTCTTTGGCCTAGACGGAGATGACCACCGCCCACGGAAAGTGGCTATCTGCGTGTCCGGGAAGGTCGGATACATCTCGGCCTTGTGGTCGCTGACCAACATCGATGCGCAGATGCACGGGTGCAGTCCGATCCAAGCTACTTGTAACACTGACCCGGTGAATGTCGATTGCACTGTTGTCTTCAACAGCAATTCCGGCCGTGAAGCCGACCACTTGCGGCGGTCCGTGAGTTTCCTCGTGAGTGATGGATTGATCTCGCGAGTGTCGATCGTCGAGCTCGAGTCACCGCTTGATGAAGATTCCGACCTTGACGGCCTATTTGACCGATGGCTGACGGAATTCTACTTTCCAGGTCCCTGAGACCACCGGACGACCGGAACCACGATCGGCGTTTCGGTTGATCATGGAACCGAGGAGGTGGCCCGGCCAAGCTCCGCGATTCCGTCACCGTTGATTGGAACGGCTGCTACATCCCCGGCGTGATCACCGAAGCACCGTCAACCATCATTTCGTCGACGACGCCGACCACCATGGCCCGGATCGGGGCCGGGTCCTGCTGAACGATCTGACGAGCTCCGGTGCCTTCGTCGAGGATCAACACCACTTCTCCGGCTCCGGCGTCGACCGCATCGACGGCAATGACGTAACCGCCGGTTGCTTCGCCGTCGGTTCCGAGCAAGTCGCACAACAGCAGCTTGCGACCATCGAACACCGGCGAATTGATGGTCGAGACCACAGTGCCTACGACGCGCCCGACCTTCATGAGCCCGACCCCGGTGACAACTCGTCCACCGCGTCGGCAATGCCGACGATGGCATGGTCGACAGGCACGAAGGTCTCGGGAAGGGCCTGGGCGGCTTCACGGGAGCCAACGAAGTAAATCAACTCACCGGGTCCGGCCATGTGGACACCATCGGCGGCCACCACCGGCCGCCCCTCCGGGTCAAGGTGGCGGTCGAGGGGTTGCACGATCAGGAGCTTGACGCCTTCCAGGCCTTCGTACTTCATGGTGGCGACGACGGTCCCGATCACCCGGCCCAACTGCATGGCGCTTACTCCTCTTCCGATCGTACGAGGTGTTCAAACCGACCGTCGACTGACAGGTTGTCCTTCATCTCGGGATGGAGTTGTGCGATGACTATGTCCCTGATCAACTGTCCGCCAACCCGCGCCGCGCCAATGGCAACACCAGCCTCAACATCTGCCACCGTTCCGCCGAAGAGTAGGTAGCCCTTGCCGCCCAATCCGTCGGCCATCCGCAACTCCCGGAGCGTCACCCGGGCACCCTTGACCCCGGCGTCTGCCGCCTGGATGACGGCGGCCACCGTCATAGTTTCGACCACACCAAGCGCTTCCCCTTCGTCGGCGCGGCGTGCCCCGGCTACCGCCGCCACCACGTCCGGGTGAACATCGGGCAGGAACACTATGTCGACCAGAGTGTTCGGCTCTGCGCTCCGGGCCGCGTCGATGGCCTCTTCGACATCGGCAACTTGCCCGCCGATCAGAACGAGGTACTTGCCGGGTTGAACCGTGCCCGCCTTGAGCAGATCGAGCGGAGCCCGTTTGACCATGGCGTCACCGGCCTGAATGCCTGCTGCGATTGAGTCGAATTCGAGCAAGGCGAGGGCCGGCTGAATGATCACACGATCCTCAACGCACCGACGACCGTGATCCGCCGCTCACGCGAGAAGCTGCGCGGTCTCGTCAACCCGTGGCCGGTCGGACTGGCGATCGAGAACGACGAGAACCCCTCTCCCCCTTCGCCCAGGCCCGCGTAGTTGGGCCCATTGGCGACGAAGATGCTGCAGTTCATGGCCAGCGCCATGTTGGTGATGGTCTGCACGTTGGTTGAGTGGATTGAGGCGGTGTGCCGGAACCCATGCTCCGATTTCACGGCCAGTTCGATGGCCCGGTCTACGTCGGTTACCCGCACCACCGGCATGACCGGCATCATTTGCTCGGTCCACACCAGGTTGTGCTCTTCCGGCACTTCCGCAACGGCCAGGCGTACGTCGTCGCCGACCTTGATCCCGATCTCGCCGAGGATAACTCCGGCGTTCTTGCCGATAAAGGTCGGATTGACGACCCCCGGTTTCCGAGGCGGCCCCATCTCCTTGAAGATCACCCGCTCGAGCCGCTTCAGCTCATGCTCCCTGAGCACGTACGCCCCGTTATTGGCCATCGAGCGGATGAGCCGGTCGGCAATCGTGTCAACGGCAATGGTGGTCTTCTCGTCGACACAGATAATGTTGTTGTCCAACGATGCGCCCGCCACGATGTCCCGCCCGGCCTTGTCCACGTCGGCGGTTTGGTCGACGACGGCGGGAGGATTACCCGGTCCGGCGGCGATCACGACTTTGTCCGTCCGCATTGCTTCCCTCACCACTCCCGGACCGCCGGTCACCAGAATGAGGGCAACATCGGGATGGTTCATGACCGCTTTGGCGCTTTCGATGGTCGGGGCCGGAATTGCCGTCACCAGATCGGCCGGGCCGCCCCCCGCTTGAATCGCCCGGTTCAAAAGACGGACGTTCTCGGCGGATACCCGTTTGGCATTGGGATGCACGTTGAAGACAACCGCATTACCTGCGGACACGATCGAGATCGTGTTGTTGATGATCGTCGAGGTCGGATTTGTGGTCGGGGTTATCGCGCCGACCACCCCGAAGGGGGCGAACTCGGTCACCATCATCCCCTGGTCGCCTGTGACTGCCTCCAGTTCGAGGTCTTCGGGGCCGGGGGCCAAGGTAGTGACGAGACGGTTCTTCATGATCTTGTCGGAAACGCGACCTAATCCCGTCTCGGCATGGGCCATCTCGGCCAGTCGCCCGGCGTTCTCGAGCATGGAAGATCGCACCGAGGCGATAATGGCTTTGCGACCTGCCAGCCCCAGTCGCTGGTAGTGGAGGAAGGCCCGCCGCGCGGCGGCGACCGCTTCGTCGATGGTGGCGTAGATCCCGTCGCCTAGTTCGGCAAGCTCGGAAGCGGCCAGCTCGTTTTCAGCGCGGAGCTTCGCTCCCTGACCATCGGCAACCGTGCCGATCCGCAGGTTGACCCGCTCAATGATGTCCTGGATCTGCTGTTCGCTCAGCGTTGACATATGTCTCCTCGGCGATCTACTTACGCCATACCTCGGTGCCGCCGACTTCCCAGGTGTCGACGATCGCCATGATCACCGCGTCACAAGGTCGGTTGTTAGTCAGCACGGTCTGTCGGGCGGAACTGCCGGTGGCGTAAAGCACCACCTCTCCGACTCCAGCCCCGACTGCGTCGGCGGCGATGACATACCCCCCGGTTTCTTTGTTGTCCACGTCGAGCTGACGCACCACCAGGAACTTCAGCCCCTCGAGGTTTTCTTCCTTACGACTTGCGACCAGAGTCCCGGCTACGCGTCCAAGCAGCATTGCATCCTCCTCCGAAGTGAGCTCCGGAACCCGGCGGTTGAGTCGGGCCCCGGCGAGTCCTCGGCCGTCTAGCCCATCTCCGATTCGGCTTCTTCGGCGCGTCCCAACGGCAACACCACGTCGATGTTGAGGTGCGGCCGGGCGATCACGTGGGTTGAGATCACTTCGCCGACTTTCTCGGCGCTGCGTACGCCGGCATCTATGGCCGCTTTCACCGCGGCTACGTCGCCGCGCACGACGGCAGTCACGTAGCCGCCGCCCGTCTTCTCGTAGCTGACCAGTTCCACTTTGGCCGCTTTGACCATCGCGTCGGCCGCTTCGACCATCGCCGCAAAGCCTCTCGTTTCGATCATTCCCAGGGCTTCAGCCATACATCCCTCTCCTTCTCTTATCTACTTACTTTGGAGACTCTTTGCCTTCGAGGCCTTCGATGGCGGCCACCGCCGCCCGCCAACCAACGTCGATGTCCCGTTCTTCGCCACCGAGATACACGCGGCCCATCGAACCAAAAGCCCTGACCTCGAGAACATTGATTTCGGCCGCTTTCTCCGCCTCATTGGCGGCCAGGGGTGCATAGGCAGCGGGTTCGAGTTCGAGCACGTAGAGCGTCTGGCCGGGAATGATCATTTGGCCATGGCGCATCCTGTTGATCAATTGCGCCTGATGGTCGTCGATCCGGCGAATGATCTGGCTGGAGAGAATCCTGGGCTTGGTGCGATCAGTTTCCTCGTGCTCGATGGCCTCGAGGATTGCTCGTCCGGCGGCGCGGGTCTCCGCCTGATCCTCCGAATGGATTTCGAGCATCCCGTAGTACCGCTCGACGATCTGCATTCCCGGCCGGACCCTGGTCGCTTTGAGAGCGATGTCCGTCAGGCGGTTGATCTCGATGCCCGGGGCGATTTCGACGTACAGCGAGGCGTCCCCGGCCAAAGGAAGGAAACCCTGCGCAATGGTCCCCAAGAACGCCGCATACTGGGGTTGCAGGCTGTCAAGGAACGCGTAGGCACGCAGCTCAATATTGCTCACTGGACTCCCCTCCGGTCACGATGGCCACACCGGCCGATGCCCCGATTCGGGTAGCACCGGCGGCGATCATCTCTTTCATGTCCTCGGCGCTGCGAATGCCTCCCGCAGCTTTGATGCCCATATCGGGGCCAACTGTCTCCCGCATCAGCAACACATCGTGGACGGTCGCTCCGCCCGGACCAAAGCCGGTTGAGGTCTTCACATAGTCGGCTTTGGCTTGCTTGGCCAGGTAGGACGCGACCACCTTCTCTTCGTCGGTGAGTAGCGCCGCTTCGATAATGACCTTGTTCTTGACACCTGCCTCTCGACAGGCATCGGACACCTTCTCGATGTCTTTGCGGACCGTATCGTGATCGCCGGACTTCAGCGCCCCAATGTTGATGACCATGTCGATCTCACGGGCGCCGTCGCGGATGGCCCGCCGCGTTTCCATCGCCTTGATCTCCGAAGGAGTTGCGCCCAATGGGAACCCAACGACGGAGGCGACCTTCACGGTCGAGCCTCGTACGTTATCGGCAGCCCGTTTCACCCAGGAAGGGTTCACGCACACGGCCGCGAAGCCATACTCGACCGCCTCAGCACAGAGTTTGTCGATGTCGGAGGCGGAAGCTTCTGGTTTGAGCAGGGTGTGGTCGAGGTAACGGGCAAGGTCGCGGGGCACCTCTGCGGCCGGCCCGGAGAAACTGATGCGTCCGGCCCCGGTGGCCACGATCTCACGTACCTTGTCGGGGCTGTGCACGGCACAGGAACCGTCGACACAGATCTCGTCGACCTCTTCAGCGAAGGCGGCCAAGACCTCCCGGGTGACAGCCTCGATGAGTTCTTCCCTGCTGGTCATGTTCGGTCGCCTCTGAGGTAACGCTGCTCGATTTCCCTGATCATGTCCACTCGCCGCGCGTGCCGCCCCGGACCCCATTCGGTGGCCAGCCACGTCTCAACAATCTGGAGGGCAAGCGCATTGCCGATTAGTCCCGCCCCCAGGGTCAGGACATTAGCGTGATTGTGCTCCCGGCTGTTCTTGGCCGAAGAGACGTCGTAACAGAGGGCGGCCCGAACACCGGGCACCTTGTTGGCGACCATCGCCGAGCCTATGCCGGCCCCATCAACGATGATCCCAAAAGAGCAGGAACCGTCGCCGACGAGACGGGCAACCGCATGAGCGAAATCGGGGTAGTCGACAGAATCGGGGCTGCTGGTACCGCAGTCGTTTACTTCGTAACCCTGTTCGCGGAGGTAGAAGCCAATTCGTTCCTTGAGGGGATAACCACCGTGATCGGCTCCGATGGCAATGCCGCGGTTGTGGCCCGGATCATGGGCGATCACCGTCTCTGCCTCAGACCGGGGTGACTCGCCCGTGCGGGAAAGCACGCCTGCGACGACGCGCGCCACCGCGGTTCGGATCTCTTCCTCGGACGGCATGTTGGTAGCGTCCTCCTCCGCAACGGTCTGGCACGCATCCTAGGAGCAACGGCGATCCGGTGGACCTATCCTGTGCTCATGGAAGACCCCGCGTTCGTCTGGCAGCAACAAGGTCGAACGGCCCGCCCGATGCAGCCGCCGTCCGGCGAAGGCGGCGGTCGATCGAAGGGCGGTTCGATCTCAACCCGGTGGGTGACGCTTCACGAAGCCGAAGAGGTCACCGGAGTGCCGGCCTCCACGGTGCGCAACTGGGCCCGTAAAGAACGCATCCCGACTCGTTTCGAGCTCACCACCGAGGGTCAAGTGCGTTTGGTCGGCGTCGACGAGGTGGTGGCGCGAGCCCGGCACCTGGGGCGGCTTCGTCCCCAACCGACTACCGGCCCCGGCCCCGCCCCTCCGCCGACTAGTGCGGCGCCGAGCGGACCAGCCCGGGAGGCCCCCGAAGGTTCGGTGCTCGTTCCCGTCGATGCCTGGAATCGGATGATCAACCAACTCGGCAATCTCCATGAGGCCGGTCAGCAGCTGGCCGAAGCCCGCGAACGGGCGGCCCGGGCCGAGACTGAGGCAGTGTTCCTGCGAGAGCGGCTGGCAGAGCTGCGTCGGCAGCAGGAACAGCGGAGCGATCCACAACCGCAACCGGCCCTTCCTGAGCCCGGGCCGGCGCCTCCTCCCCAAGACATCGAACCCGCCTGGCTGTATCTGTACCGCCGCTGGGAGAACCGGAGCCGGCGGCGCCGGTAGCGGCAGCGATCTTTTCGAAGCAGAGCATGGCCGTCCACATAGCGATGGGGAGCTAGCTCTTCCACAGCCGGAAGGCCTCCCCTCCCCGGCAACATCCGGCAGCGAGCATCGGCCCCCGCGCACGGGATCGGCTCGTTCCCTCAGATGACACCGGCCGCGGGTCGACCAAAACCCGCGATAATGAGTCGCAACGCAATGCAACGGAGGAAGAACATGGATTACGCAAAGCTTCTCGGTGAGGACGCCCAGGATCTCCTCACATACAGCTCGACAGGAATCCCGGCCGCCAGCCTCGAGTTGCCCGGTGCCGATTTCATCGACCGTGTTTTCATGCAGAGCGACCGTTCCCCGCAGGTGCTCCGTAACCTGGCTTCGATGTACAACCACGGCCGGCTGGCAGGCACCGGCTATCTCTCCATCCTCCCGGTCGATCAGGGCATCGAGCACTCGGGAGCCGCTTCCTTCGCCCCCAACCCGATCTACTTCGACCCCAAGAACATCGTCGGGCTGGCCGTCGAGGCAGGCTGCAACGCCGTGGCCACTACCTTCGGAGTGCTCGGAATGGTGTCCCGGAGCTACGCCCACAAGATCCCCTTCATCGTCAAGATCAACCACAACGAACTACTGACCTATCCGGCTAAGAGCGACCAGGTGATGTACGGCTCGGTCGAGCAGGCGTTCGACCTCGGCGCGGCCGGGGTGGGCGCCACCATCTACTTCGGCTCGGAGGAATCGACCCGTCAGATCCGGGAAGTGAGCGATACCTTCGCCCGGGCCCATGAACTCGGCATGTTCACGGTTCTGTGGTGCTACGTGCGAAACCCGGCCTTCACGAAGGACGGCGTCAACTACGAGGGATCAGCGGACCTCACGGGCCAGGCCAACCACATCGGCGTGACGATCGAAGCCGACATCATCAAGCAGAAGCAGCCGGACTCCAACGGCGGCTACACGGCGATCGGTTTCGGGAAGACTCATCCAAAGGTCTATTCAGAGCTGACCACCAATCATCCGATAGATCTGACCCGTTGGCAGGTCGTCAACTGCTACATGGGACGGGCCGGGTTGATCAACTCGGGTGGCGCCTCCTCGGGGGCGGGTGATCTCGCCCAAGCCGTTCGGACCGCAGTGATCAACAAACGGGCCGGTGGAACAGGGCTCATCTCCGGTCGCAAGGCATTCCAGCGACCGATGAGCGAGGGGGCCGGACTGCTCACTGCAATCCAAGACGTATACCTCGACCCCGAAGTGACGATCGCCTAAATCGGTCGGTCCTACCGCTCGTAGCTCGGAGCTCGCGTCAGATCAGAGCGTGGTAGCCGTGAACGGCGAGGACGATCGTCATCACGGCCACCAGGGCAAGAGAAGTCTCGAGCATCCGGCGATAGCGACGAGCTAACCAGACGGCCAGAGCGACTCCCGAGCCAACCACGAGCTTGAACACTGCGGCCATGACCGGGTCAACGGCGAAGAACCATGCCATGATCGGGTTGACCTCAATGGCTCCCTGCGAGAGAGCTTGGACGGTCAGCAAGAGGTCGACGATGTTCAGGACCACGAACACGAGGAGAGCGGCGGCGATCGTGTCATGATCGTGCCGGTACTGCTCGAGCCATCGGTGGTAGCGCACCCGCCAGGTGCCATCGGTGGGGCGGCGGCGCTCGAACCCACGGCGACGTTCTGGCAGGCGAAATGACTTGCTAGAAGCTCGCCGGTCGGCCCCTCGGACGTATTCACCGCTCTCACGGGCCGACTCGATCCGCGCCTCCGACTCGATCCGCACCCCTTGCGCCTCCCCTCATCCCTGCGCTCTGGTTCCGAGCCTAGCGCAGGGAGCCGGCGAGGGCGGGCCAGATTTTCGCGCCCTGGGTCACCGAGCGATCACCTAGAGCTCCGCTGACCGCCAGGCGTCGCGCAGTCTTACTCTGGCTCCGATGCTGAGAATGGCGCCAGAATAGACACGGCCTGCCAATCTGATCAGCCCATAGGTCGCGGCAATCATGATCACCACCGCAAGCAGGTACTCCCACTGGGCGATGGCACCCTGCGCCTGACGGATCGGCACAACGAACGGGGCGGTCGGCGGCAGGAGAGTCGTGATTCTGGCGACAACGCCGTCGGGGTTCTCGAGCACGGCGAACGCTGCAAAATAGCCGGCGACACCGACCAACGTCAGCGGAGTGGCAACACTCTGGGCTTCCTCCACACGCGAGACAAGCGCGCCAACCGCCGCATAGGACACGCTGAAGAACGAGAACCCGAGCACGAACCACAGCAAGAGCGAGCCGATCAATCCGCCCGATACATCGGGGAGGTCGACCAGATCAACCGCGAGGGCAGCCGTAGCGGCGGTGACGACAATGAGGAGGAGTTGTGCGACGCCAAGCAACCCGATACCAAGGACCTTGCCGGCCATCAACTGGTGAGGTCGCAGTGCCGACATCAGCACCTCGACAACCCGATTGGTTTTCTCTTCGATGACGCCGTTGAGGGTCCAGGCCCCGTAGCTGAGTATCCCCACGTAGAGGAGGATCAAGCCGACGAAGCTGATCACGGTGTTGGTCTCTCGGTTGGGGTCGGGCGGCTCGAGACTCCGCAAAGTGAGAGGATTCTCCGTGAACACACTGGCAATTTCATCAACCGACACTCCGGCCGAGGCCGCTAATTCCTGAAGTCGGATTGCCTGCGCTGCCCTACTCACCAGGGACGAGAGCCCGCCACCTCCGGTGACGGGAAACACCGTAATGGCCGGGGCATTGGTGACGTACTCTGTTCCGCCGACGAGAACCGCATCGACCTCACCGGCTTCTAGCGCTGCCTCTGCGCCGGCAATATCGTCGAACATCCGAGTATCCACACGAAGGTCGGAAGCTTCTGCCAGCACGTCGAGGGTATCGAGCAAATCGGCTGAGGTGTGTCCAACCAGTCCCAAGTCGTACGTGGTTCCGTCGCCGTCCCCGATCACCTGCGGGATCACGATCCCACCCAATACGATGAGCAGCAAAATCACGGTAGTGATCCGGTAAGTGCGGCTCTTGATACGCTCCCTCAACTCGCGCCGGGCCACCATCCACACGGGCCGAAAGCCCTTCATTGCGTTACCGCCCGCAGGAACATCTCCGAAAGGCTCGGTGCTTCAAAACTGAAATGGCGGATGGGTCCGGCCGACCGGGCAGCCGAAAGGACCGCTTCCAGATCGATCTCCTTTCGCACAAGCAAGCGAACCAGGGAGCCTTCGACTTCTTCGCTTTCAATGCCTGCGACCTCCGGAAGCCAGGCTCCGTCTCCGCCCACCACATCGATTTCCAGACGACGGTGAGGAGAACTCTCTTTCAACTGAGCCACGTTCCCGCCCATGACGTTGCGCCCCTGGTTGATGATCACCACGTCCTCGCAGAGATCTTCGACGAGGTCGAGTTGGTGGCTAGAGAAGACGACCGCTTTCCCCTGGGCGGCTTCCCCCTCCAGCGAATCGGCCAGGGTTTCCACAGCCACGGGGTCGAGGCCCGAAAACGGCTCATCGAGTATGAGCAATTCCGGGTCGTGAACGAGAGCGGCCGCTAACTGCACACGCTGCTGGTTGCCGTGCGACAACTGCTCGAGCCGATCGTCAGTCCGGTCCGACAATCCCAGCGTGGCCAGCCAACGGGCTGCCGAGGCTGCTGCGTCGGTGCGCGACATTCCGTGCAATTCGGCAAAGTAGATCAACTGCTCGCCGACTTTCATCCGCGGGTATAACCCTCGTTGTTCGGGCATATACCCAAAACGAAGGCGTTGCTCGGGTCCGATCGGCACGCCGTTCCAGGTCACCTCGCCGGCATCCAGCCGCACGAGCCCGAACACAGACCGCATCGCGGTCGTCTTGCCGGCTCCGTTCGGTCCGAGAAAACCGAGCATGCGACCCGGCGCCACCGACAGCGAGGCGCCGTCCAATGCACGCACCTGGCCGTACCGTTTGGAAAGGTTCCTCAGTTCCAGCACTCTCGGGCTCCCCTTGTCCGGTCGGAGGCTAACTGATCCGAATGGCCGTCCAGTCGTGGCTAGAACTCGGAACTGGCTACCAAGGGCAGATGGTACGCTCACGGCCCATGAGCGAACCCCGCCATATTCTGGTCGCAGTCGCCTGGCCGTATGCCACCGGATCGCTGCACCTCGGGCACATCGCCGGCGCCTACCTCCCCCCGGACATCTTCGCCCGCTATCACCGGATGGCGGGAAACAAGGTCCTGATGGTGTCCGGCAGCGACGTGCACGGCACCCCTATCACGGTGAAGGCCGATGAAGAAGGCGTCAGTCCGCAAGAGATTGTCGACCGGTATCACCCGCGGTTCCTCGACTACTGGGACCAACTCGGCATCAAATTCGATCTCTTCACCACGACGGGTACGGATAACCACAAACGAGTTGCTCAGGAGTTCTTCCTGAAACTCCTCGAGAATGGCTACCTCTACCGGAAGACCACCAGCCAGTTCTACGACGAGGAGGCGCAACGGTTTCTCCCCGATCGGTACGTTGAGGGCATCTGCCCGCACTGCGGGTACATCGAGGCCCGGGGAGACCAGTGCGACAACTGTGGGCGCACCCTGGATCCGCACGAACTGGTCGACCCGCGATCAACACTGTCGGGCACGGCCCCGGTCGAGCGCGACACGGAGCACTACTACTGGAAGCTGAGTGCCTTCCAGGAACCCCTCCTCGACTGGCTCCGCTCGCGCCGGGGATGGCGTCCCCATGTCGCGAACTTCGCAATCGGCATGGCCAAGGGCGGGTTGCACGATCGCGCCTTCACTCGTGACCTGGACTGGGGTATCCCGATACCCATCGATGATTTAGGCCCCGGAAAGTCGATCTACGTCTGGTGGGAGGCCGTCATGGGCTACTTCTCAGCTCCCCAGGAGTGGGCCCAGCTTCAGGGGATTCCGGAGGCGTGGAAGGAGTGGTGGACAAACCCGGAAGCTGAGTCTTACTACTTCATCGGCAAGGACAACATCCCGTTCCATGCCGTCTACTGGCCTGCCCTGTTGATGGGTCACGGTGGACTCAACCTCCCGACCAACGTCCCCGGCAACCAGTACGTCACGTTCGGTGGCTCAAAGGCGTCGAAATCCAGAGGCGTTGGCCGCTCCCTCGACTGGTATCTCGAACGTTTCGAACCTGACGCCCTTCGGTATGCGGTTGCCTCAGTCCTGCCCGAGCACAACGATACGGATCTGTCGGATGCCGAAATAGTGCGGCGGATCAACGAAGAACTCGTCGCCACGTGGGGCAACCTGGTCAACCGGGTGTTGTCGATGACGGCCAGGTCAGAGGGTGGGACGATTCCCGAACTGGGGACCCTCGACTCCGACGACCACGCGCTGCTTGCCGGAGTCGATGCTGCCCTCGCCCAGGCCGGCACCCAGATCGAGGCGGTTGAACTGCGGGCAGCATTACGCACCGTGATGGACGGAGGACAAGAGGTCAATGCGTACCTCAACCAAAAGGCGCCGTGGAAGACCGCGGCGACCGATCCCGAGCGAACGGCCACCACCCTGTACGTTGCCCTCAGCGCTATCAACGGGCTGAAGACCGGGTTCTCTCCTTTCCTCCCATTCACAAGCGCTCAGGTCCACACCATGCTCGGACAGAAGGGAACGCTCGAGGAAGGCGGGTGGAGGCGGGCCGAGCTTCAAGCGGGGACGCCGCTCCCGAGGCCCAAGCCACTGTTCGCAAAGCTGGAACTGGCGGAACTCGAGTAGGTTCGTAACTGTTGCATACTGTAATGCGTCAAAGGAAAGCGTGACCATCACTCCGTTTCGGAAACTCTTCATCGGGATCCTCGGATTCACCTTGCTGCTGGTCGGCCTGATTGGGCTCCTCCTGCCGTTCCTACCCGGCTGGTTACTGATCATTGCCGGTCTGGCAGTGCTCAGCACCGAATACGTGTGGGCGAAACGCCTGTCCGACGGTGCCCGGAAGCGTGCCACGACTATCACCCGACGGCGCCGGCGGAGCGACGACCTCGCCGCATAGGTAGAAACGTGGCCGATCCGGCTCGTCTATGATCGGACGCATGGAAGAGTCGCGGGTCGGCGACACGCTCAGGCGAGCGCTGTTTCAACGCTCGTTCAAACAGCGCCAGTGCTCGCATCTGGGGTCCATCGAGCAAACCTCACCGGAGCGGTTCGAATGCGCTGCCTGCCTCGAAGAGGGCACCGTACCTGTACACATGCGCATGTGCCTCGTGTGCGGTGAGGTGGCGTGTTGCGACAGCTCCCCGGGCCTGCACGCCAGGAGACATTACGAGGAGACCGGACATCCGCTCATCCGTTCCATCGAGGAAGGTGAGCAGTGGGTCTGGTGCTACCCGGACCGCGCTTATCTCAGCAGGGCACCCGAATAGACGACCCGCCCCGAACCAAACGATTCGGATCGACCCGACGGTTTCAGCGGGAGCGTGACGATCGACCCGATGCGACACGGCGCGTCTAACCGCGGATCCAGCTTGCGGCATCACGGAACAGCTTCCCGGGCTAGTTTCAGCCGGGTGACCTCCCTGATCTCCACTAGGAACCTCACGCACAGTTATGGGGACATCAAAGCGCTCGATGGCGTTACGCTCGAAGTACCCCGAGGAAAAATCGGTCTGGTCGGCGCCAACGGAGCCGGCAAGACCACCCTTATCCGCAACCTGCTTGGCATGCTGCGACCGGCGGCCGGTCACATGGAGGTCCTGGGCATGCCGGTTTCCAGGGAGTCGCTCGACATCCGATCCTTGGTCGGCTACATGCCGGAGGGCAACTGTCTACCGCTCGATCAGACGGCCGCAGATTTTGTCGGCTACGCCGCTGAGTTGGCCGGATTGCCGACCGATGCGGCCAGGCGCCGCTCATCGGAGATTCTCTTCCTGGTGGGCCTCCACGAGGAACGATTCCGCTATCTAGGGGACTTCTCAACCGGAATGTTCCAACGAGTCAAACTTGCCCAGGCGATCGTCCACGACCCCGAGGTCGCCTTCCTCGATGAACCGGCTTCTGGACTGGACCCCGAGGGTCGCGAGCACATGCTCGATCTGATCCGACGGTTGGGCGACTTCGGCATCAGCGTCGTGTTCAGTTCCCACATCCTCTCCGACATCGAAGAGACCTGCGACTGGGTGGTCATGCTGGACGGCGGTCGGGTCATTCGTTCAGGACCGATCGGGGATCTGGGTATCGCCGAGAGCCTGACCGTCGAGGTGTTGGGCGATCCGGAGCCCGCCGCCCGCTGGATGACCGAACGGGGCGCGACCGTGACGTTCGCCGGTGCCACGCTGGACGTGCGGACGGCAGGCGAAGACGTCTTCACGCTGGTTCGCGACGCGTTGGTTGCCACCAACCTCGGCGTTCGGCGGCTCAGCCAGCGTGCCGTCACTCTGGAAGAGGCGTTCATCCGAGAAGCGCAAGAAGAGGAAGGTCATGACTGATCGACCCGCCGAAGCGGTCATCGTCGATCGTGGCTATCGCCATTTCGAGGGCATCCGCAAGGGACGGCGGGGCGCAATAGGAGCGGTGGTGCGGGACGGACTCCGGCGAGTCCTCGGACTGCGCCGCAAGGGTCGCCGTAAGATTCTGCCCTGGTCGCTCATCACGATGGCCCTCATCTCGGTAGCTGTGCTCTCCGCCCTCCACTACGCAGCCAATCGGGTCGGGGTCACCGATCTGGTCGCCGACGAACTGCCCCACCACCGGGAATACTTCGAATTCATATCCCGGGTGGCTCTCTTGTTTATCGCGCTCGCAACACCCGAGTTGCTGGTCCCGGACCGAGAACAAGGGGTGCTGGCCGTCTACCTCTCCCGACCGCTCCGCACCATCGACTACCTCGCCGCCAAGGCCACGGCGCTTGGCATCCTGATCCTTGGCTTCTTCCTCATCCCTCAGACGATCTTCCATCTGCTACTCGGCCTGTTCTCCCCAGACGGGTTCACCACCTACATGCTCGACCACATCGACGTACTGTGGCAGGTGCCCGCGACCTCTCTGATCTACTTCGTCGGGTATGCCTCGATTGCCCTGATCATCGCCACCCTGATCCCGCGCGTGGGGTTCGCGGCCGGCATCTTCCTCGGTGTGATGATCATGTTCAACGCACTCTCCGGGTTTTTCGTTGAGTTCGCAGACTTCGCCGGGTCGGAGTACGGAGCCCTGCTGGCGTTCGAATCGCATCCACACCTGATCCGGGACTGGATCTTTGGGGCATCGACGAGCGGCTATCCGATGACCCGGGCCGGATTCGAGCCGTGGGTCGCGTTGGTGACGATCGTGGCCATCGCGGCGGTGGCAGTGGGCATGGCCTGGAATCGGTACCGGAGGCTGTCGTGACAACGACCGTAACCACCTCGCCGACCGTGGTCCTACAAGGCGTTTCCCGATGGTTCGGGCAGAAGGTGGCGGTCTCGGAAATATCCGCCGAATTCGGCGCGGGCGTAACCGGCCTTCTTGGACCGAACGGGGCGGGAAAGACCACTCTGCTGCGGGTCTTGACCGGGCTCATCCGTCCCTCAGAGGGAGCCGTTTCCGTGTTCGGTTCCAGTCCCCGATCCGACCCATCCGTTTACAGCCGGATGGCGCTGGTTCCAGAAGATGAGAACGTCTACGGATTCCTCTCCGCCGCCGAGTTCGTCATCCACAACGCCCGGCTGCAAAAACTCGCCGATCCGGCCGGGGCGGCGCAGCGCGTTCTGGAGATGGTCGATCTCACGGACGTGGCGGACCGCAAGCTGGCGGGATTCAGCAAGGGTATGCGGCAACGGGCCAAGGTGGCTGCGGCTCTCGTCCACGACCCGGAGATAGTCATCCTCGACGAGCCCCTCAACGGCACCGATCCGGTCCAGCGAGCCCATCTGACGAGGATCTTCGTCGACATGGGGCGGCAGGGCCGAACAGTGATCGTCTCATCGCACGTGCTTCATGAGGTAGAACGCATGGCCGATCGGGTCATCGCCATGGTTGACGGGCGTCTCGCCGCCTCCGGCACTGTTCCAGCTCTCCGTTCTGCCATGTCAGACATTCCGCTGCAGATTCGAATCGACTGCAATCATCCCCGCCGCCTCGCCGCGGCGCTCGTCGAGCGCGAATGGGTCGGCGGAATCAACGTCGAAGAAACGTCGCTGCATATTCGATCTCTGGACGCCGACCAATTAGGACGCGCACTCCCCGCTTTGGCCCAGAAACTCGATATCAGGGTAACCCGGGTCGATCCAGAGGACGAATCACTGGAAAGCGTCTTCCGCTACCTGGTGGAGGGCAGATGAACGCCCAACTCGCCATCATGGCGGTCACCCTTCGGCGTTTGATCACCCGCAAGCGCATCATCGGATTGATCCTGTTCGCCTCCATACCCGCCCTGGTGGTTCTCTTCGCCTCAACGGGTGATCGCGGCCCGGAACGACTGGCCAATCTGTATCACGACACAACGTACGGAATACTGATAGCAGTTGCCCTTCCCGTAATAGCCATCGTCAACGCCACCGGAGCACTCGGCGACGAGCGACGCTCCCACACGATGCCTTTCCTGGCGCTCAAACCCATTCCCAGATGGTCCATTGCCCTATCCACCACCATCGCCTCGGTAGGTGCAACCCTGGCCGTTGCATTCGTGGCAGTTGTCCTGGGTTGGCTGGTCGCCGGCTTCGCCACGGATAGCTGGGAGATCGGGAAGGGGCCGGCGGTTGGCGCGCTGGTAGCCGCCATTGGGTACGGGACCATATTCGTACCCATCGGACTGCTCACCCGTCGAGCAACGGTCATCGGCTTGATCTACCTCTTCCTGTGGGAATCAAGCTTTGCCAATGCCGTCGCCACCCTCGCCCCGACCTCGTTGAACCACATCGCGCTCAGCGCCTATGTCGATCTCGCTCCGGACATCAGCGCAGCCGACGCTCTCGGGAGCCTCGAGCCGGGGGCGGGGACGGCTCTCACCAAGGTGGCCGTGGTTGCCCTGGTGTCGTTGGCCATCACCACGTGGGCGCTCAACAAACGGGACTTGGCGTAGGGCTCGCTTCCTCGCCGTTCCCAGTTCTTGTTTCGTCGGTCGCGGATCGGGTCGCGGATGCTCGCCGATGCGAGCCTGGTCAGACCTTCTGGTTGCTTCGGCAGGGAAAAACGGTCGGAGAAGCGCCGATCTTCAAAGTTGCGAACCGCAGATGATTATTCAGCCGGATAGCCCCCGGGCCGGTGCTAACTTGCTCCCAACAAGGGAAAGGAGGCGAAACGTATGACTGTTCAGGCGTCGACACGCACCATTCGCCTCCGGGGGCTCACCCGTTTCTGATCAGCTGGAGCACCCCGGCGCCTCAAGGGAGTGCTCCCCATTGGATACAGCAGATAACTTCGCCCGCCCGGATATCCAGAGCCTTTTGGCCTATGGATGGAACGAGCGGGTCGCCGCCCTTTTCACCACCTTCCCGAACCGGATTCCGGGACGGGTTGTACGAGTGGATCGAATGCGGTATCTGGTAGCAACCCCGCACGGACAGACGGACGCCTTCAAGGGACCCCACGATGAGGGCTCCGAGACCGGTACACCCGCCACCGGGGACTGGGTCGCCCTGGCCGCCGGCTCCGACCAGCGAGCCTCGGTTGCGGCCATCCTGCCCCGCCACTCGGTAATCAAGCGGCTCGACCCATCGGTGGCGGGCGCCCGACCCGAGGAACAGGTGCTGGTCGCCAACCTCGACGTGGCGTTCGTCGTCCATGCTCTGGACCGTCCAGCGCAGTTGTCACGACTCGAACGAACGCTGGTCATGGCCTGGGAGAGCGGCGCCATCCCGGCGCTGGTGCTCACCAAGGCAGACCTGATGGACGGTGGACCGCAGGGCCACGCGGTGAGGGAGGCCGTGGAGGCTGTCCGACAGATCGCCCCGGGGGTCGAGGTGATCGCGGCCAGCAACGTAACGGGTTTTGGTCTCGACGAGGTTCTCGGCCTGATGTCGCCCGGGATGACCGGAGCACTAATCGGCGAATCTGGCAGTGGCAAATCGACCCTGATCAACAATCTGCTCGATGAGCAACTCCAAAGCACCGGGCCGACCCGAAGCGGCGACGGCCAAGGCAGACATACCACCACGTCCCGAGAGCTTATCGTGATCCCGGGGCGCGGCATCCTCATCGACACGCCCGGCCTGAGAGCGATCGGCCTCTGGAGCGGACGGGACGGCCTGGCTCAAGCTTTCCGGGACATCGAGAACCTCGCCGCCGACTGTCGGTTTGCCGACTGCCGTCATGAAACAGAGCCGGGCTGCGCCCTGCAGGCAGCGGTGAACCGGGGCGACCTCGATCCGCGCCGCATCGACAGCCACCGGAAGATGGAAGCCGAGGTGGCTCAACAGGAACACCAGCTCAGCGTCCGGATGAGCCGAGCGAACCAACGCACGGCAGGCAGGCGCTCCCGCCCGATTCGCAACGACGACGTCGAGGAGTGATCGGCCTCCGTTTTGCCTGTGGTTTCAGGAAGGTGGGTAGACCCCGGCCGCCTTGGATTCCTCGGTCTGCCAGAAGACGTCGGCTACCTCACCGATCAACGCGACGAGCTTCTCCGATACGGCCGGATCCATCGACTTCTTAGCGTCGCCGGCCTGCTTGAGCGCTTTCCAAAACAGATCGTGCAGCCCGGGAAATGCCTCGAGGTGGTGGGGCTTGAAGAAGTCGGTCCACAGCACGGACAAATGGTGTTTGACGAGCTCGGCGCGTTCTTCCTTGATCAGTATGCAACGATCCCGGAACACCGGATCCTCGGAGGCGGCGTACTTGGTGCATGCGTTGAGGACTGATTTGGCCTCGATCATCGCCTGGGCGGGGTCGTAGACGCCACAGAAGAGATCGCAATGGGCGTGGGCAAGGCGGGCCGGCTTGAAGAGACCCATGAATATACCTCCTGGACGGGTGCTTCTCCCTGCGACGATACACTTTGCCGAGCACTACCGATTGGGAGCCACCGTGTCACCCAAGGCCACCAGACTCCCCGCTCTCTTCATCGCGGGCGCAGCCGGGTTGACCGTCCGAGCGCTGTACGAGCGCCTGGGGCGATTCGAGATCTCGGAGGCGTCGATGACGCCCACCCTGCGACCCGGCGATTACGTCGTGACAAATCGCTCCTGCCGGCCGGTCTGTCGCGGCGACATCGTCGTGTTCGAGCATCCGGACCGCTCGTCTTTCTACCTCGTCAAGCGCGTGGTCGGTCTCCCCGGAGAGCATTTCAGCATTGCAGCCGGACGGATTCTCGCCGACGGAACTCCGCTCGATGAACCCTGGACGACCGACGAAACCGGCCCAGATGGTGCATGGGAGTTGGGTCCCGGCGAGGCATTTGTCCTGGGAGATGCCCGGTGGAGATCGAACGGCGACAGCCGCCAGATCGGCCCCGTCCCGGTCGAACATCTGGGCAGGCGGGTTCTCCTTCGCTACTGGCCTTTCGAACGGTTCGGCCCGGTTCGATAGTCCCAAAATCAATCTGGACGTGACTGGTTCAACCAACGAGGATCACAGTCAATATGAACTCCAGCCAGAAGCGGATTGTGGTGGCTTTGAGCACCATCACTGTGCTCATCTTTCTTGCGGTGGTGATTGCGTCATTGGGCGGCTCCAACGATGAGTCGCTGCAGACCGGTGCAACCACCACTGCACCGACCGGCTCCACCCCAACGACCTCAGAAGCCACGACCACATCGTCGAGCCCAACCACCACCACGTCGACTACCACCAGCTCGAGCACTACGACGACCAGCACCACAACGACAACCAGCACCACAACGACAACCACCTCCGCCTCGTCAATACTCGTGTTGGCGGGAGATGGCTTGGAGACCGTTCCCTTTGGAACGGAGGTCGAGGCTGCGGTGGCGTCCATCACCGCAGCCCTGGGTGAACCCGACGAAGACTCCGGATGGATACCGAGTTCCTCCGGATTCGGAACCTGTCCCGGAGAACAGGTTCGTGGACTCCGGTGGGCGACGATGTGGGTGCTGATGACCGATGGCGATACCGAGTGGCGAAACGATGGTGCTCCCCACTTCTTCGCTTTTCTCGATTCTGTCTTCTACGACGACCGCCAATCGCTTGGCCTGCTCACGGCGGAGGGTATCGGACTGGGCGATACGATCGAAGAGCTCCGGGACGCCTACGGCGATCGTGTCGAGATCGCCTTCGACGCGCTCATCGACGGCTACCTCTTCAATATTGGTGATGTCGAGCCGGGTCGGCTGTGGGGCGGCTCGACCGGCGACCGGAGCGACGACCTCATCACCTCGATCGACGGAGGACAAGGCTGCGGCGAGTGAGAGCCACTACCCGGCCGGGCGACGCACACCATCACGTAGCCTATGATTTGGACATGAGAGAGTTCACCGTGAATCTGGCCAACCGACCCGGGATGTTGGCCGCGCTCACGGAGACGCTGGCGAACGCCGGAATCACCATTGAAGCACTAGCCGCCTTCGGCCTAGACGACGAGGGACAAGTTCGGGTCGTTGTCGACGACGCCGACGCGACCCGACATGCGCTCAGATCGGCCGGCCTGACTGCCGTCGAACGCACGATCCTCACTACGACTCTTTCTCCCCGGCCAACCTCGCTGGCCGAGATGACGAGAGCGCTGGCCGACAGCGGGGTAAACATCGACGCGATGTACCTGCTCAACTCTTGCGCGGACGGTCTCGAATTTGCGGTGGCTGTAGACGAACCGGAACGCGCCCTTCCGCACCTCCAAGCCTGATGGAGTTCGGCTACGGGTTGATCTCCTGCCAGCTCACCGCCGGCGATTCGCGCTCGTGGAGCGACCTCTACCGTGAGGCACTCGACCTCACCGTAGAAGCGGAACGCCTCGGGCTGGATTCCGTATGGACGACCGAACACCACTTCGTCGACGACGGATACATGCCATCGCTTCTACCGGTCATCGCGGCGATGGCAGCTCGCACTTCCCGCATCCGCCTCGGCACCGGTGTGGTCCTGGCACCGCTCCACAACCCTCTCCGTCTCGCGGAAGATGCCGCCACCGTGGATCTGATCAGTGGCCACCGACTCATCCTCGGACTCGGGCTCGGCTGGTCGCCCATCGAATTCGCCGGTCTCCATGCCGACCTGACCGCCCGCGGACGGGCGATGGACGAGATCCTCGACATCCTGGCGCAGGCTTGGAGCGGTCATCCGATAGGGCACCGCGGATCCGTGTATGAGCTCGAACCGGTCGCGGTACGCCCTACTCCAGAAGCTCCCATTCCTATCTGGATCGGAGGTGGAGCGGACGCGGCCGTACGCCGCGCGGCCCGCCTTGCGAATGGTTTCTTCTCCAACGCCTCGCCCGGACGTTTGCAGGGCCAGGTTGAGGTCGCCCGAGCGCAGATGGAACTGGATGGTCGCAACCCGGCCGGTTTCGCGTGGGGCTACTACACGGTCATATATCCCTGCGACAACCCTGAGACGGGTTGGCTAAAAATTCGGGACCACGTTCACCATATGGACTGGAAGTACGACGATATGGAGGCGTCGGCCGCCCGTATCGGGCCCGTCCCGACCCCGCCGCCGCTCGACACATCTGCCGAGGAAGCGCTGCGCTCCACCGTTCTGGTCGGTCCCGCCGAGATGATCGCCGAACAAATCCGGGAGATCGAGTCTCGCGTCGCAGTCCCTCTCCATCTGGTCGCCCGCTCCTACTTCCCCGGGATGGGGTTCCCACAGCAACTGGAAGTCCTGCAACGCATCGCCGGAGAGCTGGTTCCACTGCTCCGCTGACATAGCTCTCACCACCGTTACACTCCCCGCCATGCGACCCTCCCACATCTGCCTGTTCGCCGCGTTCACAATCGCCCTGGGCGCTTGCTCGGGAGCGAATGCGGTCGAGACGACGACCACCTCCACCACCGTGCCGTCGACAACAACGACCAGCACCACCCGGCCGCCGACCACCACAACCACCACCGAACCCGCTGGACCGGTATCACCTCTCAACGGTCTGCCGGCCGACGACCCCACCCTTCTCGAGCGTGGCGTGCTGGCCGTCAAGATCGACAACCATTGGAACGCCCGGCCGCAATCGGGAATAATGGAGGCCGACGCGGTGTACGAGCTGCTCGTCGAGGCCGGATTGACCCGCTTCATCTCGCTCTTCCACGACAACGACAGCGACTACCTCGGACCGATGCGGTCGGGACGCCCAACCGACCCGACTCTGCTGAAGCCGCTCGGGGCGATCTTCGCCATCAGTGGTGCCCAGGATTGGGTGGTCAGCAGGATCGTGGGCAGCGGGGTACACGTCATCGGGGAGGTACGTCCCGCCACGTTCAGAATCTCCTCGCGCAGCGCTCCGCACAATTTGTATGTCGATACGGCCCAGCTCCGCGACTACGCCGCTGGACGGGGCTACGAAAGCGAGCCTCCGGCCGACCTCTTTGCCTGGGGCGACTTCGAACCGACCGGGACCGCCCGGCATATCACCCTGGGTTTCTCTCCTGAAACTACGGTTGTGTGGGATTGGGACGGAGAACGCTATGTGCGAACTATCAATGGTGTTGAGGGCCAGTGGATGGACAAGGACGGCGAATTGGGTCAGATTTCCGCCGACACGTTGGTCGTTCTGTTTGCCCGCCGATACACATCGTCTCCGCCGGCGGGAACCAGCGGATCGTCCGTCCCGGCGATGGATACCGTTGGCAGCGGCCGGGCGCTGGTATTCGCAGGGGGGGGCCTGGTGGAAGGTACCTGGACCCGGGACGATATCGACCACATGTTCGAGCTGACCGGCCCGGATGACGATCAGCTGACTGTTCCACCAGGTATACCGTGGATCTCGGTGTTTCCTGATTCACGTACTGTTTCCTGGTGATCCACGAGTCGTCACTCACGGATCTGGCAGAAGCCATTCGTACCGGGGACCTTTCCGCCCGGGAAGTCGTTGTCCACTACCTCGATCGCAGTCACGCCCTCCAACCGGAACTCAACGCCTATACGGAGATCGATGAGAACGCAATAGCCAGAGCCGAGTCGCTGGACTCGAGCCTGGCGGCCGGCAACGATTCCGGACGGCTGGCAGGCGTACCGATCGCAATAAAGGATCTGATCGATCAAGCCGGCGTCATCAACACCTGTGGGTCCGGCTTCTACCGCCACCGGGCCGAACAGTCGGCGACAGCCGTTCAACGGCTCGAAGCGGCTGGCGCAATCATCATCGGCCGGACCGGTCTCCACGAGTTCGCTTTCGGATTCTCGAGCGAGAACCACTGGTTCGGACCGGTGCGGAATCCCTGGAACACGGCCACGTCCCCGGGTGGGTCCTCGGGCGGTTCAGCCGTCGCCGTCGCGGCCGGGTTAGCCACCGCGGCGATCGGCACCGACACCGGTGGGTCGGTACGAGTACCTGCCGCCCTGTGCGGCGTAGCAGGACTCAAGGTGACCCACGGACGGATCCCTCTCACCGGCGTGTTTCCGCTTGCAGCGTCACTCGATACCGTCGGGCCACTGGGCCGGACCGTCGACGATCTGACGACCCTTTACGAGGTCATGGCCGGGCACGATCCACTAGACCCCTGGTCCTCGACAGATCCGGTCGTCCCGAGCGCAACAGACGTATCACTGAAGGGGCTGGCGGTGGGGGTCCCCCAACCGTGGATCGAGAACGGACCGATGGCCGAAGACGTCAAGGAGGCGTTTTCCGCCGCGCTCGATCGTCTCAACGATCTCGGGGCAAGTGTCCGCGAAGTTCGGCACCCGCTCCTGCAGCCCTCCGGGGAGCTGGCCGATCTGATCAACGCCGAAGTCGCTTCGGTGCATCGGAATTGGCTTGCCGATCCGACCAAGCAGTACGGACCGGAGGTTGCCGACCGCATGCAGCGGACCCTGGAAGCGACCCTGGACGACTACATAGCCGCCCAGGAATGGAGGGCCGGTCTTCGAAACGCCACTGCCGGATTTTTCGAAGAGTTGGATGTTCTGGTCACACCAACCGTCGGTGCCACTCGCAAGACCATCGGCGAGACGACCATCCTGGTTGAAGACCAGCCGAGGTCGTACCGGTTGGTATTCTCCTGGTTTTCATCGCTTGTCAACCATATGGGCGCGCCCGCCCTGGCCATGCCACTGCGAAACGCCGGGGCTCCACCCCCGTCCCTACAGGTGATCGGACCCTGGTGGTCGGAGCACCGACTCCTCGGCCTCGGCCGGGCTTTGGAAGAGGTGGGACTAGTGGAATTTCGCCCTCCACCTACGTGGTGAAGCGCCGAAATCGTTGGGTACTTTGGTTCTCCCCACATGTCGGTAGACTTGGTGAGCCACGGAGCGTGGCTACCCGACGTGTGGATTTGAATGCGCAAGTCAACCATCCATTCGAGTCCTCTTCAACCGTTCTCCAACAACCCAACCAAGGAAGTGATTCGCCGTGTCTGACGACACTGCCACTCTCGAAGCAACCCCCTCCCCCGACATCGAAATCGAGGAGATCGACAAGGTCATTATCCGTTTTGCGGGTGACTCCGGCGACGGCATGCAGCTGGCGGGGACCCGGTTCACCGCCGACTCGGCGATCTTCGGCAACGACCTGGCGACCCTGCCGAATTTCCCGGCGGAGATTCGTGCCCCGGCCGGGACGATTCCCGGCGTGTCCTCGTTTCAGGTCCAGATCGCCGATTTCGACATTCTGACCCCGGGCGACGAGGCCGATGTTTTGGTCGCTATGAACCCAGCCGCCCTCAAGGCCAACCTCGTAGACCTCCGAACGGGCGGCATGATCATCGCCAACGAAGAGGCGTTCGAGGAACGCAACCTGGCCAAAGCCGGTTTCGCTGCAAATCCTCTCGAGGACGGGTCACTGGCCGGATACCGGGTCTTCCGGGTGCCCATGGAGCGGTTGACCAAGGAGGCAGTCAAGGAAACGGGAGTGACCGGTCGTGACGTCCTTCGGTCCAAGAACTTCTTCGCCCTCGGTTTGGTCTCCTGGGTGTTCCACCGCCCGCTCGAGACCAGCATCGCGTGGGTCGAATCGAAGTTCGCCAAACGAGCCGAGGTAGCAGCAGCCAACATTGCGTCGCTGCGGGCAGGTTACAACTTCGGGCTGACGACTGAGGCGTTCCACCACGTCTACAACATCAAACCGGCCAAGCTGGCGGCGGGCGAGTACACCAACGTGACCGGGAACACCGCCATGGCGTGGGGATTGTTGGCAGCCAGTCAGGCCGCCAGGCTCCCCCTGTTCTACGGCACCTATCCCATCACCCCGGCCTCCGACATCTTGCACGAGCTGGCCAAGCACAAGAACTTCGGGGTGCGGACCTTTCAGGCGGAAGATGAGATCGCAGGAGCCGGCGCCGCCGTCGGTGCGGCCTTCGCAGGCCATTTGGCGGTCACTGGTACATCGGGACCGGGCCTGGCATTGAAGAGCGAGACCATCAGCCTGGCCATCTCGTTGGAGCTTCCGTTGGTGGTGATCGACGTGCAGAGGGCCGGACCGTCGACCGGGTTGCCGACCAAGGTCGAGCAGTCGGACCTCTTGTTCTCGTTGTACGGGCGGCACGGGGAAGCACCCCTGCCGGTGCTGGCAGCACGGACGGCCTCCGACGCGTTCGAGGCGACAATTGAGGCGGCCCGGATCGCCCTCAAGTACATGACGCCGGTCATCCTCCTCTCTGACAACTACATCGCCAATGGTTCTGAACCATGGAAACTCCCTGATCTGGATGCGCTGCCCGACATCAGCGTGCCGTTCCTGACCGAGCCAAACGCCGACGGACGCTATGTGCCCTACCTGCGGGACCCGAAGACTCTGGCCCGCCAGTGGGCCGTCCCGGGCACGCCAGGACTCGAGCACCGCCTGGGTGGGCTCGAAAAACAGGAGGTGGTCGGAAACGTCTCGTACGACACCAACAACCACCAGCTCATGACGGAGTTGCGCGACTGGAAGATTCGAAACATCGCCAACGACATCCCGGCCCTCGAAGTTGATCACGATGAGGGAGCCGAGTTGTTGGTACTCGGTTGGGGTTCAACCTTCGGTGCCATCCGCGCCGCGGCAAAACGGGTACGCAAGGATGGGCTATCGGTGGCAACCGCCCATCTTCGATACCTGAACCCGTTTCCCGCCAACCTGGGCGACGTGCTCGGCCGGTATCGCTACATCCTGATTCCGGAAATCAACCAAGGTCAGTTACGCAAGCTGATCCGGGCCGACTTCTTGGTCCCAGCCATGGGTTTCAACAAGGTCAAAGGGTTGCCCTTCCATGTATCCGAAGTCGAGAACAAGATCCGGGAGATCCTCGCATCATGACAGACACGATCACGACCAAATACACTCGAGCCGATTTCCAGACCGATCAAGAGGTGCGCTGGTGCCCCGGTTGCGGGGACTACACCATCCTCGCAGCGGTGCAGGGATTCATGGCCGACCTGGACCTCCCCAAGGAACAGATCGTCTTTGTGTCCGGCATTGGCTGTTCGTCCCGGTTCCCCTATTACATGAACACCTACGGGATCCACTCGATCCATGGCCGCGCTCCGGCAATCGCTTCCGGGATTGCCGTGGCCCGCCCCGACTTGTCGGTATGGGTCGTTACCGGCGACGGAGATGGGCTATCGATCGGTGGGAACCACTTGATCCATGCCCTGCGCCGCAACATGAACCTCAAGATCCTCCTGTTCAACAACCAGATCTATGGTTTGACCAAGGGGCAATATTCTCCCACCAGCGAGAAGGGCAAGCGGACCAAGTCGAGCCCCGCCGGCTCTCCGGATGTCCCGTTCAACCCTGTCAGCCTGGCCCTCGGAGCGGAAGCCAGCTTCGTGGCCCGAACGATCGACATGGACCGGAAACACACGGTGGACGTCCTGGAGAAGGCATATGAGCACAAGGGCACCGCGTTCATCGAGATCTACCAGAACTGCAACGTGTTCAACGACAAAGCGTTCATCGAGCTCACGGGCAAGGAAACCAGACTCGAGAACAGGATCAACCTCGAGCACGGCCAACCAGTGACCTTTGGAGCCGAGGGTGAGCATGCGGTCGTCCTGGTCGACGGGGCCGCCAAGGTCGTCCCAACCGACAGCGTGGCAGCCGAAGACATCATGGTTCACGATGTCCACGCTCCCAACCCGAGCGCGGCGTTCGCGCTGAGCCGCCTGTCGCACGGACCGTATGGACCGACCCCGGTTGGCATCTTCCGGGACAGTGTTCGCTCTTCGTACGAGCAGGACGTCAAACAGCAACTGATCGACGCCCAGGCAAAGAAGGGGCCCGGAGATCTCTCGAAGCTGATCCGCTCGCAAGGAACCTGGAAGGTCAAATAAGTCTGGTTTTGGCGCCTAACTTGCCTGTGTAACGAGCAAGATAAGCGCCAAAGCGGGTTGTCACTGTCAGGCGACATCATGTCGCCATGAACTCACCTCAGCGCGTCATGGCGGAAATTGCTGTAGGGCAGTCCGGCGTCATCCAACGAGCTCAAGCCTTGGCGGCCGGGCTGACCAAAGCTCAGATTGAAAACCAGCTCCGGGTTGGAGCCTGGATTCGAGTCTTGGAGGGCGTCTATCGCAATGCAGCTGTCCCCGAAACGTGGGAAAGTAACCTCGCCGCAGCCTGTCTGACAGGTGGCGAACTGGTCGCCGCATCCCACCGATCCGCCGCAGAACTTCATGGCTTGCCCGGAGGTTCTCTTTCGATTGTCGAGGTGACTGCTCGACGGTGGGGCCGCAGCCATAGAAAGGGGCTCATCGTTCATGAAAGTACCACTCTTGGAGGGCCCGACATCACGTCTGTCCGAGGCATCCCAACCACGTCGGTCGAGAGAACACTCCTCGACCTGGGCGCGGTACGTGGCTACCTCACGGTACAAATGGCATTCGATCGAGCGATCAGAGATGGCAAGACATCTTGGACGAAGACGAACGAGACGCTGCAACGGCTGGCCCGATCAGGTGTCAACGCCGGTCGAAAACTGCGCGGTTTTGGCCGGTTGAATTTTGCGCGTTCTATCAGGTTTGTTCGGCTGCCATCACCTCCTTCTCTTTGCCTCTGAGGCGGTAGCTTTCTCCTTTGAGGA
>JAOTUY010000087.1 GCA_029863625.1 Acidimicrobiia bacterium
GGCGGACATCCTCGAAGAGCTTGGTGAAGACGCCGCCAGCGATCTTCTGGCCGAGCTGGATCCTGACGACGCAGCCGAAATCCTCGAGGAGATGCAGGACGATCTGGCAGCCGACCTCCTCGAGGAACTCGATCCCGAGACGGCCGCCGACTTCCTCGAGGAGATGCCGGCCGACGAGGCCGCGGACCTGATCGCCGCTCTGGAACCCGAAGCGCGGGAGGGAATCCTCGAAGCGATGGAGGACCCCGCAGAGGCCGACGTCCGCCGGCTTCTGTTGTATCCGCCCGACTCGGCCGGGGGTCTGATGACCACCGAGATCGCCAAACTCCCGGTCGGTATGACGACCGGGGAGGCGATCGAGCGGGTCCGGCAGATGAATGAGGAACTCGAAGATCTCTCTTACGTGTACATCGTCGACGACGAAGACCGCCTGGTGGGCGTGCTGTCATTCCGCGACCTGGTGTTCAAACGACCCGGAGTTGGGCTCGAAGAAGCGATGATCCACAGCCCGGTGGCGGTGAGGGCATACGCCGACCGTGAAGAGGCGGCCGAGCTGACCCAGCGCTACCACCTATTCAGCATTCCCGTTGTCGACGAAGGGCAAAGGCTGCTGGGAATGGTCACCAACGACGAACTCATCGAGGCGATCCAGTCGGAAGCCAGCGAGGACTTCGCCGTTGCCACCGGCGCCGGCGCAAGAGAGACCGTCTTCACCGCGGCTCTTGGGTCGGTGCGAATGCGCCTTCCCTGGCTGAGCCTGAACCTCGTGATGGCTTTGGTGGTGGCGTACGCCATCGAGCAGCAGACGGGGGTCATCAGCCGGGAGCCGGTCCTCGCCGCATTGATGCCGGTCATCGCAACGCTCGGCGGAAACGGCGGGTTCCAGAGCCTGGCCGTGGTGATCCGTTCCCTGGCTACCGACGATATCCCGCGCAGCCAGGTCGGCCAGGTGATCGGCCGACAGTTCTCCGTTGGCATGCTCAACGGCTCGATCCTGGGCATGATCGCCGGTTTGTTGACGATGCTCCTCCTCGGGACCGATGTGTTTGCTTCGGTCGGTTCCCCGGTCGAGATTGCCGCGATAGTTGCCCTGGCGGCCTTCGGCAACGTGGCGGTGGCCGGACTCGCTGGTGCGAGTATCCCGCTGATCCTGCGCAAGCTCGGTGCCGACCCCGCCCAAGCTTCGAGCATCTTCTTGACCATGGTCACCGACCTGGTCGGGTTCGGGGGCTTCCTCTTGGTGGCCGCCACCCTCCTGTAGCCTCCTCATCTCCGAACTTGCGTGAGAAACCGCGACCAATTGCAGGGAACTCACGCAAGAACGTAGCTAGCCGAGGGCCGCCGCCACCTCTCTGACGACCTCGGCTGGTCGCGTCGTGAGATCCCACCAGGTGTACCGGAGGGTTCGCCAACCGAGCAGTTCAGTGCGATTCTGAATCGACCGATCCTTGCGGAAAGTTGGCCGATCCATGTGGTGGGCTTCGGAATCAAGCTCGATACGCAGCATGGCATCGGGAAAGGCAAAGTCCGCCCGGCAGACAAACGACCCACTGCAGTCCTCGATGCGGTACTGGGTGAGTGGTTCCAGTCGTCCAGGCGCGCTCCACGCTTTCCTGAACAGATCTTCCAGCTCGCTCTCGGTTGCGCTGTCCCACTGAAGGCGCTGAGCTAGGAGAGGCCGGATGGTTCCAACGCCCCGGCGACCGCGTCGCCCAACCCGCGCCACAAACCCCGCAATATCGGAGAGATTGAAAGCTCGCTGCCGGATTCCTCGCTCGAGAGCCGCCTCGACCAGCCACGGCACGGTAGCGCCCAAGTCCACAACGGTTCGAACGGCGGACGTGACAGGTATGCCACCAACCCGATCGGCATCTTCGGGAGCGAGGTCCGTCGACTCGTGAACCACACACGTCTGAATAGAACGGTCCCAGCGCGGCATTACCACTTCGATTCGATCCGGCCGCAGATCGATCAGATTCCAGAGGTAGGCGGCAGTTTGATGAGAGGCAAGCGCCGCGTCGCCCGCCGCGGCCAACGCCATCATGACGGCCTGCTCCCAGGTCGCGGGGCATCCCGCAATCAAGAACGCTCCTCTTGTCGGGCGTATGAGGCGACCTCCTTGTACGAGTCGCCGGATCTGATGGTCGGTGAAACCGACGCCGCGTGCCTGGTCGAGCGAAACAACACCATGCTGCAACTCTGCAACCGCAGCCAACTTGCGATAGGCGCTCATGCGGGCACCATGCCAGCTGGGTGCGACAAGCAAACGAACTTGCGTGAGAAACCGCGACCAATCGCAGGGAACTCACGCAAGAACGAAGTTGGCTAGCTGGCGAACCCTCGCTGTGGGAACTCGAGCACGTTTGAACCTCGGCCACTCCCAAGATGGTCGCTGAGAACCTCGACGACCTTCGCGTCGAACTGAGATCCGGCGTTGCGTCTGAGTTCTGCCAGTGCGTCGGCCCGAGTGAAAGGCCGCTGATAAGAGCGAGGCATGGTCATGGCGTCGAACGCATCAGCCACTAGCAAGATCCTGGCAAGCACCGGGATTTCACCACCGGCCAATCCGCGCGGGTAGCCGGTCCCGTCCATCCGCTCGTGGTGACAAAGCACCGCCTGTGCCACCTCGACGTGAACGGCATCGACGACCAGGTCGAAACCATTCTGAGGGTGGTCGCGCACGACATCCCATTCGGCAGCGTCCAGCGCTCCCGGTTTGACCAGGATCGCATCCGGCACGCCCAACATGCCGACGTCATGGAGGAGCGCCGCCAACCGCAACCGTCCCAGCCGGGCCACCGAAAGCCCCATACCCTCCCCGATGGCGGGAGCGAACTCGGCAACCCGCACCGAGTGCTCGGCCAGGTACGGCACTCGCATCCTTAGCGCCGCCAGGAGGGCGCCGACCACGGGTCCGGTAGTCGGGCGAGCCCGGGTGAGCTGCACGGTCATCGATGAGTTGCCGGCCAGCCTCGAACAATTCTTACCCTCATGTTTCGCCTGGTACAGAGCCGTGTCGGCCGACTCGAGAAGTTCGTCTCGTTCCGTGGCATGCTCCGGGAAAACGGCCACCCCCAGGCTGACGGTCACGTTGCCGACCTCCGGAACAGTGTGGGCGGCAACCGCCGTTCGAATCCTTTCGGCGGCTCGCATCCCACCCTCTTCGTCGGTCTCGGGTAACACAAACCCGAACTCCTCGCCGCCGATCCGGCACGCGAGATCGACCTCCCGCAACTGCGTCCGGAAAACATCCCCCAATGTCCTGAGCACAGCGTCACCGGCCGCATGCCCGAAGGCGTCGTTGACCAGCTTGAAGTTGTCGATATCGGCGATGATCACCGCCACGGGCCGTTGATAGCGCGACGAACGTTCGAGCTCCTCAGCCAGTCGATCGAAAAAGAATCCGTGGTTCTTGAGCCCGGTCAGCGAGTCGGTAACGGACAGGGCCTGCAGGCGCGAGACCATTTTCTCCAGTTCGACGTTTCGGACCCGTTCCCGGTCGTACAGTCGGGACACTTCTTCGAGAACCGGGCGGCTCGCTTCAGCGGAAAGCAACCCGGACCCCACCGACACCGATCTCACGGCGGCAATCAACTCGGCCGGCTTGCCCTTGACCACATAGGCGGCGGCACCGGCCGCGACCATGTCACCGATCCGTCCTATGTTTTCGAACGAAGCGACCGCCACGATCTCCATACGGCGGTCGGCCTCTTCGCGGAGCCGGCGAGCGGTGGTAGCCGGACCGATGCCAGACAATCCGGCATCGATGACGGCCACGGTTGGGTGCGTAGAACGAGCAAGAGCCAGAGCCTGTTCGCCGCTGGCGGCTTCTCCCACCACTTCGACACGGGCCGACAACAGGACGTTGGCAGTCACCGTCCTGGTAACAGGATCCGAATCAACGAGCAAAACACGCGGTTCCAGCTCAAACCTCCACCACTGGTCTTACCAGATGTATCGACCAGGGAGGCAAAAAAATTGAGGGAGGTCAGGACCCGATGTGGACGGACTCGAGGTCTCCGTACGGTCCGAGGAATTCGAGCGTCGTGCCCTCGACGATCCGAGCGAAATAGTGAGCGTTCAGCACTGCTTGCTCGGCTTCGGTCAGCTCGTCTTTGAGCACTAAATCGCCGGCATCCTCAGTATCGATCAAATGGACGGTCACCGGGGCGTACTCGTCGACGAGGTCCTCCATGATGTTTTGGAGATCTCGCTCCGTGTAGGTGCCCGGTTCAACGAGCACCACATACTCTCCGGCTTCAGAATCTCCGGCGATGATGTCGTATCCGGGTGTCCCGGTCGCACCCTCCAAGGTCGTGGTTGTTTCTCCTGTTCCGTCGCCGGTGGTCGTAACGGCGGTCGTCGTGGTGGTCTGCGATCCGGGCGCGGTTGTGGTGGTCAGCTCGGCGTCGTCGCCGCGGTTGCAGGCGGCGGTCACGAGGGCAAGCGCCAGGACAAGGGTTCCGAAACGTTGCATAGTTGTCATTCTACCTCCGTAGCTATGTCTCAAACGGATGCCACCCCTGGAGAGCCCCTTCGTGATCGAGGACCTCGTTGACATCCGGGCTTTCATTCAACCGCCGGCGGTTTGGAAACGGTACCGACGACTCTCCTCAGGACGCCTCGGATGCGACCCGGGCGGTGTAGGCGGCGGCCAGCTTGCCGGTGATGGGCCCAGCCTCAAAAGAGGTAGTCCCCACCCGATCAACCACTTTGACCTCTTTGAGAGTGGACAGAGCGAAAACCTCGTCGGCCTCCAGAACACGATCGAGCGTGAACCGTCCCTCATCAACCGTCAAGCCGAGTCCTTCAGCTTCCTCGAGGGTCACCATCCGGGTGATCGACTCCAGGATTCCAAGATCCAGCGAAGGTGTCTCGATGTTCCCGTCGACGACCCAGCCGATCGAGAAGGTTGGGCCCTCCAAAACATATCCGTCGCGGGAAATCAACAATGCGTCGTCGAATCCTTCCGCTCTCGCGACCCGCCAGGCCGACATGTTCGGTGCGTACGAGAGGGTTTTCGCGCCCACCAGCTCCCAGGTCTTGCCGCCGGAATGCCAGGGCGCCGAAGTTGGCCTGACCGAGACGGCAGGAGTCGTTTCGGGGACGGGCTCCCATATGACCACCACGCGGCTAGGGCTGTCCACATCGGGTTGGTCTCCACCTCTGGTTACCACGATCCGTACCGTGCATTCGTGACCGTCCTCGCCGACAGCAGTCGCCCAGTGAGCCACCTCCGACAGGTCGGGCAGGTCGAGATGCATCAGGGCGGCGCTTCGCTCGAGACGGGCGAGGTGGGCATCGAGTTGAAAGAGGCGTCCCCCGTAGCAACGGATGGCCTCGAAGATGCCGTCGCCACGCAGCAGCGCCCAGTCGAACACCGAGATAGCCGCTTGTTGGGGGTCGACCGGCTGGCCGTCGATCATCACTTGCACCGGCAAGAGGATAGTGGTCAAGTGGACCTCAGCCCGTGACCTCGATTCCCAATCACGCCTCCCGGTACCGGTTCGTGATGGGAAGGCGACGATCCTTGCCGAACGCCTTGCGGGTGATCCTCACGCCGGGCGCGGCCTGGCGTCGCTTGTACTCGTTGCGGTCAACGAGCCCGGCCACTCGGCCAACCAGATCGGCATCAAAGCCGGCATTGACGATCTCCTGCACCGATCGATCCTGCTCGACATAACGGGTCAGGATCTCGTCGAGTAGATCGTATGGGGGCAGACTGTCGCTGTCCTTTTGATCGGGACGCAGTTCCGCCGACGGTGGCTTGTCGATGATCGAACGGGGGATCACCTCCCCGGCCGCGTTCCGCCACTCGGCCAGCCGGTACACCAGGGTCTTGAACACATCCTTGAGGACCGAATAGCCGCCGGCCATGTCCCCGTAGAGGGTGGCGTACCCCACGGCTACTTCCGACTTGTTGCCGGTGGTCACGACCATGTGACCGAACTTGTTGGAAAGAGCCATGACGATGGATCCTCGAATGCGCGCCTGCAGGTTCTCTTCTGCCACCCCGAACTCGGTGCCGGCGAAAACCGGTCCAAGCGAACTGAGAAACTCGGCAAACGTGTCGTCGATTTGGATGATGTCAAACCGGATTCCCAACCGCTGGGCCAGATCCCCGGCATCGACCACCGACCCTTCTGACGAGAAACGGGTCGGCATGGCAACTCCCCACACAGCCTCCGAACCGAGCGCATCGACGGCCACGGCTGCCGACAAGGCCGAATCGATGCCACCCGACAGCCCGATGACCACCTGGGTGAAGCCGTTCTTGCGGACGTAGTCACGCAACCCGGTGACCAGGGCCTCGTAGATCTCAGATTCCTCCGGTTCGAGGCGTGGAACCGAGGCGGGGATCGGTCGGGCGGGACGCTCGACCAACCGGTCGTGGCGCACCGTCACGACCGCTCCGGTGGGAGCGAGCGGTGCGCCGAGGGGGGTGTCCACCACAAACCGCTCTTCCCTGAACTCGGCGGCCCGATACAGCAGTTCGCCCGACCCGTCGAGCACCATGCTGTCACCCTCAAAAACCAGCTCGTCCTGGCCGCCGACCAAGTTGACGTATACAACCGGCAGGCCGGACCGGGCGGCCTGCCCGGCCAGCAGGTCGGCGCGTTCCTCGGCCTTGTCGGTGTGATAGGGCGATGCGTTGATGTTGAGCAGTATCCGGGCCCCGGCGGCTGCTTGGTGGGTCGGGGGACCATCTGGAATCCATATGTCCTCACAGATCGACACGCCGACCGGCACCCCACCCACGTCCCAGATCCTGGCCGGCTCCCGGCCCGGCACGAAATAGCGGTCCTCGTCGAAAACGCCGTAGTTAGGGAGCAACAGCTTGTGATACACCCCGCGTATCTCTCCACGCTGAAGAAGAGCGGCGGCGTTGGCCACACAACGAAAGGCAGCATCCTCGAGCGGATCGGCCACCGGGCCGACCCGGTCGGCAAAACCAACGACGGTGACGACGTCACCCGCCAGCACCGCCAGGCGGCCCAACACATCGAGGTTGGCTTGTACAAAGGCCGGGCGAATCAAGAGATCCTCGGGCGGGTATCCGGTGATGGCCAGCTCGGGAAGCAGCAGAACGTCGGCGCTCTCGTCCTCCGCCCACGCCATCGCCGAGGCGATGCGGTCGTGATTGCCTTCCAGATCGCCGACCACCAGATTCAATTGGGCGCCCGCCACACGCAGAAAGTCCATGCGGACAGCCTAGAGGTCGGAACGGATCCGTTCCGGCGTGACTTTCCGGCGCCATTCGCAGGTTTCTCACGCAAGAACAGAATGGGGCCAGCGCCTAGCCTGACCTTGAGATGACCACGGAAGCGTCGCCGACCCGCCTGGGGATTACCGAACCGCTCGTGCCACGCTTTGCCGCCGCCGGGTGGATCGCCGACGGTCTAGTGGTGCAACCCGCAATTGACCTCCTCCAAGCCGTTCGGCGCGGTCCGGATCCCGAAGCGGCTCTCGACAGAATCATCGCCATTCTCGAGGCTGCTCCCGAATTGGCCGACCGGACTCTCGCCGATTCCGGACTCGGCCACGCCCTCGTGGCGATCGCCGGTTCGAGTCGAGCACTCTCCGCCACCTTGCGGACCAACCCCGATTGGCTCCGACCCGGGGAAGAACCAGTGCTCGAAGCACCATCGGCTGATGAGTCTTCTGCCGAGCGCCTGACGGCGGTTCGGCGGTTTGTGCGGCGGCGGTTGTTGTGGATTGCGGTGCGGGATCTGTTGGGGCAAGCCGCCATGCCCGAAGTCGGTCGAGACCTCGCCGACACCGCCGACGCGGCCGCCGCGGCGGCC
>JAOTUY010000088.1 GCA_029863625.1 Acidimicrobiia bacterium
TCCGGCAACCGTCAGTTCAAACGGCACGTCGAACTGGTCACCCTGGAAGTTGACCTGATGCTGGACGATTGCGTGCAGTCCGCCCTGTACGGGTGCAGCCACTAGATCCTCAGCACCCCCGGTAGCCGTGTCGAACAGCCAGACACCCGCACCGATATTGGTGTTGGGGCTGTTTGCCACCGTGTCTAAGACGTAGGGAGCGCCGAACGGGCCCCCGCCGAACAGCTGGTACGCATTGGACGACGGTCCGAACACCAAAGTGTCCAGATCCGTATACGGCGCCGCGTCATCCCAGGTCGTATTGACCAGCAGCAATGAACCGTCGGCCGGTTCGGCCAGCACATCCATGAAGAAGAAGCGCCAGTCGCCGGATTCCGCTCGCCAGCTCCAATCCGTTGCCCCGAACACCGACCCGTTGTTGTACAGCAGGTCTTCCTGTGCCGCAGCCACCTCGGCGCCACCGAACTCGACCGAGCCGATTATCCGCCCGTCCGTATCCTGCGACGCGGTCGCCGCGACTGCGACGGACACCGGCACCACGATGACGTCGGACGGGTCGCTCGTATTGGCCAGCACCACGGCACCGCCATACATGCCGTAGGGTGTGTCCGCCGGCACGTCGATGGTGGCACCGAATGTTCCTCCTCCGCTCACCGTGCCGTTGGTCGTGATCCAATCCCAATCGACGTTCTCGTAGAAGTCGATACGGATCTCGAAGGCGGTCGTTCGGTGTGCGTTGGACCGTTGGTTGTGCTGGAAGCCGATGAACAGCCCGTCGGCCATCCTATCGGCGGGATCGCGGACGTAGTTCTGGAGGGTGTTGGCAAAGGCCCGGTGGTACATGAACCGCACGTACTCGCCCTCGTCGATCTCCGATCCGTTGTAGTTGATGTCCTGGAACCCGTCGATATTCGTGCTGAAAGGAAGCTGGGTGTGGTCGACCGTACCGTCGTTGTCCTGGTCCACCCACAAGGTCCCATTATCGTTGACATCGGTCCAGTTGTAGGTCATCAATCGCCACTGTTGATCGGTCACGTAGTCGCCGTTGGCGTCGTGCTGGCTGTAGTCCGTGTTGGCGCGGACCACCATGAGGTCGGCGTCCGGATGGGCTGTCACGATGTCACTGATGTCGATCAGATAGTCGGGCGTGTTGAAGTTGTAGGCACTCTCCTTGTTGACCCGCGAACTGGTGAAATCCATCGTTTTGGAGTCGGTGCGGACCAACTGTCGGTCGCTCACCGCATAGGTACCGCTGCCGTTGACATCGAACGTCTGGGTGTCGGATTCACCGGGCGAGATGATGTGCGTGAACACATCCCACTCGACCCCTTCGTAGTCACCCGGACGCCATTCGGATGGAGACACCGACGCCGCAGCTCCGGCTGCCGCCATCACCGCCCGCCCCGCATCAAGCGAACCACCCCCCTGCAGCCAGGACTCGTAACCGAGGTCCATCGCAGAACCCGCCAGGATCTCCTTGGCCGTCTTGTTGAAGTCGAAGGGGATAGGCCCGTGCGTGTTGCGATACGCCTGGTAGACCAAGGCGGTGGCGCCAGCTACCACGGGAGCCGACCTGCTCGTGCCGCCCCAGGTGTCCCAGGCGATCCGTCCGTCGAGGACGGTGTTGAGGGTCACGTCGCCGGCCGAGAAGGCACCGTCGGCGACGATGTCCACTCCGTTGGATCCGGTGGCGCCTGGTCCTCGGTTGGACCAGACCATCACATCGTTGTCGACGACCTGACTCTCGTTGGCGATGGAATCCCAACCGGTTCCGCCGAATTGGGTCGATGCGCCGACCGAGACACCCACTGAGGGAGACGGCGGCGCCGTCGTCCCGAAGCCGGGCGCTCCATTGCCGGTCGAGAACACGGGGGTAGTGAGTCCACCGGTCAGGTAATACCAGATGTCGGCTTCTTGGCTGGCGGCGTCGTAACCGTCGTTGTCGACGTCGGACTTGCCGTACGAGTTCGACGACGCATCGATCCCGGAGTCACCTGTCAGCAGATACGCCAACTGAGTCGAGAAATCCAACGAGAAGTAGATGTCGCTGAAGGGGGCCAGCTTCGCGTCGGGTGCACCGCCGATCACCGCTCCCGGGTAGGTCCCGATGTCGTCGAACTCCGGTGCCAGGCCATTGATGACTCCCTGAGCGACCACGTTCGATGCGGTCGAGGTGCCGTGACCGGCCAACGCCGGATCGAAGTCCCCGGTCCAGGCAACCAGCTCACCGGGATCAGCAACGATGCTCAAACCGAAGTATTCCGGTCCACCTCGCAGCGGAGTGCTCCCATCGGATATGTGGTAGACGAGCCCTCCCGACAGATCGGTGTAACCGTCTCCGTTCATGTCCCGATAGGACACCGGTGATGCCTTTGTGACCGGCTTCTCGTCGGCGAATTCATAGTCGTTGTCGAGATCCACATAGATGGTGTCGTACGTGCCGTCGCCGTCGGGGTCCACCACGATGAAAGCCGGTCGCTCGCTGAAGAGCTGCAGTAGGTAGTCGTCGGGGTGGCTGCCCAGGCGAACTGCGCCGTCGAGCGCCCAGTCCATCGGGAAGGTGTACTCGTGGGCAACCTTGGCATTGGGGGCGCTGAAGTTGCGCGAGGGGCCGAGACGGGTTTCGAACACGACCCGGTAGAGATCGTTCTTGCGGTCTTGAGCGTTCTGGGCGAACTCGGTCTTCTGGTCGGTCAATGAGTAGAAGGACAATCCCTGCTCGATAAGGCTCGGCGCCTCCAGCCAGAGCAAGGTGCCGTACGGGTCGAAGGCGTAGGGCCAGCCGTCCGGACCAGTTGCCCAGGTGCCGATCAAGTCGGGATGACCGAAGTCGGTCCCACTATCGAGGACCGCCACCAGCGAACCCTCGCCCGTGTAACCCTGCTCCCAGGCTCCTGCGAAGTTGTGGGTTTTGGCATCCAGGACACCCATCTCTTGCAGTTCGTCGAAGTTCGATTCCGCGAGTGGCGGCGCATCTGCGTAGGGGACTTCCTGCTTGTGCAGGTTATTTAGAAACGACTGCAAAGTGGCGAGATCCGGCGCCCGTTCGAGTTCGGGCTCGGGCGAGCCAAGCGGTGACCCCGACTTCTCGAAATCGATCGGACCAACCGAGACCACGCCCTCCTTACCGGCGACTTTGGTGAGTGATTGGATGCCGGTCGATCCAACGACCAATGCGGCCCCATCAGCCTGAGCCACGTGGGCGTTTTGAAGCGTGGCCGCTACCGCGTTGCCGTCACCAACAACGGTGGCGTACACCGGAATGACTTGGGTTGCTCCCGTTTCGATCTGCTCACGGAGCTTGGGGTGAATCTTCTTGAGAGCGGCGTCGGACTTGGTAGTGATTTTCTCAGCCGCCGGAGTGCCTTCCTTTGGGCCCTGGTCTCCGCCGGGCGCTGCCGCCGCGGGAACCGTCAGCGCCAACATGGTCAAGAGCGCGACAAAAAGTACAGCGAACCGTTTCACGAATGCCCTCCTTCGTCTCTTCCCCTGCACGGGGGCCCTCCCAGGCCCAGTGTCTGCACCCTAGTCCAACAAATCGGTGGCTGCTTTCTGCGTTTTCGCGACCACCCATTCACAATGGCGCATGCGATATCCCATCGCACAATCCCGCCATCTCATTACCATCATTCCCACGATGAACAACTTGAAAACCTTTGGATTGTTGGCCTTCATGAGCGCCCTGGTTGTGCTCGTTGCCCAGGCTTTTGGCTATTCACCCTGGATCGGGCTCGGCATCGCCGGCGTCCTCAACTTCTTCGTCTACTTCTTCTCGGCCAAGATGGCGCTGGCCGCCAGCCGGGCAAAACCGGTTGAAGAGCATGAAATGCCGCAGGTGTACGCCATCGTGCGGAACCTGGCCACACAGACCAACATGCCGATGCCGAAGATCTACCTGATCGACTCTCCGCAGCCGAACGCCTTCGCCACGGGCCGCAACCCGAAGAACGCCGCGGTGGCGGTCACTACCGGCATCATGCAGCTGATGAGCTACGAGGAATTAGAAGGCGTACTGGCTCACGAGCTGGCCCACGTCCGCAACCGGGACATCCTCATCTCCTCGATCGCCGCCATGCTGGCCGCCGCCTTGTCGATCTTCGCCCGGATGGCGTTCTGGGGCGGCGCGGGACGGCGCCGTAGCAACGATGCCCTCAGCGGCATCGTCGCCATACTCAGCCTGATTCTCGCCCCGATCGCCGCCATGGTGATCCGCCTGGCCATTTCCCGGGCTCGTGAGTACCAGGCCGACGCCTCCGGGGCGGCCATCACCGGGCAGCCACTCAACCTGGCCAGTGCTCTCCGCAAACTCGAAATCGGCACTGCCCAGATCCCGATGAACGTCAACCCGGCGGTGAGCCAACTCTTCATCGCCGACCCGCTCAAAGCGTTCGGCAACCGCGGGGGCGGAGGCCTGGGCCGAATGTTCTCCACCCACCCGCCCATCGACGACCGGGTGCGGCGCCTCGAAGAGATGCAGTACAAGGTCTAGTGGCCCTGTTTGAGGTCTCCCTCGAAACCGGAGCGGTGATCGCCGCCTGCGCCGGTGTGCTGGGAGGCTTGTGGGGAGGATTGGTCAGCGTTCGGGCCGCGACCAAGGGTCCGCAATGGGCACTTGATCATCTCAAGAAGTCCAACCCGATGATGCTTGTGTTGGTGGTGGCGAGCATTTCCGTGATGTTTCTGGTATCGCCGGGATGGGTAGGCATAAGCCTCGTGTATGTCAGCGGGGTCATTGCCTGGATGGCCCGCACCGTTTCGAAGAGCTTGGAAAAGGTACGGTTGGCCGGCACCTTCGAGCCGATCCCACCCGACCGCCAGTCCGCCATCCTCTCCCGGGTATCACGTTGGTTGCTGATCGGCGGAGCGCTGATCGTGCTGATCGCGGGCTTCGACTACACCTGGCGGGGGTGGCCGGCGGTCTTCGACCTGGCGCTGGCAGCCGTGCTGCTGGTCCCGGGGTTTCGGATCAGGAAACAGGCAGACGAGCTGGCTGCTCGGGTCGAGGGGGAGTAGCTCCTCCACGAATGCTTTCTTGCCCCCTCCGGCTCGGCTCTGTTGAGCCGACCCACCTCCCCCGTCTCACGCCGGGGGAGGATAACTGAGGGCGAGAACTCCCGCCGGTGAGAGAGGCAAAGATCCAGGCAATCCGCTATCCGTCTTTTGCGGGCGGAAGATTGCCAACTTCACCTTCCGGGTACGTCCACCGTGTAGGTGTCGTTGCCGGGGATGTACCAGGCCGCGTTGTAGGCCCAGGTCTCCTGATCGCGGACCACGACTCGAGGGTTGGCCTCCCCCTCCGCCTTGGCGACGATCAGCCGTCCGGCCGAGTCGGAGATGAGGAGCCTGCTCCCATCGGGTGACCACTGCGCGTCGGAGAAGTTGTAATCGCGGGGTGCGTTCTCCACCGTAAGTATCGCCCGCTCCGTGCCGTCGGCGAACCGAACTCGAACCGTGGACGCACCGTCGCCCTTCCAGTCGGTGAAAACAACCGCGCCATCGGGACGCTGGCGGCGCAGATCGTACGGATAGGGTTCCGGGCCACCATCGGAGCCGGTCCCGATCCGAACCCGGTCGACCTCGGAACCGGTGGCCGGGTCGATGAGGACGTAGACGGGTTCGGCGAAGTAGTCGGTCACGACCAGGAGTCCGTCGGACGTCCAGCCGGGTACGTCTGCGTACTGACCACACCAAACCTCCGCGGGCTGCCCACCGGAGGCCGGCACCGTGTAGATGCAGGAGGCCCGGTCGTGGACCACATAGGCGATCGTGCCGGGAATCGATGGATCGGATTGCTCGGTCAGCGACGGGAAGTCGGGAAGCGGGATCACGCCGAAGATGAGGATGATTGCAGTTACGACGACCAGCACCGACACCGCCGCCACGATTGAGACGATGGCGCGCCGCTCAGGATTCATGACAGTTCCTCCGCGCTCGGACCTGAGACGACTTCGGTTCGCAACCTGGCTACCAGCAGAGCTCCACCCAGCAGCACCACACCGGTCAAGAACAGCGCCAGGGGAACGCCGACGGTGTCGCCGAAGTACTCGAAGATGATCTGGGGCACGAAGATGAAGATCCCGGCCGCTCCGAACCCGAGCAGGACCGTGTTGCGCAAGGTCACACTGAAGGTCAGCAACACCCCGGCGGTCACCAAGCCAAGCAGCATCGGCCAGGTGGCCTCGTTGAAGCGCATCACCTGCGGGCCGAGCAACACACCGACCGACCCGAGGGCGTAGGCGGTGGATTGGGGCGGCAGATGTCGACCCCAGGCCAGCAGCAACCAGGACACGCCGATTCCCCAGACGACCAGGCCGTAGAACTCGTCGGGGGGCTGATCGATATGGGCCAACAGGGACAACGGGGTGGCTACCGCCGCCCCGCCCAGCAGAATCTGCTGGAGGCTGCGGGGCGACAGGCGGTATACGGCATACCCGACGAGTAGGCCGGCTACAGCAGCAATGAGAGCGGTCGTCTCCGGTTCACTGTCCAGAACGTCGTTTGCCAACAGGCCGAACCAGAACGCCACACCCACCGTGCCGAGAGCCCACGAGAAGCTCGACAAGCGATGGATCGCTTCATTGTCGATGCTCTTGATGAACCAACCGGCCGCCAGAAAGGCGATGGTGCCTGCACCAACCAGCAGGAGGCGCGCCCACGACTGGAGGTCCGCCCAGAACTCACCGACCAGGATGAAGGCGGCAATTAGCGCAAGCGAGCCACCGAGATAACCCAGGACTTCGGCCACCAGCGGCACCCGGCGCTCGACAGTGGGCGTTGCCTCATGAGCACGGATGGCTTGCGCCTGGGTTTCGTCGATGAGCCCAGTCGCGACCCACTCGCGGAGACTCGTGTTTAGGTCTTTCACGGGGGTTCCCTCCGATGCCGGTGGTTTTCTCATCCCGATGTTCCCACAGCCCGTCGAGTGCGGGCATGGGGGAGTACCCTGATTTGGAATGAGATAAGTCTGAGCGGGCACAGGTTGGTTGGATCCGCATTTGGGGAGTGCGCCGACGGCGCTAATCTACTTGCCGCCTGAAGCGTGCTTCGGGTATGCCGGGATGCCCGAGCGGCCAAAGGGAGCAGACTGTAAATCTGCCGGCAATGCCTTCGGAGGTTCAAATCCTTCTCCCGGCACACGGCCGAACCGAAGGTTCGGCCGTACCACGTGCTGTGTATCACGTACTGCGATGCTCAGAGTGGGTTGGGTAGAATCCGGCCGGTCGAAGTACGAAGTACGAAGTACGTTGTACGAAGCAGGCCCCCTTAGCTCAGCTGGCAGAGCGCCGCCATGGTAAGGCGGAGGTCTCCGGTTCAATTCCGGAAGGGGGCTCCAGCCGGCTGGCGAAGCCAGCCGGGTACTGAGTACCTTGTACCTGGTACTTCGACTTGATGTCGTACACAGGGTACGAAGTACGAAGTACGAAATACGAGATACGAAGTACAGCGGAGCGAAGCTCCGCCCAGGCGGCGTAGCTCAGTTGGTAAGAGCGCTCGACTCATAATCGAGAGGTCGGCAGTTCAAGTCTGCCCGCCGCTACGACAGGAATCGACGGGACGAAAAAGGAAGGTATCCCATGGCGAAGGCGAAGTTTGAGCGGACGAAGCCGCATGTGAATGTTGGGACGATGGGTCATATTGATCATGGGAAGACGACGTTGACGGCGGCGATTACGAAGGTTTTGCATGATGCGAATG
>JAOTUY010000089.1 GCA_029863625.1 Acidimicrobiia bacterium
TGTCACCCTCCAACAACCCTGAATGATCGGGGTTGCCTCAGGGGTAATACCTAGCGGAGCTGCGAGCTGCGGGACACGACCGGCCGATCGTCTCCACGTTGGGCCAGGCGTTGCTGCGGATATCTCCAAGCCGTGCACTTCGGGGTCGCCGATTCCCAATATCAGCGCGGGCTAGTCCCAGTCACCGTTGCCGACGACCGGCACTCGCTTCCGGCGAAAGACTGCCCAGAATTCGCGATGGGGAACGCCGCCGTTGTACGTATGGGATAGGCTCTCCGTCTCCGAGAGAGAGCCCCAATGAGATCTATTGAGACCAGTATCCACATTGACGCGCGGCCGGCCCGAGTCTGGGAGGTCTTCTCGGATTTCGAAAGGTATCCGGACTGGAATCCATTCGTTGCCTCACTCGACGGTCGGGTGGCGCTCGGGGAGCGCATCGCAGCCCGGTTGACGCCGCCCGGCGGGAAGGGCATGACTTTCAAGCCGAAAGTGATGGCTGTTGAACCCGAGCGAGAGCTTCGTTGGCTGGGGCACCTCTTCGTGCCCGGGCTCTTCGACGGAGAGCACCAATTCTTGCTCGAACCGATCGAGGGAACGGGAACGAGGTTTGTTCAACGCGAGCAGTTTCGCGGGATACTCGTCCCGCTGCTCCTCAAGATGGTTGGCGAGTCGACCAGGGACGGATTCGAGGCCATGAACACAGCGTTGAAGCTACGGGTCGAAGCCCCCGAGTACCGCTGATGACTTCGGGCCACCAGACCGAACCGTGCCCCTGGTGGTTGGGGTACGTGCTGGCCAGTCCACTCCGCAAGCTGTTCCAAGACCCATCCAGCCTGGTTGCACCGTACGTCGAAGAGGGGATGGTGGTGCTCGAGCCTGGATGCGGAATGGGTTTCTTCACGTTGGAGCTTGCCCGACGAGTGGGGAAAACCGGGAAAGTAGTAGCCCTCGATCTTCAATCGAAGATGCTCGACGGTTTGCATAGGCGAGCCGGGCGGGCCGGTCTGCTCGATCGCATAGACATTCGCAAAACCGAGGAGCACCGGTTGGGTATTGCGGACCTGGTTGAACGAGTCGATTTCGGGGTAGCGTTCTATGTCGTCCACGAGCTAGCCAATCCGGCCGGCTTCTTCGGGGAGATACACGACTCGCTGCGGCCGGAAGGGGTGTTGCTCGTCGTCGAACCTCGCGAACATGGTGGCGGAGACGCCGGGCTCGAGGACTCGATCGATCTCGCTCTGCAAGCCGGGCTGGTCGTGGTCGACCGGCCCACCATCAAGCGAAACCAGGTTGTATTGCTCGGCAAGCGACCGGCCGCATCATAGGAAGTCGCCCACCCACGCCTCGCTGCGCGTCCATAGCTCAGCAGCCAGACCGGTGTCCAGAGCGGCCGGGCTGGGGTCTTTCTGCCGCCGGTCGGCGTAGTACCGACCGCTCTCTTCCCAGAGTTCCGGGGCTGTGGCGCACCACACCTGGGTCCGCGCTGCATTCTCCGGGGTTGGCATGGACCGAGTCACCAGCCGGCGGATTGGCGGTGGCACAACCCGGTAGATGTCGGTTGCCGCGAGTCCGGGGTGGGCGGCATAGGTTGTGACTCCTGTTCCCGTCAGGCGTCTAGCCAGTTCACGGTTGAACAAGATATTCGCCAGCTTCGACACGGCGTACTCACTGCGGCCGGGAACCAGGCGTGGCTTGCGGAGCCGCTCCCAATCGATGTGCCTTGCCCGGTGGTGGACGGAGCTGGCGACATGCACGATGCGGGCCGGAGCCGAGGCGACCATTCGGTTCATGAGCAGTCGGGTGAGCAGGTAATGCCCGAGATAATTGACGCCGAAAGTGAGTTCGAAGCCGTCGGCCGTCATGCCTCTGCGGCCCGCCAACCCGGCGTTGTTGACCAGCAGGTGGAGGGGGCGCCCGTCAGCCAGGAAGGTGTCGGCCGCGCTCTTGACGGACGCCAGAGATGAGAGATCGAGCGCGAGGAACTCAACACGGTCATGTCCGACTTGTCGGCCTATCTCCTCCACGATGGGGGTTGTTCTTTCCTCGGAGCGAGAGGCAAGGATGACGTGGGACCCCCGTCGGGCCAACTCGACCGCGGTTACCCGGCCCAGGCCTGTGTTGGACCCGGTCACGATGCTCGTCTTCCCGTCGACCGTCCACGTTTCGGCCATGAGATCCTTGCTTGAGAAACAGCAGCCTAACGTCCGCCGAGGAATTGACTTTCGCCCCTGTCGCTGCTGAGGGGTCGCGAGAGATACTGGGACGATCAGCCGGGAGAGAGGTGGAGGATGGTCACTATCAAGCAAGCAACGACTGAATTCCTGGGCAAGAAGCGGGTCGCGGTGACGGGGGTGTCGCGGAACCCGCAGGGCCACGGCAGCAATATCGTCTACCAGCGCCTCCGGGAACGAGGCTACGAGGTGTTCGCGGTGAACCCGAATGCGGAGCAGGCCGAAGGAGACCCGTGCTACCCCAATCTCGCTGCGATCCCGGGAGGCGTTGAAGCAGTAGTCATTGGCACCCGGCCGGAAACGGCGGAGGCAACGATGCGTGAGTGTGACGAGCTCGGCATCAAGCACGTTTGGATGCATCGGTCGTTTGGGCAAGGCAGCGTGTCCCCCGAAGCTGCCTCCTTTGGGCGCGACCGGGGGATCACCGTTATCGACGGGGGATGCCCGCTCATGTTCGATCCGACTGCGGACTTCGGCCACAAGTGCATGCGCTATGTGTCTAGCTGGACCGGGAAGGTTCCCAAGGAGGTCTGAGGTTTGATTCTCGGCTGGGCCGGCCGAGGGAGGTCGGTAGGGCCCGGCTGTCGGTAGATTCGCCGTGAGATGCTTAAGGAGATCCCAAGGGTCGTCATCATCGGGGGAGGATTTGGCGGTTTGTATGCCGCCAAGGCGCTTGTTTCTGCACCGGTCGAAGTCACCCTGATCGACCGGCGAAATCATCACGTTTTTCAACCGCTCCTCTATCAAGTGGCAACGGCCGGACTCAGTGCCATCGATGTCGGTGAACCGATTCGACGGATCCTTCGCAAGCAGAAGAACACGGCAGTGCATCTCGCCGAGGTAGCGTCGGTCGATCTCGCTGCGCGGCGAGTGATGCTCGCCGATGGCGATGCGGTTGGCTACGACTATCTGATCGTGGCGACCGGGGCCCAGGATTTCTATTTCGGTCACGATGATTGGGAGCCATATGCTCCCGGGCTGAAGAGCATCGAAGATGCCCTCGAGATTCGTCGCCGGGTGTTGTCCGCTTTCGAGCAAGCTGAAGTCACTCGGGATCCCGACGTACAACGCAGTCTGCTCACGTTCGTAGTGATCGGTGCTGGCCCGACCGGGGCGGAACTGGCCGGTGCGCTGGCCGAACTATCGCGGCACACCCTGGCGAATGAGTTCCGGCATTTCGACGCGGGCGATTCCCGGGTCCTGCTGATCGAAGCAGGGGAGCGGATCTTGTCCGACTATCCACCCCGTCTGTCGGCTCGGGCTCATCGACAACTCGAACGGTTGGGGGTGGAAATCCGCACGGGAGCGCCGGTTACCGGGGTCGACGCCGACGGCATCAGTCTGGGCGAAGAACGCCTCCTCTGCCGTACGATTCTCTGGGCGGCGGGAGTCGCTGCCTCCGGCCTCGGTGCTTCGCTCGGAACGGACCTGGACCGGGCGGGTCGCGTTATGGTCGAACCCGACCTGACCGTGCCCGGTCATCGGGAAGTGTTCGTGGTCGGCGACCTGGCTCATGTCGTCGAGGGCGGAAGGCAATTACCCGGGATAGCGCCGGCCGCAATCCAAATGGGCAAGCACGCAGCCGAGTCGATCACCCGTACCGTTCGGAGTGAACCAACCCGTTCTTTCCGATACGTTGACCGGGGCACGATGGCCACCTTGGGCCGCAGTTCGGCGATTGCCGTGATAAAGGGGATTCGGCTGTGGGGGCTGCCGGCCTGGCTGGCCTGGCTATTCATCCACATTCTCTTCCTGATCGGTTTTCGGAATCGAGCGGTGGTCCTCTTCGAGTGGACCCGTTCCTACCTCACCTACAGCCGCAGCGCCCGCCTGATCCTCTACCCAGACGAATCCGACTGAGCAGACGCCTTCTGCGGTGTCACATTTCTCATGAAGAGCGCCACGACGATGCCAACGGCGATGATGACCGCCGCAGCCAGGAAGGTTTCGGCCAGGGCCGAGGTGGTCAGTTCTTCCTGGGCCAGACGCAGCGCGCTCTCGTAGGTGGGATCGCCGAACGGCGGAAGCACGATCGATTTGCGGAGCACCCCGTAGCGGTAGATACCCCAGGCAGTGAGTCCGGACAATCCCACGCTCAGTCCCATGAGGCGCAGGACCATCACCAAGCTGGCCGCCACGCCTCGCTCTTCAGGTTGCGCCGAATCCACCACCGCGGCACTGACCGGCGCAAAGATCAGTCCGAAACCGGTGCCAAGCACTGCCAGCTGCCACGCCATCTGCGTATAGGTGGTCTCGGGTGTCCAACCGGTACCCAGGAGGAGGAAACCGCTAAGGACGGCGAGGAGGCCAAGCAGAATCGGCGGACGGTATGACCAACGCTCGGTCATCCTCCCGCCTGCGTAAGAGGCAGCCGCCATTGCGGCGGTCAGAGCGCTCAGGACCCACCCGGCGATCACTGCCGCACGTTCGATGCCCGATTCCACCACGTTGACGAACAACGGCACGTCGACCATGACAATCACCAGGGTGGCTCCAACCAGGAAGTTGACGACAACCGCCGTCGTGAGGTTGCGGCCTTTGAACAGACGCAGAGGTACCAGGGGATCGTCGGTCCTGGCCTGATGGGCGACGAAGGCAGCTAGGGCGACGGCGGCCACCCCCAGGAGCCACCACATCGGACCACGGGCGGAGCCGGTCAGCTCCTCCAGCCCGGTAACGCTCTGGATCTGGGCAGACTCGAGCAGGGCGACATTCAAGGCGACCAGGCCGACCGATAGCGTGCCCGCTCCGACCCAATCGATACGGGCATGGGTGGGCTTGCCAACGTGTTCGAGCACGTACCAGGCGGCCACGATGCCAACGATGGCCAGTGGAATGTTGAGATAGAACTGCCAGCGCCACGTTAGGAACCGCACCAGCATGGCGCCGTAGAGCGGACCCCACACCCACCCGAGCGTATCGATAGCGCCCAGGGTACCGAGGGCCCGGGCGCGACGGTTGTCGCCAAAGACGTCGGCGACAATTGCCAGCCCTATCGGCACCAGCGCACCTCCGCCCATGGCAGTGAGCACTCGTCCCACCAGAAAGATCGCGTAGTTGGGCGCCAACGGCACAACTATCGAGCCGGCCAGGAAGAGGGCCAGCGAAGAAATGTAGGTGCGTCTGCGGCCCCAAACGTCACTAAGCCGGCCCATGAACGGCATCACGGCGACGTAGGCGATCAAGTAGGCGTTGACGATCCATGCCATCTGGTTGAGTCCGTCCGGCAGGACGATCCCCAGGTCCCCGATGATGGGGCGCAGCATGGTGGCGACAACGGTCAGGTCGTCTGCGGCAATGAAGACCCCGAACCCGACCACTGCCAGAACGAGTTTGGGGGAGGCCTTCCGGCTCATCCTTCGAGAGCCGGCGGGGTGATCGTGATGTCGGCGCCGTAGTCGAAGAAGGTCAAGTCCCAATCGGTCGGCAACGCTCCGATGGTCGTAGGGAACTTCAGTCGCCGGAGTTCGCCCGAAGTGGGTTCGATCCAGGCGTCGATGGTGACGTCTGCGCCCCGCACCATGCCGGCAGTGACCACCTCGACGCGAGCGCCGGAGGCGGTGAACCGGACGTGGCGGAGGGTCGTCTCCTCGACGGTTTCATCGCCCATGTCTTCGACGGTGGGAATGCCCTCCTGCAACATCGCCCGGAAGCCAACCTCGGGATCGAAGAGGGTGGCCGGGTCGAACGTGTAGTCCGGCGGAGTGGGTTCCCAGGTTCCGGTAATCGGGTTGGTGAGCCAGGTGTCGCCTTCGATGACCACTGCTCCGACCGTAGTCGAGAGTCCGAGCGCGCTTACCGTCACCAGTGCTTCTGCGGCCCCCGGCGCCGCGTAGCGCCCGGTGGCGCTCACGAATTCGAGGAACCCCAGCGTGTCGATATAGACCGGTTCCCCGCCCCGCTCGATGCTGAACTGGACCGTGTTCACGGAGCCCATAGTCGCGGCCGACGCCTCCAGTAGCTCAGCAGGGGTCGCTGGCGCGGTGGTGGTCGCGGCCGTCGAGGTACAGGCTGCGGCAACCGTGGCCACCGCGACGAACACAGCCAACCTTCGCCATTTCATTCGCCACAACTCCTTCGCTGGGTTCACACGTTACCCGGAGGGCGTGGTCCCATCGCCGGCTACTCGCTCGTCGACACCCTGGATTTCTCGGCGATGTCCTTGACCACAGCCTCGTTGGCGAGCGTGGTCACGTCTCCCAGGTGTCGCTCTTCGGAGATGTCGCGTAGCAGGCGACGCATGATCTTGCCCGAGCGGGTCTTGGGGAGGTCGTCGGTGAATACGATGCTTTGCGGTTTGGCGATCGGCCCGATCGTCGCTGCCACGTGATCCCGTAATTCGTGGAGGAGCTTGTCGTCGCCGACTTCGCCGGCTCGCAAGGTGACGAAGGCGGCGATGGCTTGTCCGGTCAATTCGTCTTTACGCCCCACCACGGCCGCCTCCGCTACCGCCCGGTGTGAGACCAGGGCCGATTCGACTTCGGTGGTAGAGATGTTGTGCCCGGCCACCAGCATCACGTCGTCGACCCTTCCAAGCAGCCAGTAATAGCCGTCGTCGTCGCGTTTGCATCCGTCTCCGGCGAAGTAGGCACCCGGCATCCTCGACCAATAGGTCTGCACGTACCGGTCGGGGTCTCCGTAGATCGTCCGCAACATCGACGGCCACGGGCGTTTGAGGACGAGGAACCCACCTCCACCGAGCGGCACTGAGTTGCCGTCGTCGTCGATGACGTCGGCTTCTATGCCGGGGAAAGGGAGGGTGGCCGATCCAGGTTTTGTGGCAATGACTCCGGGCAGCGGGGTGATCATGATCGCCCCGGTTTCGGTTTGCCACCACGTATCAACGATCGGGCACCGGTCACCGCCGATGTGTTCTTGATACCACATCCAGGCTTCCGGGTTGATGGGTTCGCCCACCGTTCCCAACAAGCGGAGCGACGAGAGGTCATGGCCGGCCGGATACTGGTCGCCCCATTTCATGAAGGCCCGGATGGCGGTGGGAGCGGTGTAGAAGATGGTGACCTTGTAGTCCTCGATGATCTGCCACAGCCGGTCATTGTCGGGGAAGTTGGGGGCGCCCTCGTACATGACGCCGGTGGCTCCGTTGGCGAGCGGTCCGTACACGATGTAGCTGTGGCCCGTCACCCAACCGATGTCGGCTGCGCACCAATACACATCGTCGGGCTTCAGATCGAAGACGTAGTCGTGCGTAGTGGTTACGCCGGTCAGGTAGCCGCCCTGGGTGTGCACGATGCCTTTGGGTTTTCCCGTCGTGCCGGAGGTGTACAGGATGTACAGCATGTCCTCGGCATGCATGACCGCCGGCTCAGATTCGGTGGGTTGCCCCTTGGTGATCTCGTCGTACCAGAGGTCGCGTCCGGCGGTCATCGAAACGTTGTTGCCTGCTCGGCGGACCACG